>NZ_BTTW01000001.1:0-334041 GCF_036245865.1 Corallococcus caeni | reverse complement strand
TCGACGTGCAGGCGCAGGTGGAGGCGCTGCGTCCGGGCACCACGGGCATCTGGTTCCAGAGCCTGGGTGGGAACGAGGCGGCCAACCGCACCTTCGACGTGACGCTGGAGAAGATGGTGGCGCACGCGGCGGCGCGCACCGGGCCGTGGGGTCTGTACTTCGAGACGGGGCAGGGCGCGGACGCGACGAACGGGCATCACCACGGCACGGACATGCTCATCCATGAGTCGCGCAAGTACGGCTTCGCGCGGGCCCTGAAGCGCCGGGTGGCCATCGCGCAGGCGGGCTCGGGGCGCGAGGCGGCGCCGTGGGTGCACGTCAACGACGTGGCGGGCTTCATCGGGCCGGAGGTGTTCCGCACGCGCGAACAGCTGGTGCGCTGCTGCCTGGAAGACATCGTGATGGGCAAGTTGCACGGGCTCACGCTGGGCCTGGACGTCTGCTCCACGCTGCACATGGACGTGACGCTGGATGACCTGGGCTGGTGCCAGGAGCAGCTCGCGGAGGCCGGGCCCGCGTACCTGATGGCGCTGCCCACGCGGAATGATCCGATGCTCAGCTACCTCACGACGTCCTTCCAGGACCACGTGCGGCTGCGCGAGCGGTACGGCCTGAAGGTGGATGACCGGATGTGGGCGTTCTTCCAGCGCCTGGGCGTCATCGACGCCGACGGGCGGCCCACGAAGCACTTCGGAGACCCCGCGCACGTCTACGTGCACTATCGCCGGGCCAAGGGCGACACGCGGACGGAGGCGGAGCTGCGCGTGGAGGCGGAGGCGCAGATGGCCCAGGTGCGCGCCCGGAGCGTGCCGCTGGCGGTGGGGCACGGCAAGGAGACCTGGACGCTGGAGCCGTCGCTGGAGAAGGACCTGCGGCAGTTGTACGAGGACGCCAAGGTGGGGCTGTGGTCGGAGCTGTCCGACGCGGCGGTGGAGGCCCTGCCGGGCGCGGTGCGCCTGCGGACGTGCTCCGAGGACCGGCGCGACTACATCCTGCATCCGCCGTCCGGCGAGTCGCTGGACACGGCATCGGAAGCCACGGTGCGCGCGCTGCGCGACCGGCACGGCGGACGGTGGGACGCGCAGCTCGTCATCTCGGATGGTCTGGATCCGCGCTCGCTGATGGACGAGGGTCACCTGGCGCCGTTCCTGGCGCGGCTGCGCGCGGAGCTGGACGCGACGGGCTGGAGGGTGGCGCCGGAGGTGCTGGTGGTGAAGCACGGCCGGGTGCGCGCGGGCTACCAGGTGGGCCGCCTGCTGTTCGGCGCGGAAGGGGACCCGCGTCCGCGCGCCCTGGTGCATGTGATTGGCGAGCGCCCCGGCTCCGGGCACCACGCCTTCTCCGCGTACCTCACCGCGCCGGACGCGGACACCTGGGCGAAGCCGGGCGCGGTGGACCACGACCGCACCCGGCTCATCGCCGGCATCTCCGACACCAGCGTCAGGCCAGAGGACGCCGCCGTGGAGGCTGCGCGGATCCTTGGCGAGACGCGGACTTCAATCACTCCCCTGGTGTCAGGTGTGGCCTAGCAGCTGGTGTTCTCCCAGTAGCTCGTGGACACCTGGCCCCAGTTCACCCAGCTTCCGCAGTAGCACCCGCGCTGACCGACGATGATCGAGTGGTTCGCGTCGTTGAAGTACGTGATCATGTTGTCGGTGTTCATGCAGTCCGGGAGCGCCGACTCCTGTGAGGCCAGGTTCGACTCCTCCTCCTGCTCCATGGGACCGCCACAGCCGACCGCCATCGCCAACAGACCGCCAATCAGGAACCTACGCATGTGTTCTCCGTGAGGGGGAAAGACAGGTTCTGTTTGTGTTTGAGCGCGGGCCGGCTCAGCACTCCTGGATGTACTCCGAGTAGACCGACCGGCCGCCCCAGTAGTAGAGCCCGCCGCAATAGCATCCATACTCACCGATGAGCTGGGTGTGCGCGGCGTCGCTGTAGTACCGGTACAGGTTCGCGTTCGGCTCGTTGGAGCAGTCGGGGAGCGGCGCCTTCTGAGAGGCCAGGTCCGCCGGCTCCTCCTGCTCCATGGGACCGCCACAGCCCACCGCCATCGCCAGCAGACCACCGAGAATGATTGACCGCATGTGTCCTCCTTGAGGGGGACGCGAATGATATGCGGTCCACGACCGCGCCAGAACCTGCTAGCGCGGATTCCAGTCGAGCGGTGGATAAAGGGTTGAGTTGTAACGCGATGATTCAGCGCACCGCGGCGATGCTCGCGGCGGTGCGCACGCCGCCCACCGCGGTGGCGAGCGTGCTCTGGCCCGGGAACACGGAGTCCCCCACGAGCCACAGCCCGCGCTGGGCCTGGAAAGGTCCCAGGATGCGGTAGTTGTCCAAGCCTGCGCGCCGGGGCACGCCGCCCACCGCGCCCGACTCCCGCAGCGTGAAGCGCTGGAATGTGCGGGGGGACCCCGTCATGACGTGCACGACGTTGGCCGTCCACTCGGGGAGCAGCGCGTCCAGGTTCTCGCGCATCCGCGCGTGGAGCCCGGTGAAGTAGGGCGCCTGTTCCTCAGGCGTCATGCCCGCGACCTTCTTCAGCGGCACGTGCGTGGACACCGTCACGGTGCGCTGGCCCGGCCGCGCGCGCCCTTCGTCCGCCGCTCCGCTCACGGAGGCGAAGAGGTGGTTTCCCTCGATGAAGGGCGCCTGCTCATCGCGCACCATGTCGAAGTGGTGCGCGCCGCCGGAGTCACCTTCGGGTGGCCGCACCACCAGGTACAGCATCGCCGCGCCCCAGCCGCCGTCCACGCGCTTCGCCAGCGCATCCAGCTTGGGGACCTGGCCCATCCGCGCATCCAGCAGCGTTCGCAGCCCGTGAGGCAACACGTTGGCCACCACGTGCCGGGCGAGCAGCTCTCCCCTGCGCGCCGTCACCTTCCAGCCTCCGTCCACGGGCGTCACCGCGCGCACCCGGTTCGCCAGGAGCACGTCGCCGCCCCGGTCCGTGATGGCCTTCGTCAGCGCCGTCGCCAGCCGACCGATGCCGCCCCGGACATGGCCCGTGCCGCGCCAGTAGTAGTCCATCGCCGCGAACGCGAACGGCGTCTCCGCCTCCGCGGCAGAGCACTGCACGGTGATCTGACAGAGCGCATCCAGGTACGTGCGCAGCGGCGTGAAGCCCTCCAGCCCGTGCTGAGCGAGCACCGCGCCCAGGGGCCGGCCCAGCCACCGCATCAGCGGCGCGTAGGACCCCACGCGCCCCGCGTGGCGCAGCAGGGTCTTCAGGCTCAAGGGTGGCAGCAGGTCCGGGTCATCGAACAGCGGCCACAGCGCACCGGCCACCTGGGCTTGCAACGCGAAGAAGCGCCGCACGCCCTGCACGGGCGCCCCGGGCAGCGCGCAGATCTCAGCGATGAGTCGTTCGCGGTCGCGGTGCACCGGCAGCCGCATCCCCGGGGCTCGCAGCTCCACCAGGGGATCCAACCAGTCCACCGTCACGTCCAGCGCGTGCTCGCGGATCCACCGGGCGAAGAGCTGGTGCTCGCCGAAGCCGGAGAAGAGCGTGGCGCCGGACTCGAAGGCGTAGCCGCCGCGCCGGAAGGTGCTCGCGCAGCCACCCGGGTAGTTGAGCCCTTCGCACAGCGCCACCCGGGCGCCCCGGCGACACAACTCCAAGGCGGTGCCCAGGCCACCGAAGCCCGCACCCACCACCACCGCGTCGTACCAGGTGTCCGCCATCGCGCTTGAAAAGGGACCGGCACCGGAAGCGGGCCGGGGGAGGCCCGCTCCTTCCGGTGCCGGTATCGCGCACATGGCCAGGCGCGACGGGACTTTCCTAACGGGCCCGCACTTCCGCCGCGATTCTTTTCCCTTCCCGCGGGGGAGCCGGGCGTCCGGGCGCTTTCACTGGCGGACACCCGGACCCGCCGCTAGGGCATCTTCAGCTTGATGTTGAACGTGTACGACACGTTCACCGGGCGGCCCTGGAAGGTGAGGGGCTGATACGTGCGCGAGTAGAGCGACTCCAGCACCGCGTCATCCATGAACGGCAGGCCCTTGATGATGCGGCAGTCGCGCACCCGGCCCTCCGTGGTGATGACGCACTTCGCGATGATCATCCCTTCGACACCCGCGCGCCGCGCCTCGAGCGTGTAGCTGAACTGTGAACCGCTCAGCATCCGGGGCGGCGTCATCCCGCCCTGGAAGGGCAGCACGTCCGTGCCGGTAGGGGCGGCCGTGATCACCGGCACACCCACGACGCCGATGGGGCTGTCGCTGTCCGGATTCCCGTTCGGGTCGCCCACCGGCCCGGACTCGCCCGTGCCCGTCGCATCGGTCGTGCCCGCCGCGTCCGCGACCGTCGTCGGCTCCGGATCCGGCTTCGCCTCCGGCGGGTCCGTGGGCAGCGGCTTCGGGTGGAGCGGGATGCGGTCCGTGCGCGGCTTGGGCTTCGGCGCCGGAGCGGCCGTGGCCGGCTTCGGCTGCGCCGTCTGCTTCACGCCCTTCCGGATGGCGGGCGGGTGGAAGACGATGACCGGATCCGGCTGCTCGATGGTGTCGGGCACGCGTCCGGAGATGAAGAACACCAGGCCCAGGAGCCCCGCGTGCACGCTGATGGACACCCACGCGCCCGTGCCGAACCGTCCCGAGCGCACTCCCCGCCGTTCGATGACCGACTCAAACATCTGACCCGCCTCCTGGTTGGAGCGGACGCTCCAGGCGTCCCGTCCCCACAAGATGCAAGGTACGAAGTCCCGCCAGCCGGAAGGCCGACAGGGCTCCATGTGTCGGTCATGATTTTGTCATGAGGGGCCGCCGCTCGTGACTTCCATGCGGTAGCCCACGCCGCGCAGCGTGTGGATGGTGAAGCCCGACGTGCTCGTCCACCCGAGCTTCTTCTTCAGGTTCGACACGAAGTTGTCCACCGTGCGCGGATCCACCACGACGTCGCGGCCCCACACCGCGTCCAGGATTTCGCCCCGGGGCAGCGCGCGATCGCGGTGGCGCAGCAGGAATGCCAGCAGGTCGAACTCCGTGCGCGTCAGGTCCACCTCGCCGCCGTCCGCCCGCAGCACCGCGCGGCGGCCCAGGTCCAGCGTGAAGGCGCCAAAGGTCAGCACCTGCGGCGGCGCCGTGCCCGCCCGGCGCACCAGCGCCTGCACGCGCGCGAGCAGCTCGCGCAGGCGGTAGGGCTTGGTGAGGTAGTCCTGCGCGCCGGCCTCGAAGCCGCGCACCAGGTCGTCCTCCAGCGAGCGCGCGGTGAGCATCAGCACCATGCTCTTCACGCCCTCCGCGCGCAGGCGGCGGCAGAAGCTGTAGCCGTCTTCGCCCGGCAGCATCACGTCCAGGATGAGCAGGTCGAACGCGCGCGACTGCAGGTGCGGCGCGGCGTCCTTCGCGGACGGGGCGTCCGTCACGTCGTAGCCCTCGTCGCGCAGGTTGTCGCGCAGGCCCATGCGCAGGTTCGCGTCGTCCTCGACGATGAGGATGGAGGGGCGGGTGGAGGGGGGCGTCGTCTGCGTCGTCATCGGCGCGTCTCGGGAAAGGTCAGGGCGAAGGTCGTGCCTTCAGGGCCGGAGGAGGCCACCTGGATGCTGCCCTGGTGCAGGCCCATGATTCTGCGGCACAGCGCCAGCCCCAGGCCACTTCCATGCACCTCCGGCCCGGGGGTTGTCAGCCGGTAGAAGTCCTGGAACACCCGCTCCCATTCCTCCTGGGGGATGCCCACGCCGTTGTCGCTGAAGAGCACCGTGGCGCCAAAGCCCGGCTGCGGATAGGCGCGCACGGTCAGCACCACGGGGCTGCGCTGGTTGTAGAGGCAGGCGTTGCGGCCCAGGTTGGCGAAGAGCATCCGGACGAGCGACGCGTCCGCGTCCAGCTCCACGTCGGCCACCTCCGAGCGGATCTCCACCGGCACGGTGACGGCGTCCTGCAGGTCCTCGCGCAGCGTGCCCACCGCCTCCTCCAGCCGCACGTGCGCGGGCCTCAGCGCCCACCGCCCCTTGTCGATGCGGTTGAAGGACAGGATGTTCTCCACCAGGAAGTGCAGGCCCTCCGCCGCTCGCACGATGCGGGTGGGGTAGTCCCCGGCCTCCGGGCTCTGGCCCAGCCGGCGCTCCAGCGTCTCCCCCAAGAGGCGGATGGACGCGAGCGGCGTGCGCAGCTCGTGCGACACGGTGGAGACGAAGTCGCTCTTGAGCTCCACGAAGCGGTACTTGCGCTGCTGGGCCACCACCGCCAGCGCCGCGATGGCCGCCGCGAGCGCGCCGCACGCCGCGACCAGCAGCGTCTTCAGGCCGTAGCGGGCCTCGATGTCGGCTTCCGCCGCGGCCCATCCGGGCGTGGCCACCTCCAGCCCCGGATGCTTCAGGGGCCGCGCCACGCCGCCGGGCCCCAGCCGCACCTGGCCGTCCTTGGGGATGAGGTTGCGCCCGCGCAGCTCCTGGGTCAGGTCCTCGAGCAGCGCGGACATGTCCACGGCCAGCCCGTGCACCTGCTCGGCCGCGGGCTCCACGTACCACTGCTCGGCCAGCAGCGTGGGGCCGTCCAGCGGCTCCGGCAGCACCAGCGCGCCCGCGCCGGCCTCCTGCACACGCGCGACGAAGGCGTCATGGGGCTCCACCAGCGCTTGGCTCAGCGCCACGATGCGCGCCTGGAGGAAGTCGAAGTCCGGCCGCGTGAGCTGGGGCCGGGCACGCAGCAGGTTGCGCTGCAGGCCCGGGTCCCGCGCCATGCCGCCCAGCTCCTCCGGAAGGCCCTCGCGCACCAGCGCCCGGATGAGCAGCGGCGTGTCCCCTCCGCGCTGGAGGTACTCCACCATGAGCAGGGTGAAGGGCAGCTCCTGATCCGGCGGCAGCGGGTGCGCCGCGTGGTAGCGCAGGAGCGCCTCCACCGCCGCGTCCGTGCGCGCCTCCCTGCCGGAGACCAGGGCGGCCTCCGCCGCGCGCAGCCGCGCGAGCCGCTCCTGGAAGGGCGCCGGCACAGGGCCGTCCTCCAGCGCGTGCGCCAGCAGCGTGTAGGTGGCCTGGGCGGGGACGTCCGTGCCCTCCCGGGGCCAGTCCACGCGCGGCAGGAACTGGTGGCCGCGGAAGAGCAGGTAGTAGCCCTCCGCGGGCAGCAGCGGATCCCCCACGGCCGCGTTGAGCTTCGGCAGGTGGGTCTTCATCCGCTGCGCCAGCGCGGTGCGCAGCGACTCCGCCGCCAGCTGCTCCAGGGCGACGCGCCGCGAGCGCACCTGGGCCCGGGCGTCCTCACGCTCCTGGGTGAAGATGCGCTGGAGGCTCACCAGCCCCCATCCGAGGGCCAGCAGGCCACAACCCAGCGCGAGCAATGTGGGGAGGAGTCGGCGCAGCATTCGCGTCCCGCCGGACTGTAGCAGTGTCGACAGGATTGCGGGCCTGGAGCCTCCAGGGTGAATAAAGTGTGGGTGGCCGGCGTCCCCTCGGGGGTCTGGAGATCGGAGAAGAAGTCATGGGTTCTCGATGGTGGGTTGGTGTGATTGTCGGCCTGGCCACCCAGGGTGCGTTCGCGCAGACCTCGCCGGTCGCCGCGGATGACTGGGGTGATGACGGATACGAGCAGCAGTCCAACGCGGATGACTCCGGGCCCATCGCGCCCTCTCCGCCCCCCGACCTTCCCGCCGAGTCGCCGACCCCTCGGCCCTATGCCGGCGCGGTGTGGACGTCCGGGCACTGGTACTGGGACGGCGACAGCTGGCAGTTCAAGTCCGGCGGCTGGGTGGAGCGCATGCCCGGCTACCAGTACGTCAACGGCTACTGGGCGCAGGACGACGACGTCTGGCGCTGGGTGTCCGGCGGCTGGGCGCGGGAGGGCTCCACCGAGGTGGAGATCCCCGTGGAGGTCGCCAGCGAGGACGTGACGGCCACCCAGGCGCCTCCGGCCCTGCGCGTGGAGGCGCCGCCCCCCGCGCCGGCTCCGGACTACACGTGGGCGCCGGGCTACTGGTACTGGGGCGCCAACGGCTACGAGTGGATCTCCGGCACCTGGATGGAGCCGCCGCGTCCGGGCCTGGTGTTCGTGTCGCCGCACTGGGTGCGCCGCGGGCCGTCGTGGGTGTTCGTGGGCGGCGGCTGGGGCTGGAACGGCTCGGTGCGAGTCATCGTCCCGGTCTACCGCCACGCGCACATCTCGCTGTCCTTCGGCCGCCCGAACTACTTCCTGCGCTCGTGGTACCGCTACCCGGGCGTGTCGTGGCGCTACTACGGCTACGGGCACAGCCGCTACCGCCCGGGCTACCACTACTCCCGCCCGGGGCCGTACCGGTACGGCCCGCGCGCTCATGACGCGTCTCCCGGGCGCTACAACGGCCCGTCCTACGGCGGCCGGGGCAACTACAGCCGTCCCGGTCCCTATCGCCCGCAGGGCGGCGGCCGGAGCCACGCGTCGAACAACGACAACAGCGGCGGCTGGGGCGGCACCCGGAGTCCTCCTCCGGGCGGGCGCGGGTCGAGCGGCGGCTCGCACCAGTCCAGCGGCGGTTGGGGTGGTGATTCCGGCGGCGGCCGTCCGTCGTCGGGCGGCGGTGGGCGCTCCTCGTCCAGCGGCAGCGGCGGTTGGGGCGGCGGCAGCGTCCGTCAGACCAGCGGCGGCTCCTCCAGCAGCCATGGCGGCGGCGGTGGAGGCTGGGGCGGCGGCTCCGGCCGTGGCGGCGGTTCGTCCCACGGCTCCAGCCGCGGCGGCGGGAACGGCGGCGGTTGGAGCGGCGGCTCCGGCGGCGGCCACGGTGGCGGCCACGGCGGTGGCCACCGCTGAGTGAAGTGACGGCGGATGGGCCGGGTCAGACCTCGACCTGGCCCATCAGCCACGTCTCCAGCTCTCCCAGCTCGCGCTCCTGCGAGGGGTGACGGGCGCGGACCTCCGCGACGGCCTGCTGCATCCCGTTGCGGCTGTGGGGCTTGCCGGTGAGCGCCGTCTGCAGGTCCTGCACGAGGTCCGGGTAGAGCGCGTCCGAGAAGACCTGCGCGCGGGTGACGTGTCCGTTCTCCGCGTCGACGTGGACCTCGAAGAAGCCCCACGACAGGTACTCCACCATCTGGTGGCTGAAGCGGGGCGCGTTGCCGAAGCGCCAGTCCCACGACGCGTAGTGCTCGAAGGTGCGCTTGAGCGACGGCTGGCTCTCCAGGAACGAGGGCTCCAGCAGCTGCGGCTCCGCGGTGCCCCCGTGGAAGTCGCAGAAGGCGCCCATCATCGCCTTCACCAGCGCCTCATGAGAGGCCTCCGGCTGGAGGTCGCGGATGTTCATGACGCGCGAGCGCACCGACGCGCTGCCCTTGGACTCCAGCTTCTTCGGGTGCGGCGTGAGGTAGTTGGCCAGCCGCGACAGGTTGGCGTGGATGAGGAACGTGCCGTGGTGGAAGGCGCGGTCCTTCGTCTCGCGGTACGCGCTGCCGCTGATCTTCCGGGGCCCGTCCTCCAGCGGAATCACCAGGTCGTTGCGCCCGGACGCCTGCGCCTTCACGCCCAGCCGCGACAGCGCGTCCAGCAGGATGGTGACGTTCGCCGTCTTGTTGTAGCCCTCCTTCGCGGACAGGAACGTGAAGCAGGTGTTGCCCAGGTCGTGGAACACCGCGCCGCCGCCGCTGGTGCGTCGCGCGAGGAAGACCTTGTCCTCCTCCATGCGCGTGAGGTTGCACTCGGACCATGGGTTCTGGTTGCGGCCGATGACGACGGTGTTGTCGTTGCGCCAGAGGAAGAGCGTCTGGGTGGCGGGGTCCAGCTCGCGGAAGATCCAGTCCTCGGTCGCGAGGTTGAACCAGGGGTTGTAGGTCTCCGACAGGAGGATGCGGACGCGCGGGGCTTGAGACATGGGCGCGGAGCATAACCGGGCTTGTGCGCCGTCCACCGGGAGACATCCCCCGCGTCCCGGGGGCGATGGTTTCGCGAGCCATCCCACCGGAAGACTCCGGGGCGTGTCGGGCGCGCAAGGCGGTTCGCGCCAGGGGGCGACCATGCGTGGAGTGTTTTCCCTGTCACGTCCGCGTGCGGGCGGGCCGGTGGTGCTGTGGGGTGGGGCGCAGCCGTCCGGCAGCCTCAAGTACCTCACCTTCGCGCGCTACCTGGCCGCGATGCCGCCGGGCTCGCGCGGGCTGGTGGAACTGTCCGGTGCGTCGAGCGCGCTGGCGCTGGACGTCCTGGGCCGCGAGCGGGGCCTGCCCATGGTGGCCGTGACGGACGCGGCGGGTGAGACGTACCTGCGCGCGCATGGCTTTCAGGGGCAGGTGCGCCAGGCGGGCTCCATGGCGGACATGTTCCACCAGGCCATGGCGCTGGAGCGCGACGGCTGGTGCTGGCCCCGGCAGCTCACCAACCGGGCCCTGGTGTCGTGCGTGGAGGCCTGGGCGGCGGGGCTCCGCGCGCAGGTGCGCGAGCGCTTCCCCACGGTGAAGCACGTGGTGTGCGGCTTCGGCACGGGCGCGACGCTCGTCGGCCTGGCGCGCACCTTCACGGCCGGCGGCTTCACCGTCACCGGCCTGCAGCCCGCGCCCGGCAAGCCGCTGCCCGGCTGGCGCACGTGGGAGGCCCAGAACCTGGGGGCGGAGGACCTGTTCTTCGAACACCAGCCGCGCCTGCCCCTGGCCACGGCCGCGCCCGCGCCGGACCCCTTCACCGCGCTCCTGGAGTGGGCCCGCGAGCAGCCGCACCCGGAGCAGGTGCTCGTCATCGCGCACAACGCCCGGGAACAGGACGCCGCCCGGGCCTGAGGTGCCGCGCGCTAGCCGTGCAGCGCTTCCAGTCGCGCCCGCACGGCGGCCACCCCGTCGCGCGGAAAGCCGGGCACGTGGGACAGCTCGCGCTCCGCCAGCCGCAGGAGCGTGCGCGCCAGGCCCGGTGAATCGCCTTCCAACGCACGCGCCAGCTCTCCGCCGGTCCGCGGATACACGCGCTCCACGCGCCGCACCGGATCCAACCCGTCCAGCAGCGACGCCTGGGGCGCGGGCACGTGGCGCGCGAGCAGCAGGCAGAACAGGCGCACCGCTTCGTCCAGCCGCGCGCGTCCGCTGAGCCCCTCGCCGCGCGCGTGGCGGCCCATGCCCACCAGCACCTGCGTGAGCCATTGCCCGAACAGCCACGCGTCGTCCGGCGCCGTGCGCTGGAGCTCCACGGCGGTGTCCCGCGCCCGCGCGTCCATGCGCTCCGTCACGCCGCCCTTGTCCAGCAGCACGCGGTAGCGGTTGACGCGCGCGAAGGACAGCTCCTCCAGGTCGAACACCGCGAACTCCAGCAGGTGCCCGTCCCGGTACACCACCTTGAGGCCGTGCGCCGTCTCCCGGAACACCAGCGCCACGTCCTCCGCGCCCGGCAGCCAGCCGCGCTCATGTCTCAATGTTTCAGCGTGTCCGGGCCAGGCGATGACGAAGAAGTCGTGGTCGCTGAAGTCATCCGGCGGGTAGTCGCGCGCCGCCATCGAGCCCAGCGCCACGAGCCCCCGGAAGCGGCCGTCCGCGCCGACCCTGCGCGTCAATTCCGTGGTGAAGGCCTGATAGGCGGCGGTGTCCAAGGGCGTGCTCCTCTGAGAAGGCCCGCATGCTGCCACCATGACGCGGGGTGTTGAGATTTTGATGCGTTGCGTTGGGGCGGGCTGCCTGCCCCAGAGCTGACATGCTTTTCAGTTAATTCTGAGGTTGGCTTGCTTTTTATCAGTGTCTCGCTTTATGGGCTGATTCGCGGGTCAATCCCTTCGATGATCCGTCCTCCCCCAACAGGAGCCTGTATGCGAAACGCCGTCCGGACCCTCGTTCTGACTGTCGCGGTTCTTGCCATCTGGGCGCAGCCTGCCCGCGCGGATACGTACACGCAGACGAAGTACCCCATCGTGCTGGCGCACGGCATGGCGGGGTTTGATTCGCTGTTCGGCGTGCTCGACTACTTCTACGGCATCGAGTCGTCGCTGAAGTCGGGCGGCGCGAAGGTCTACATCACGCACGTTCCGCAGTTCAATTCGACGGAGGCGCGCGGCGAGGCGCTGCTGGCGCAGGTGCAGGACGTGCTCGCGCGCTCGGGCGCGAAGAAGGTGAACCTGATTGGCCACAGCCACGGCGGCCTGGACGTGCGCTACGTGGCGGCGGTGCGGCCGGACCTGGTGGCGTCCGTGACGACGGTGGGCTCGCCGCACAAGGGCGCGGACCTGGCGGACTACCTGCGCAACAACCTCCAGGGCGGGTCGTTCACGGAGGGCGTGCTGGCGTACTTCGCCAACAGCCTGGGCACCGTGCTGGGGCTGCTGTCCGGCCACACGCAGCCGCAGGACGCCATCGGCGCGCTGACGGCGCTGAGCAAGACGGGCACCTCCGCGTTCACCGCGAAGTTCCCCGCGGGCGTCCCCACCACGTCCTGCGGCAGCGGCGCGGCGACGGGGGCCCAGGGCCAGCGCTACTACTCCTGGTCCGGCACGGATCCCTTCACCAACATCCTGGACGCGTCTGACTACGCCCTGAAGCTGTCGTCCTTCTTCTACAGCGGGTCCAACGACGGCCTCGTGGGCCGCTGCAGCTCGCGCTTCGGCACGGTCATCCGTGACGACTACGACATGAACCACCTGGACGAGGTCAACCAGGTGCTGGGCCTCACCGCGTTCTTCACCAACCCGGTGTCCGTGTTCCGCAACCAGGCGAACCGCCTGAAGACCGCGGGCCTGTAATCCCGTTGGAGCGCCCCGCCATGAAGAGCCGCGCCGTCATTCTCGTGGTCGCGCTGTGCGCCCTCCTGGGTGCCGGCGTCTTCTCGTGGTGGAAGGTCCGGGCGGAGGACGTGCCCGGACCCGTTGTCCCGCCGTCCGCCGTTCCCGTCGCGCAAGGCCCCGCGCCGCGCGCGGCGTCCTCCGCCGTTCCCGGCGCCGCCGTGACGGCGACGCCGGCTCCGGATGCGCCGCTGCCTCCGCTGCCCGGCTCGCTCCAGGACACGGAGGAGGACGGCGCCGTGCTCGTGGACGCGTCCGGACACCTGGTGCCGAGCGCGGACCTGCGCCGCTTCTTCGACTACTACCTGTCCGCCACCGGCGAGGAGCCCGCGTCGCTCATCCGCGAGCGCATCCTGACGGCGCTGCGGGCGAAGAAGCTGCCCCCCGCAGCCATGGATGAAGCGGTGCAGGTGCTGGATGACTACCTGTCCTATCTGGAAGCGGCCCGGGGGCTGGCGTCGAAGGGCTCGGTTCCCATGGACACCGCCGAGCGCCTGGAGGCCCTGCGCAAGCTGCGCCGGGAGCACCTGGGCTCGGGCGCGGCCGACGGCCTCTTCGGGAAGGAGGAGGCGGTGGACGCCGTCGCCGTGGAGCGGCTGAAGCTGATGAAGGACGCGTCGCTGACGAAGGAGGAGCGCGAGCGGCGCATGGCCGAGCTGGAGGAGCGGCTTCCTCCGGACGTGCGCGCCAGCCGCGAGGAGGCCGTGCGCCCGTTGCGGCAGCAGGCCGTGGAGCAGGAGCTATTGGCGGCGGGCGCGACGCGGGAGGACCTGCACCAGCACCGCCTGTCCACCGTGGGGCCGGAGGCCACCGAGCGGCTGGAGGCGCTGGACGCGGAGCGCGCGCAGTGGAAGCAGCGGCTGGCGGACTTCCGCGCGAAGCGCGAGGCGCTGGGCCGCACGGAGCCGGATGCGGCCTTGCGTCAGGCCGCGGTGCAGCGGCTGCTGTTCGACTCGTTCACCCCGGAGGAGCGCCTCCGGGTGGAGGCCGCGGACGCCATCGACGCGGCGTCCGGTTCCCCAGGCTCCGGCGGCGGGTGAGGCCGCTTCAGGAGATCTTGAAGGGCTTCAGCTCGCTGACCTCTTCGAGCAGCAGCGGCTGCGCGTGGAGGTACGCGGTGGTGCGGCGCTTCTGGTCGATGTCGTCGTAGACGCGCTGGATCTGCTGGGGCGTGAGGCCCATCTCCGGGGAGACCTCCTCGGGCGTGACGCCGTGGTTCTTCGCCCAGAGGATGAGGTCCAGCTGCGAGTAGTGCACGGAGAAGTAGAAGTCCTCCTGCGACTGCTCCAGGCTGAACGTGTCCGTGGTGGGCTCGCGGTTGAGGATGCCGTCGATGACGCCCAGGTGCCGCGCGAGCTTGTACGTCTGCGTCTTGTAGAGGCTGGCGATGGGCTTCACGTCCGCGGCGCCGTCGCCCAGCTTCACGAAGAAGCCCTGGTCATACTCCAGGCGGTTGGGCGTTCCGGACGCGGCGAAGTTCAGCCGGTCCGCGTGGAAGTACTCCATCATCTTGCGCACGCGCTGCTTGAAGTTGGTGGCGGCGACAATCTGCACGTAGGCCTGGGGCGTGAGGCGGAAGCGCTGCTCCTGCCCGTCCACCTGCACCACCACGTAGAAGACGTTGAGGGCGTCCGTGTTGAGGCGGTCGCCGTGCATGACGATCTTCCACTTCATGTCCGGCTGGAACGCGGGGAACACGGAGCGCACGGCCGCGTCGCGCTGCGAATAGCACCCGGCGGCCTCCAGCACGGGCGCGATGTCGTGCAGCGTGTACTGGATGCCCAGCTTCTCGCAGAGCTCGCGGCCCAGCTTCGAGGACAGGCCGCTGGAGTCGCGCTCCGGCAGGAGCAGGCCGAAGACGCGGTCCGGCCCCAGCGCCCGCACCGCCAGCGCGGCGACGCACGCGGAGTCGATGCCGCCGGAGACGGCGACCACCAGCCCGCGCTTGCGCAGCTTCTTGAGGACGGCCTCCTTGAGCCCGTCGGACAGCGACGCGGCCTTGGCCTCCCAGTCCAGTTCCAGCACCTGCTTGGAGAACTTCATCGTCACGGCGACCTCGATTCAGGGGAAGAGAGTGAAGACAGCACGCGCGTGCGCAGGTCGGCCTTGAGCACCTTGCCGGTGGGCCCGCGGGGGAGCGCTTCGGTGAACAGCACGTGGCGCGGCACCTTGTGCGCCGGGAGCGCTTCGCGGCAGAAGCGGCGGAGGTCGTCCTCCTTCGCGGTGGCGCCCGGCTGGAGGACCACGGCGGCGCACGCGGCCTCTCCGCCCAGGTCGTCCGGCACGCCCACCACGGCGACCTCCAGCACGGCCGGGTGGCGCGCGAGGACGTGCTCCATCTCCGCGGGGCTCACCCGGTGGCCGCCCACCTTGAGGATCTCCTTCGCGCGGCCGACGAGGAAGAAGAAGCCGTCCGCGTCGCGCCACGCGAGGTCGCCCGTCCACAGCCAGCCGTCGTGGAGGATGGCGGCGGTGTCGTCCGGAGCGTTGAGGTAGCCGGGGGTGACGTTGGCGCCCTTCGCCACGAGCTGGCCCACTTCACCGTCGGGCAGCGGCGTGCCGTCGTCCGCGACCACGGCCAGCGTGACGCCGGGGATGCCCTGGCCGATGGAGCCCGCCTTGTCGGTGGCGCGCGAGGGCGGCAGATAGGAGAGCCGCGCGGTGGCCTCCGTCTGGCCGTACATGACGAACAGCTCCGCCGGGTGGAAGGCCTCGCGCGTCCAGCGCACGGTGTCCGGGGACATGCCGCCGCCGGCCTGCGTGAGGTAGCGCAGCTTGAGGTTCGCGAGCGAGTCCGGCGCGGCCTGGCGGCGCAGCAGCTCGAAGGTGAGGGGCACGCCCGCGAAGCCGGTGCACGCCTCGGTGGCCATGGCCTCCAGCACGACCTGCGGGTACATGAAGCGCGGATCCAGGAACACGGAGCCGCCCGCGAGCAGGTGCGTCTGGAGCACGCTCTTCCCGTAGCAGTAGTGCAGGGGGAGGATGAGCATGGCGCGGTCGCGCGGCGTGAGGCCCAGGTACTCCACGATGGAGCGCGTGTTCGCCGCGATGTTGGCGAACGTCTGCACGACGCCGCGGGGCGTGCCCGTGCTGCCGGACGTGTAGACGATGGACGCGGGAGCCTCCGGGGCCAGGGAGGGCAGGGCGGCGAGCGGAGTGGCACCGGCCTCCGGATCCACCGCGCCGTCCTCCTGGAGCCACGTACAGGCGGCCGGCTTCAGCAGCCCGAGCATCCGCTCCGGCGGACGGGAGCCGTGCACGACGAAGAAGTGGCCGAGCTGGGAGCGGCCCGTCCAGCGCCGTGCGTCCTGACCGAAGATGACCGCGTGGCGGGCACCCGTCTGCGCGAGGATGCTGGCCATCGAATCCGCGCCCGTCTCACGGTCCAGCTCCACGGCGCAGGCCCCCAGGGCCTGCACCGCAAGCCCCGCGACGGCGGCCGCGCAGCCCAGTGGCAGGGCGATGAGGACCCGAGCCCCGGGCTCCACGCCCGAAGCGCGCAGGTGCCCCGCGAGCGCCAGCATCCGCGCTTCAAGCTGGGCGTAGGTGAGCCGCGCCCACGGAGAGTCCACCGCCGCTACATCCGGAGTCGCCGCTGCGTGGGCGCGAACCCACGAGGGTGCGGTGTCCGCGCTCACGCGGCCTCCAACCGCACGGCATCCACGTCCGCCTGGGGCACGGGCTTCGGCTTCAGGAAGTGGTGCGCCAGCAACTGCGTGGACGCCACGGCGAACAGGGCCATGGTGTCCGCTTCGCTCTCCGCGGAGTTCGGCGCGCGCAGCTTCGCGACCAGCCGCTCCACCTTGCGCGCGTCGAAGACGCCCGTCGCCGACACCGCCTCCGGGGCCAGCAGCTCGCGCGCCCACGCCGGCGCATCCGGGCCCACCAGCGCTCCCGCGATGGGCGCGCGATAGGGAAACTTGCTGCGCTCCAGGATGGACGCCGGCACCCGGCCCTTCGAGAAGCGCTTGAGCAGGTGCTTCTCGTCCAGCCCTCGCAGCCGCAGCCGCTCCGGCACGCGCGCGGCGAACTCCATCACGCCCGTGTCCAGGAACGGGAAGCGCCCCTCCACCGCGTTGCCCAGCAGCATGCGGTCGCCCTGCGCGGACAACAGGTAGCCGGACAGCAGCGTGCGCGCCTCCAGGTACTGCGCGCGCGCCAGCGGCCTCCACTTCGCCACCGCCTCCGGCACCGTCGCGAGCACCGACGCCACCGGATCCTCGTCCGCCACCTTCGCGGCGAACTCCGGCGCGAGGAAGCGCAGGATGCGGCCGCTGTTGCCCCACCGCACCAGGTGCGAGAACGCCAGCGCGTCCGGCGTCTCCAGCCCCGTGCCGAAGAACTCGCGCAAGAGCTCCACGCTCTGCTGGCTCACCGACAGCGTCGGGTACAGCCGGCGCAAGAGCAGCGGCCGGTACTTCGACGCCGGCTGGCGCGCCCAGAACTGGCGCACCTTCGTCTCCTTGAACAGGTCGTAGCCGAGGAACATCTCGTCCGACCCCTCACCCGTCAGCACCACCTTGATGCCCTGGTCGCGCACCCACCCGGAGAGCCGCAGGAACGGCGCGGGCGCGGAGCGCATCATCGCCTGCTCCGCGTGGAAGATGACCCCCGGCACCAGCGCGCCAATGTCCCCGTCGCGCATCTCCACCACGCGGTGCTCGGTGCGCAGTTGCTCCGCCACCGCCGCCTGGTGCGTGCGCTCGTCGAACCGCGCGTGCGCGAAGCCCACGGAGAACGTCCGCAGCGTGCCCCCCAGCTGCTCCTGCGCCAGCGAGCACAGGAGGCTGGAGTCCAGCCCGCCCGACAGGTACGCCGCCACCGGCACGTCCGCGCGCAGCCGCAGCCGCACCGCCCGGTCCAGCACCGCGCCCAGCTCCTCCAGCAGCCGGGGCTCCTCCGCCGCGTCCGGCGTCACGCCGAAGTCCAGGTCCCAGTAGCGCTGGAGCGTCAGCGCCCCGTCGCGCCACTTCGCCACGTGCGCGGGCGGCAGCAGCGACACGCCCTCGAAGGACGTGCGCGGCGCCACCGGCGCCCAGAGCTGGAACGTCTGCTTGAGCCCCCGCGCGTCCAGCGCGGGCGTCACGAGCCCCCCCGCGAAGAGCGCCTTCGCCTCCGACGCGAACGCCAGGTGCCCTCCCGGCAGGTGCGCGTAGAACAGCGGGCAGATGCCTACGCGGTCGCGCGACATCCACAGCGTGCGGTCTCGCGGGTCCCACAGCGCGAACGCCCACTGGCCCTCGAAGCGGCGCACGCAGTCGATGCCCCACGTGAGGAACGCCGCGAGGATGACCTCCGTGTCGGAGCGCGTGCGGAAGGCATACGCCCCCGACAGCTGCTCGCGCAGCTCCACGTGGTTGAAGATCTCCCCGTTGAAGACCACGGTGAGGCCGGTGGCCTCGTCGCGCATCGGCTGGTGGCCGGAGGCCAGGTCGACGATGGACAGGCGCGCGTGCCCCAGCGCGGCGCCGTCCAGCAGCAGGGCCCGCTGCGCGTCCGGTCCCCGGTGCTTGATGCTGGCGGTCATGCGGCGCAGCCGGTCCGCGTGAAGCGCCGGACCCGCGGCGTCACCCGCCGGGAAGGTGAACCCCGCGATGCCGCACATGGGCGTCTCAGCTCGCCTTCGCCAGCGACTGCTTGCGGTCCACGAAGGCCACCACGCGCGACAGCGAGTCCAGGTTCTCCGGCACCAGCTCCTTGTCGTCGAGCTTGATGTGGAACTCCGTCTCGATGAACGCCACCAGCTCCATCATGCCCGTGGAGTCGATGAGGCCCTTGCGCAGGAACGAGTCGTCGTCCGCGAAGTCGTCCACGAAGAAGGTGTCGATGATGAAGGTGCGAAGCGTGTCACGCGTGCTCATGGCGAGGTCCTGTCTTTCGAAGCGGGGTGTGGAAGGGCGATGCGAAGACAACGCGCCCGGCGCGTTTTGCTGAGCGCCGGGCGAAGGGAAGCGGGGGCCCGTCAGGAGCCCGTGGCCTCGCGGGCCACCAGGTCCAGGCTCATGCTGCGCGCCGGGTTGCCCATGGCCAGCGAGTCCGGAGGCACGTCCTGCGAAACGATGCTGCCGGCCGACACCACCGACCGCGCGCCAATGCGCACGCCCGGCAGCAGGATGGCGCCGTGGGCCACCCAGACGTCGTCCTCGATGATGATGGGGGAGATGCGCTGGCCGTCCCGGTCGCTCACGCGCACGAAGGACGCGAACATGCACCGCGCGCCAATCTGCACCGACTCCCAGGCCTCCACCGACACGCCGTAGTTGAACTGGGTCTCATTGCCCACCAGCAGCCGCGCGTGCTCGTAGCAGACCACCGACGTGGGCAGCATGCCGCCCAGGAACGTCAGCTTGTCCCCCAGCTCCGCGTGGCCGTCGTTGCGGGCGGTCACCGGGCCATAGGCGGCCACGTCCCGGCCGGTGCGGAAGGCGCGGAACAGCCAGCGCGCCCGGGCGACGGCCACCATGCGCTCGGCGCGGGGGAACACCTCCGTGCGCGCCATCTGGAGGCCCGCGCGCGCCATCTGGAGCGCCTCTTCGCGGGAGGGGATGACGGGCTTCATCGCGCCACCTCGCGCCGCAGCACCCGGGCCGGCGAGCCGCCCACCGTCACGCCGGGCGGGATGCGGCGGGAGATGACCGTGCCGGAGGCCACGCTCGCGCCCTTCTGCAGGTGTGCGCCCGGCAGCAGGATGGAGCGGCTGCCCACCGTGACGCCTTCCTCCACCAGCAGCGGCACCGACTGCGGCCGCTCGTGCCGGTTGCCGCGGACGGGGTGATACATGTTGTCCATCAGCTTGCACCACATGCCCAGACGGCTGCGCGCGCCCAGCGACACGAGCGACTGCGCTTCGATGGAGCTGCCCCCTTCGATGGTCACGTCGTCTTCGATCACGATGCGTCCCCCCCGCTGCGCGTGCAGCTCGATGGGCGCCATCCGCGCGTCGAACACCACGCGGTCCCCGATCTGGATCTCCCCCCCGCCGTGAATCCAGACCCGGCCCCAGACGGTGGGGGTGGCGCCCACGGCCTCACAGCGGCGCAACTTCAAACGCGCGACGGTCGGCCCCAGGCCGAGCATCATCATCAGCGGAAGGCCCATGGCTCAGGGACCGGCCTTCGCGGAGGCGGGCGCCTCGGGCAGGGCCGCCAGGAAGGCGACCAGCGCGGAGGCCACGCGCGCCTGTCCCTGCGCGTTGAGGTGGGCGCCGTCGTCCGAGTACGCCGGCACCAGCGCCGGATACGCGCGGCCGTTCACCTCGTACGTCTCGCGGGTGCCGTCCGCCTGCGACGACTCCAGCGCCGCCAGGTCGAACAGCGGCTCCTTGCCGCCGTAGGTCTGCCGCATCAACGCGTTGAAGGCCTCGCGCGACACGTTCTCCCCGACGCCGAAGACGGGGCGCCCGCGCAGCTCGTTGAACCACGCCTTCGCCCCGCGCTGAACCGTGGTCAGCGGCGTGGTGACGTGCACGAAGGTGACGCCCGGGTGGCGCGACTTCAGCCCCGCGAGCGTGGCGCGATACTTGTCGAAGAGGGCCTTCGCGTCCGTGCTGGAGGTGAAGTCGATGTAGCAGAACTTCATCAGCGCCACGTCCACCTGCTTCGCGATGCCGCCGTCCAGCAGCCGCTCGAAGTGCGCGAGCTTCGTCTCCGGCTGCTCGTTCTGGCCCACGAACGCGTGCGCCAGCGTGCCCTGGGGAATCGTCGCGCTCGCGTCCTTCACCTCCACGATGGCGGGCGCCGTCGGACCGGGCGAGGGCCGCAGGCCGCGCACGCCGTCCAGGATGTTTCCGCCCACCGACTGGTGGCCGAAGAACACGCGGCGGTGCGACAGCCGCTCCAGGCCCGCGAGGGCCGCGTCTGGCTTTACCTGGGCCGTGGCCGCCGCGCTCGGGGGCAGGGCCATCAGCAGTGCTCCCGGGAGGAGCAGGGCGCCTAATCGCGCGGGAAAGCCACGAATGACTTGCATGTGTGAACCTTTAGACCTTTCCGCCTCCGAGCGTCAAAGCCCCTGGCGACGCGGTTGGATGCATGCCTTCCAACCCGCCTGGGACTTGAGGACAGCGGGTCGTGACTGCCCCGGCGCTGGTCCGGGGAAAACCGCTACTCGTGCGTCAGGCCGAAGAGGGCCCGCAGCCTTCCGAGGATGCGGCCCGCTTCGGGCGAGTGGTCCGGTCCGCCGCCGGACGCCTGGGCCACGGCGCGCAGCTGGGTGCGGCGCTGGGCGAGGAGCGCGGAGAGCTGCCGGGCCAGGCCCGGGTAGTCGGAGAACAGGCGCGCGAAGGTGGGCCGGTCCAGCTCCAGCAGCACGGAGTCCTCGAGCGCCACGACGGTGGCGGCGCGGCGCTCTCCGGTGAGCAGCGACATCTCTCCGATGTAGTGGCCCGGCCCCAGCCGCGTGATCTCGGACTGGAGCGTGCCGGCGCGCACGCTGACCTCGCCGGAGGCCACGACGTAGAACGTCCCGCCCTCGTCGCCCTCCTGGATGATGCGCTCGTTGCGGCCGAAGCGGCGCACCACCACCTCGCACCGCAGGCGCTCCAGCTCCTCCGGGCCCAGCGGCGCGAAGAGGTCCACCTGGCGCAGGAGCTCCCGCACCGTGTCGTCGGCCAGCTCGCGGCGGCGGTGCCCCGTCTCCCGGCGCAGGGTGACCGTGCGCTGGGCATGAGGCAGCTCCAGCCCCTCGCGGCGCAGCCGGTACCACAGCCGCGTGTGCAGCTCCTCCCGCACGGTGTCCGACATCGCGAAGTCGTTGAGGAAGACGCGGATCATGTACTGCGCGTTGGAGTCCGTGAAGGCCACCGTGCGCGCCAGGGGCGGCGGCTGCACCAGCACCTGGGGAATCTCCCGCGCCACGTCCAGCAGTGCCTGCTTCACCTGGTTGGGCGGCGCGTCCAGCGACACCCCCACCTGCATCTCGATGCCCACGGGCTCGCGGTGCTGGGTGAAGTTCTTCACGTGCTCCTTGCCCACCATGCTGTTGGGCAGGGTGATGACCTCGCGCCGGAAGTTGGCGATGCGGATGGAGCGCCACCCGATGTGCACCACCCGTCCGGTGTGCTCGCCAATGCGGATGAAGTCGCCCACCTCGAAGGGCCGGTCCAGTTGCAGCGACAGGCCGGCGAAGAGGTTGCCCAGCGTCTCCTGGAGCGCGAGGCCGATGACCACCGTCAGCACCGCGGACGTGGCCAGCAGGCCCGCCAGGTCCAGGTTGAGCTGGCTCTGGAGGATGGGGACGGTGGCGAGCGCGTACAGCGTGAAGTCGATGACGTCGCGGAGGATTTTCGGCGTCGTCACCGGCGAGCGCATCCGCACCAGCTTCAGCGCGAACGCCACCCCGGCCCGGATGACGCCGTAGGCGAACGTGAGCATCCAGCCCACGTGCACGAACTTGCGCAGGCCCTCCGGCGTCGTGGCCTCCGGCAGGATGCGCGAGGCCAGCCGCAGCACCAGGAAGGCGAGCAGCATCCGGACCGCGCCGCGCAGGTCGTCGCGCAGGTCCGGGTCCCGGGTGGTGCGCTGGATGCTCAGCAGGAGCACCGTCAGGACGGAGCCCGCCAGCAGGGGGAGGTGGCCTTCGAGGAAGTTCAGCACGTCCGACGAATCAGACCGGCCGCGCGCGCACGGGTCAAGGTGGCGGTTGACGGGTGCCCTCCGAGCGGAGATACACGCCCCCATGACGCTTGCCTCGGTGCAGGGACAGCCCCGCGCGACGGACGCACTCCAGTCCGCCCTGCGGTCTGGCTCGGTGCATCACGCCTACCTGTTCGCCGGACCGGAAGGTGTGGGCAAGGAGCTGGCCGCGGTGGGGCTGGCCCAGGCCCTCACGTGCCCGGAGGCCCCGGAGGTGGGCTGCGGCAAGTGCACCAGCTGCGTGCGCATCACCAAGGGCCTGCACCCGGACGTGACCTGGGTGATGCCGGACGACGAGCGCGTGTCGCGAGGACTGGCGGGCCGCTCCGACTTCACCGGCACGCCCAGCCGGGAGCTGCGCGTGGAGCAGGTACGCCAGCTCCAGGAGCGCCTGGCGCTGCGCGGCCTGGAATCCAAGCGCAAGGTGGCCATCCTGGTCAGCGCGGAGCAGATGAACGTCCAGGCGCAGAACGCGTTCCTCAAGACGCTGGAGGAGCCGCCCTCGGAGACCACCCTCATCCTGGTGGCGAGCGCCATGGACCGGCTACTGCCCACCATCCGCAGCCGGTGCAGCAAGGTGTACTTCGGTCCGCTGCCGGTGGACCTGGTCGCACGGCACGTGCAACAGGAGCGCAAGCTGGACGCGGACACCGCCGCCCTGGCCGCGGTGATGTCCGGGGGCAGCCTGGGCCGCGCGCTCGCGCTGGACGTGGACGCGCTGAAGGAGCGCAAGGACGTGCTCACCGCCTTCGAAGCCCTGAGCGGTGACGACATCCCGGCCCTCCTGCGCTTCGCGGAGGCCCACGGCGGCTCGCGCGAGGACGCGGACACGGCGCTGGAGCTGCTCATCCTGTGGACGCGGGACGTGTCGCTCGCGAAGGCGGGGGCCGAGGACGCGATGGCGAACCGGGACCTGAAGGCCCTGGCGGAGGCGGCGGCGCAGCGCACGTCGGAGGCCGCGCTGCACCGGCGGCACGCGCTGCTGGAGTCCGCGCGCACGGCCATCGGCTCGCGCAACGGCGCGCCCCGGCTGCAGCTGGAGCGGCTGCTCATCGAACTGTGCGTGGAGGGCCGATGAGCGCGGACATGGACGAGGTGCTGGCGGAGGTGAAGGGCGGCAAGGTGTGGCCGCTGTACCTCCTGTGGGGCGAGGAGTTCCTGGTCCGCAAGGGCGCCGACGAGCTGGTGAAGACGCTGGTGCCGGACGCCGCCATGGGGCTCAACCTCGCGGTGCTGGACGCCGCCTCCCCGCGCGAGGTGGCGCAGGAGTTGGCCACCATGCCGCTGTTCCCCGGGCGCAAGGTGGTGCTGGTGCGCGACCCGGAGTTCCTCGCGCCCAAGAAGGGCAAGGGCGACGCGCTGGCCAAGGCGCGCGACGCGTGGAAGGCGGGCAAGCGCAAGGAGGGCGCCCGGCGGCTGCTGGCGCTCGCGGGCCGCGCGGGCTGGGGCGTGGATCAGCTGGATCCCCGCGTGCCCGGCGCGCCCACCGTGGAGCAGTGGAAGGACGAACTGAACGTGGACCTGGCGGAGGCGGACCTCGCCTTCCTCCAGGAGGCGGCGGCCTTCTGCCGCGACGAGCGCATCAGCGCCCCGGAAGGGGACGCGTCCGCGCTCCTGGAGCTGCTCCAGAAGGGCGTGCCGCCGGGGCACGCGCTGGTGCTGGCGGCCACGGACGTGGACTCGCGCAGCCCGCTGCTCAAGTTCGCGCAGGACAAGGGCCGCCTCTTCGAGCGCAAGGTGGCCGCGCGCCACAAGGACCTGGACCTCAGCGAAATCGCGAAGGAGTTCCTGGTCCCCTTCAAGAAGAAGCTGGGGCCGGGCGCGCTGGAGGGGCTCAAGGAGCGCATCGGCGGCAACATCCGGCTTCTCCAATCGGAGCTGGAGAAGCTGGCCGTCTACTCGGAGGGGCCCACCATCGAGGCCCAGCACGTGGCGTTGCTGGTGCACCACGCGCGCGAGGAGGAGTTCTTCGAGCTCACGGAGGCGCTCCAGAAGCGCGAGCTGCGCGACGCGCTCTCCTACGCCGAGGACGCGATGGGGCAGGGCACGCACGCGCTCCAGCTGCTGGGCGCGGTGGCGTCCATCGTCCGCTCGCTGCTGGAGAACCACGCCTGGCTGGAGAAGTACGCCGGAGGGCAGCCGCCGCGCACCGGCCGGGACGTGGAGGCGCGCATCCTCCCGAAGCTGGAGCAGGAGCTGAAGGCCACCAAGCGCAAGACGCCCAACGCGTGGGCGCTCGCGTTCGGCATGCAGGCCGCCGCGCGCTACGAGCGCCGCGAGCTGCTCAACGCCCTGGTGGCGTGCGCGGACGCGGACCTGGCCCTGAAGTCCTCCGCCAGCGGGAAGCTCGTCATTGAACGGCTGTTGTGGACGGTGTGCACCCGCGCCTGATGGGGCCGGGTGGAAGGAGCCGCCATGGCGGACAAGCGACGCTTCGACCTCTTCGCGGACCTGCTCGTCACGCGCTTCCCCCAGGCCCTGCGCGTCTATGACATCGCCGGCGGCATGGGGAAGCTGAACGAGTCCCTCACCCAGCGCGGGCGCACCGTCACCACCTTCGACCTGCGCCACAAGCACCTGCCCGTGAAGTACGCCCAGCGGCTCTTCACGCTGGAAGAGCCCTGCGAGGCGGAGCTCGTCGTGGGCATGCACCCGGACGGCGCCACGCGGATCATCATCGAGTACGCCGCGCGCCACGGGCTGGGCTTCGCCGTCGTCCCTTGCTGCTCCGACAATGGGATGCCCTACAAACCGTGGATGCGGCACCTGGCCGACGTGGCCCGCGACGCCGGCTTCACCGCGGTGGAGGAGGCGGAGCTCCCCATGGACGGCCGCGCGCGGGTGCTGCTCGGCGTGTGGCGTTGACGCACGGTGTGCGAATTCGCGGTCATCCTTTGCACAGCAAGAAAAAGCCGCCAACCGTGGATTGCCCGAATAGAGGACACACCCGGTGTGGACTGTCACTGTTCAGGACAGGGGGCCGCGTCCTTCGAAATCCCCAGCAAGTACAGAGGGTTGTGCCTCTTTTGTAACGTTTGCTTCCACATTACAGAAGATGAACTGGGCGCTGATGTGCCAGCCGCTTTTCAGCGCCTTCCCGTAATGCGAGGCATTTCGCGGACTTAATGAGTTGGCCTGAAGAATGCTGAAAGGAGCGCTGCCCCGGCGACCACCCCCTTTGCGCCGGGCAGGAGGCAGTACCTTGGTTCGCACTCGTTTCGTTTCAGCCCTGCTGGCCTTTCCCCTCGTCGCTTGCGGCGTCGGTGAGATGGACTCCAACACGCAGGACGGGCAGCAGAAGCCCGATGAAGTGGCGGAAGTGCAGAACGCCCTGAGCGTCATCCCGGGCGCCCAGATTGTCGGCACCAACGCGGATGGCACGCCGCACACCATCCAGGGCCGCCTGGGCCAGGCGGACCGCCCCCTGACGGGCTTCGCCGCCGCGGACGTGCACACGGCCATCGCCGGGTCGCTGCCCTCCATCGCGTCGCTGTTCCGCCTGAACGCTTCGGACCTCCAGGTCCGCCGCATCTCCGTGGACGACCAGGGCACGTCGCACATCCGCTACGCGCAGACGCTGAACGGTCTGCCGGTGGTGGGCGAGGAGCTGGTGGTGCACGTGGACCGCTCGGGCGCCATCTTCGGCGCGAACGGCTCCGCCCGCTCCGGCGGCTCCGTGTCCGCGCGTCCGACGGTCGCCGCGGAGGCCGCCAAGACGGCGGCGCTGCGCGACACCCAGGGCACGCGCCTGGCCGCGGACGGTGCGCGCCTGGTGTACGTGAAGGCCGAGCAGGACGGCCGTCTGCACCTCGCGTACGAGGTGAAGGTCACGGGCGAGAGCGCGCTGATGCCGCTGCGCGACCGCGTCTATGTGGACGCGCAGAACGGCGCCACGCTGCTGCGCGTGCCGGAGATCCACACCGCGCTCAACCGCAAGGTCTACAGCGCGAACAACGGCACCAGCACCCCGGGCACGCTCAAGCGCAGCGAGGGTCAGGCGGCCATCGGTGACTCGCATGTCGACATGAACTACGACAAGCTGGGTTACACCTACGACTGCTACAAGACGAACTTCAACCGCGACTCGCTGAACAACGCGGGCCAGACGCTGATCAGCACGGTGCACTACAGCACCAACTACGTGAACGCCTACTGGGACGGCACCCAGATGGTGTACGGCGACGGCGACGGCGTGAACTCCATCGAGCTGGGCAAGGACGCGGACGTCACGGTCCACGAGCTGACCCACGCGGTGACGGAGAACGAGTCCAACCTCACCTACTCCGCGCAGTCCGGCGGCCTCAACGAGGCCATGTCCGACACCTTCGGCGCCATCTGCGAGAGCTGGGCCTCCGGCACGTGGAGCACCGCGGCGGACATCTGGAAGGTCGGCGAGGACGTGTGGACCCCCGGCACCGCCGGTGACGCGCTCCGCTACATGGACGACCCGGCGAAGGACGGCGCGTCCATCGACTGGGCGCCGAACTACTCCGGCCAGGACGTGCACTACACCTCCGGCGTCCCGAACCTGGCGTTCGCGCTGCTCGCCAAGGGTGGCACGCACCCGCGCGGCCGCAGCTCCATCGTCGTGACGGGCATCGGCGTCCAGAAGGCCGCGCAGATCTGGTACTACGCCAACACCAACCTCTACACGGCCAGCACCACGTACGATCAGGCGAAGACCTGGACCATCCAGGCCGCCGCGGCCCTGGGCTACGACGCCGCCACGCAGGCTTCCGTGAAGGCCGCCTGGGAAGCGGTGGGCGTGGGCATCCCCATCACCTGCACCACGCTGACCAACGGCGTCGCGAAGACGGGCCTGTCCGGCGCCTCCGGCTCGCAGACGTACTACTGCATCGACCTGCCGGCCGCCAAGGCGTCCAGCTACGTCATGAGCGGCGGCACGGGCGACGCGGACATGTACATCAAGTTCGGCTCCGCCCCGACGACGACCTCCTACGACTGCCGTCCGTACCTCTCCGGCAACAACGAGACGTGCAGCGCGGCGGCGAAGACCGCGTCGGGCAAGATGTACATCATGCTGCGCGGCTACTCCGCGTACAGCGGCACGTCGCTGAAGGCCACGTACTAGTCCCTCGCGCGGGTCCGGCGTGAGTCCACGCCGGGCCATGTGAAGGTCACCTTCCGCCTCCGGGGCTCCTGTCCCGGGGGCGGTCGTGTTTGTGAGCGGTCCATTCCCCAGGAGACATCATGAAGACGCAGGCAGCGAACGCGGGTCGAGTTGGAGCGGTGGCACGGGGCCGTCTTGCCCGGGTGGTGTTGACGGGAGGCCTTGCGCTCGCGGCCTGCGGTGGCCCGGGCGATGCCCCGGATGGGACGGACGCGGTGGCGACGGTGTCGAGCGCGCTGTCCTCCACGCTCAACGGGCCGCTCATCGGCAAGTGCACCACCACGCTGACGCTGGACAAGGTGGTGAACGCCAGTGGCGCCACCGTCATGCGCGCGGTGTGCACGGAGACCTGCAAGGACAAGGGGAAGCTGACGATCACCAGCGTCGCCATCGACCAGCGGGCGGCGACGACCACCACCGTCCTCAACGGCCCGCAGGTCGTCAACGGGACCGAGCAGTCGCTGGCGGTCGAGATGCCCTACACCCCCAATGCCTACCAGGCGAGCTGCGCGGCGGGGTGGCAGAACGACAACAAGGGACCCAACTACGTCTCGCCGTTCATTCCCGCGACCCAGTTCTAGGCCCGGCCAGGAGGAATCACGCGCGTTCTCCAGGCGCTCCGTGAGACCGCCGCCTCGGGTCTCCCGGCCGGGGGCGGGGGCCGGGTGAAGCGTCCGCCGACGGCGCCCGCTTCGCCGGAACAGGGTAGGGTGGCCGCGCTTCCCGGACGGAACTGGAGGACGCATGGGGCGGCGGCTGGGGTGGGTGTTGCTGGTGGTGGTGGCTTCGGGGGCGCTGTCGTGCCACCGGGAGACGCGCGCTTCACGCACCTGCGTGGTGCTGTCGGTGGGCGGCACCAAGGGGCTCGCGCACGTGGGCGCGCTGGATGCGCTGGTCGCGCGGGGCGTCCCCATCGACTGCGTGGTGGGCAACAGCATGGGCGCGGTGGTGGGCGGCCTCTATGCCTCCGCGCCCGGGGACGACCTGCGCCAGCGCTACCGGGCCTTCTTCGCGGCCTACGAAGACGAGACGCGCCGGACGACCGCGGCGCGCGGCGCGGTGGGCGCGGCCGTGGGCCTGCTGGCGGTGCTGATGTCGGGCGGCGCGCTGGGGCCGGCCGTGGCGGCGGGAGCGCTGGGCGCGGCGAGCGGCGCGGCCTCCGTGCCGCGCTTGAGCCACGAGCGCTTCACCCACGTGCTGGAGCGCTTCTACGCGGGCGCGCGCGTGGAGGAACTGCCCGTGCCCTTCGCCACCTTCCACCAGGCGCCCCTGGACGGCGGCATCCGGCTGGTCACAGTGACGCGCGGCCCGCTGTCGGAGGCCGTCGCCGCGAGCGCCGCCAACCCGCTCCTGTTCGAGGACGCGTCGCTGGAGCGCATCGACCCGGGCGCGGACCGCGTGTCCGCCACGCCCGTCCATGACGCGTGTCAGCTGTTCCCGGGCGCGCGGCTCATCGCCATCAACGTCACGGGCGAGCCCGCCTTCTACCGCTCCGACCTGGGCTGCGACGTGCGGGAGGTCCGCGTGGACGTGGGCATGCCCCCCGCGGAGGCCTTCACCGGCCGGGGCCCCGCCTTCGAGGCCACCTACGACGCGGGCCACGACGCGGTGATGCGGGCGCGGCTGGACTGAGAGGCGGCAGGCCCTTCAAGGCGCGGTGAGCAGGCCCGTCACGTCCCGCCAGCCGCCCTGGCAGGGGGCGAGGTCCGTGGCCAGGTAGTGCCCCACGCGCCCGGGCCCGAGCGCGACGATGGCGGACGAGCGGGTCCCGTAGCCCTCCGTGTGGATGCACAGCGCCTGGAGCTGCTGGAGGAAGTCCGCGGGCAGGTCGTTCTCCGCGAGCGCCCCCGTCGCGGCCTCGCGAGGCGGCAGGGCATGGTCCGCCAGGGCCGCCTGGAGTCCCGTCACCAGCTCCGGCCACGGGCGCTTCGCCACGCCTTCGGCCAGCGCGTGCGCCCGCCGCACCTTGGGCAGCGCCAGGTTGTCCAGGCTGTCGTTGGGGAGCACGTGCACGCCCGCCGGGACGTCCTCGTGCAGCAGGTGGGCGTGGCCCGGCCGCGCGTAGGCCACCCGCAGCGTGTGGGCGTCCCCGTAGAGCAGGTTGAAGGGGAGGAACTCCGGGGCGGGCAGGGTGCCGAGGTAGCGCTCGATGGCCTCCACCGAGCCGGCCTGGAGGGCGCGCAGCACCACCTCGCCCCGAGAGCGGGGGGCCAGGCCCAGGCTCCGGGCGCCGCGCTGGTTCGTCAGGGCGACGACGACTCCCTCGTGGGTCACCCCCATCCACGTTCCGCCTCGCTCCACGTCCTGGCCGCCCACCACGCGTGGGGGCTCGGAGAGGACCTTTGGCCCGTGGGCCGGACGCGCGTAGAGCTCATCCCGGTTGGCGGCGAGGACCAGCGGCCACTCGGGATGGACGTTACGGAGGATGAGGACGGTGCACATGGCGTCCGGTCGATAACATCCACCTTCGTGCCATGCACTCCCCGGCGTGCATGTTGGCGATGACCTCGTATCCCCGAGCGGCTATGGTCCGCCGCCCTCAGGAGAGTCCCATGGCGGAGAGAACCCTCGTCACCAGCGCCCTTCCGTACGCGAACGGCGCCGTCCACCTCGGCCACGCCGTCGAGTACATCCAGACGGACATCTACGTCCGCTTCCTTCGCTCGTGCGGCCAGGACGTCGTCTATTTCTGCGCGGACGACACCCACGGCACGCCCATTGAAATCAACGCCGCGAAGCAGGGCATCCCGCCGGAGCAGTTCGTCGCGCGCTTCCACGACGAGCACCAGCGCGACTTCCGCGACTTCGACATCCGCTTCGACTACTTCCACTCCACCAACTCGCCGGAGAACCGCCACTACGCGGAGCTCATCTACGGGCGCTTGAAGGACGCGGGCGACATCGACCGCCGCGACATCGAGCAGACCTACTGCGAGAAGGACAAGCGCTTCCTGCCGGACCGCTTCATCCGGGGCACCTGTCCCAACTGCAAGTCGGTGGACCAGTACGGCGACGCTTGTGAGAAGTGCGGCAAGACGTACAACCCCACGGACCTCATCGACCCGCGCTGCGCGCTGTGTGGCACGCCGCCGGTGCGCCGCAACTCCGTGCACTTGTTCTTCAAGCTGTCGCGCCACGCGGACTTCCTGCAGGAGGTGCTCAAGCGCCCCGGCTTCATCCACCCGGGCCTCGCCACCCAGCTCCAGGGCTTCTTCGAGAAGGGCCTGGCGGACTGGGACATCAGCCGCGACGGGCCGTACTTCGGCTTCGCCATCCCCGGTGAGACGGACAAGTTCTTCTACGTCTGGCTGGATGCGCCCATCGGGTACATCGCCACGACGGAGAAGTGGGCGAAGGAGTCGGGCCGCTTCCCGGACGCGCTCGCGTACTGGGGCAAGGACGCGCCCACGCGCATCGTCCACTTCATCGGCAAGGACATCGTCTACTTCCACGCGCTGTTCTGGCCCGCGGTGCTGAAGGTCGCGGGGTTCCACATCCCCAACGAGATCAAGGTGCACGGGCACCTGACCGTGAACGGGGAGAAGATGTCCAAGAGCCGCGGCACCATGGTGGCCGCGCGCGACTACCTGGACCTCCTGGACCCCAGCTACCTGCGCTACTTCTACGCGGCCAACCTGGGGGCGGGCGTGGAGGACCTGGACCTCAACCTCAAGGACTTCCGCCTCCGGGTGAACGGCGAGCTCGTCAACAACGTGGGCAACCTGGCCAACCGCGCGCTGTCGCTGCTGGCCGGGCCGCTGGAGAAGAAGCTCGCGCCGGGCCGCGCGGAAGGGGCGGGGCGCAAGCTGGTGGAGGACGCGCTGGCGCGCGTGCCGGAGGTGCGCGAGGCGTTCGAGAAGCTGGAGTACCGCAACGCCATCAAGGTGATTACCGAGATCGCCTCCACCGCGAACGCGTTCCTGCAGACGGCCGCGCCGTGGGCGCTGGTGAAGAAGGACGCGGAGGCCGCGCGGGCGGACCTGTCGGACGCGGCGGACGTGGCGTACCTGGTGGGCGCGCTGCTGGCGCCGGTGACGCCGCGCGTGTCGGAGAAGCTGTTCGCGCAGCTGGGGGCCCAGCCGCTGACGTTCCAGGCACTCGCCACCGCGAAGTACCCGCTGCTGGACCGCACCCGTCCGCTGGGCACGCCGGAGCCGCTGCTGCCCCGCCTGGAGGAGGAGCGCGTCAACGCCATCATCAAGGTCCCCGAGGGGACGCCGGCCGCCGAGCCCGCGAAGGCCGGTGGCAAGGACAAGAAGACGGAGAAGAAGCCCGTGGAAGCGAAGAGTCCGGAAGGCGTGCCCACCACGCAGGCGTCCCCTGGCGCGGGGGCGGCGGAGGGGGCGCCCGCGGCCGACATCGAGTACGCGGACTTCGCCAAGGTGGTGCTGAAGGCGGGGCGCATCGTGGCCGCGGAGAAGGTGAAGGGCGCGGACAAGCTGCTCAAGCTGGACGTGGACCTGGGCGAGGGCACGCCGCGCACCATCGTCTCCGGCATCGCGGAGGCGTACGCGCCGGAGGCGGTGGCGGGCCGGCGCGTGGTGGTGGTGGCGAACCTCAAGCCGCGCAAGCTCAAGGGCATCGAGTCGCGCGGCATGCTGTTGACGGCGGGCTCGGGCGGCAAGGACCTGTCCCTGCTGGATCCGGGCGACGTGCCGCCCGGCGCCGACGTGAAGTAGCGCGGACGCAGTGGCTTCAAGGACACGCCGGGGGGCATTCCGCCCCCCGGCGAGCGAGGTGACGAGACGTGGCGGACTGGCGTGCCGAGCGGGACCGCGCCCTGTTGACCCTGGAGCGTGAGAAGCGTCCGGCGAGCCGGGCCGAGGCGGCGGACCTGTTGTTCCAGCTGGCCTCCGAGGAGCCCACGCACGCCGACGCGTTCGCGGACGTGCTCGTGCGCCTGCTCGCGGATGCGCAGCCGGAGGTGCGCCGCTCGGGCGTGAGCCTCGCGTCCGTCATCCTGCCGCCGGAGCAGCTGCCGGACATGCTCCTGCCCCGGCTGCGCGACGAGGACACCCGCGTGCGGCTGGAGGCCACCGGGCGGCTCGCGGACCTGGCGCTGCCACACGCGCGCGGGGCCCTGGCCGGCATGCTGGAGGACCCCACCCCGGAGGTCCGCTTCGAGGCCGCGCGAGGCATCGCCTCCCTCAAGCACCCGGCGGGCCTGGACGTGCTCGTGGCCGCGCTGGACGTGGACACGCTGCGCTTCCGGGCGCTGGGCGCGCTGGCGGAGCTGGAGGACGCGCGGGCGCTGCCGGCGGTGAAGCGCCTCTTCGGCAAGTGGCTCCTGCCCGCCTTCGACAAGACGCAGGCCGCGGGCGTGCTGCTGAAGCTGGGGGACCCGGAGGGCGCGGACTGGCTGATGCAGCGCACGCGCAAGAAGTGGAGCGCGGACCGGGCGCTGGCGGTGGAGCTGTGCGGCGAGCTGAAGGTCCCCGGCGCGCTGGAGCGGCTGAAGGACATCCTCGCGGACGCGAAGGACCCGTGCCGGGGCGCCGCCGCGCGCGGGCTGGGCCGGTTGGGAGATGCCCGGGCGCTGCCCTGGCTGCTCGCCGTGCTGGAGGACCGGAGCGCGACCGAGGACGACCGGCTGGACGCGGCGGATGGCCTCTGGCGCCTGGGCGTGGCGGAGGGGCTGGAGCGCGTGCGCGCCGCCGTGCCCACCTTCGCCTCGGAAGAGGCGCGCACGGAGCTGGAAGAGCTGTTTCGGGAGAGCCCATGAAACTGGTTGATGCGCACTGCCACCTGGAGCCGAAGGACTACGCGGACGTGGCGCCGGTGCTGGAGCGCGCCCGCGCCGCGGGGCTGGTGCACGCGGTGCTGGTGGGCCAGTTCCACGGCCCCGGTGACTGGGGGCACGCGCTGGAGGTCGCCGCCCGGCACCCGGACTTCCTGTCGCCCACGCTGGGCATCCACCCGCACGAGGCCGCCCGCGCGACGGAAGCGGACTTCGAGATGCTGGAGCGCACCTGCGCGCGGCCGGAGCTGCGCGCCGTGGGCGAGGCCGGGCTGGACTACTACTACGACCACTCGCCGCGCGAGGTGCAGGCCACCGTCTTCCGGCGCCAGTGCGCGCTCGCGAAGCGCCTGTCCAAGCCGCTGGTGGTGCACGTGCGCGATGCGCATGACGACTGCGAGGCGGCCCTGGCGGCGGAGGACGTCACGAACGGCGTCATCCACTGCTTCACCGGCGACACGGCCGCGGCCCGCAAGTACCTGGACCGGGGCTTCTTCCTGTCGCTGTCCGGCGTCGTCACCTACAAGAAGACGGAGGCCCTCCAGGACGCGGTGCGCTTCGCGCCGCTGGAGCGCCTGATGGTGGAGACGGACAGCCCCTTCCTCGCGCCGGTGCCCCACCGCGGCCGCAAGAACGAGCCCGCGCACGTGCTGGAGACGGCGAAGAAGGTGGCGGAGCTGAAGGGCGTCTCGCTGGAGGAGGTGGCCCGCGTCACCACCGCGAACGCGGTCCGCCTCTTCAACCTCACCCTGGGCTGAGCGCGTTGGCCAGGGCCTCCAGGTCCTGATCCAACTGCGGCATGTCCAGGAGCAGCGCGTCCGGGTCGTAGACGAAGTCCGCCTGCTTCATCTTCAGCAGGGCCTGCAGCGCGGGCTCCCCCGAGTGGCCGCCGAACGCCGCGTGCACCACGCGTCCGCGCTCCAGGTGCAGCGAGCCCTCCAGCGTGTGGTGCCGCAGCTGGAGCTTCCCGCTCTTCTTGCCGCCGCCCAGCGTGCGGAGCAGATCCTTCGGTGGCAGCTCGTCGAAGCTGCCGCGCACCACCCGGCCCGGGCCGTTGTGCTGCACCCGGTCCTGGAAGAGGGACAGCACCGTGCGGGCCACCTCCGCCTTGTCGCCCGGGGACAGCACCGCCGTCGCGCCCGCCATGAGCAGCCGCTCGCGCGCCTGCGCATCCGGTTCGCCCACCACGGCGATGGGCAGGCCCGCGCTCTCCGGCGTGGAGCGCACGGCCTCCAGCAGGTCCATCACCTCCTGCTGACCCAGCCGCAGGCTCACCACCAGCACGTCGCAGTCCTGCCGCGCCAGGCCGTCCAGCGCGCCGTCCAGCGTGGACAGCGCGTGCGCCACCAGCTCCTGCTTGAGCACCGCCTCCAGCAGCTCGCCGCGCGTGGCCTCGTCCGGCTCCGCGATGAGCACCTGCCGGCCCTCGCTGGCCAGCCGGTGCACCAGCAGCGAACCGCTCTGGAGCTGGCCGACGATGTCCGCCACCACCGGGTCGTAGAGCACGCCCGCGTGCTGCTTGAGGTGCTCCAGCGCCTGCTGCTTGGTGAAGACGCGGCCGTGCGCGTTGCCCGGGTTCTTGGTCAGCTCCAGGAAGCTGTCCACCGCCGCCAGGATGCGCGCGCCCAGGGTGATGTCCTCGCCCTTGGCGCCCTGGGGCGTGCCGGAGCCGTCCCAGGCCTCGTACAGCTGCGCGAGGATGGTGTTCACCTGCGCGGGCAGGTGCACCGTTTCAAAGAGCTTCGTGGGCGCGCGGCAGCACGCCTTCGCCTGCGCCTTCCACTCCGCGTTGGCCGCGTTGCTCGCCAGCGAGTAGTGGCGCTCCGACGGCTTGCCCAGGTCGTGCAGGTACGCGGCGATGGACAGCGCCGCCAGCTCCTTGTGGGGCATGCCCATGCGCTGGCCGACGATGCCCGCCTGCCGCGCCAGCTGCGCGGAGTGTCCCCGGTGCCGGGGCCGGTCCTGCTCCAGCAGGCCCACCATCAGGCTCAGCGTCTCCACGTAGTCCGTGTCGCTGATGAGCCCGCGCGGGCCGCCCGGCTCGCGGCGCTGCGTGGAGACGCGCGCCACGTTGGTGCCGCTGCCGGCGCGCTGCAGCCGCATCCGCGCGTCCGTCTCCAGCCGCATGCTCAGGCTGGTGGCGCTCCGGCCGGCGGAGGATCCGCCGCGCCCGGGCTCCGCGCCCACGTGCGTGTTGGACGGGGTGTCCGGACGGCGGGGCCCGTTGGAGGCGCTGGGGCCCTCCAGCAGCGTGGTGAACGCCGTGGGGTCGCCGTAGTAGTGCTTGCGGATGGCCGCGGAGATGGCGCTGCGCAGGCCGATGTACGCGTAGACCTCCGACATGCCGGTGACGAGCGCGATCTCGTCGAGCAGCGACTTGTTCTGCGGCTCGGCGGCCACCACCGATAGCAGCTTGCGCTCCGGATCGATGGCCAGCGGGAGCACGTTCTGTGCTTCCGCCAGCCGCACCGGCAGCTTGTCCAGGACCTTCGTGTCGATACGGGCCTTGGCCAGCTTGTCCGCGGTGACGAAGCGGGTCTGGAACTCGTTGGCCAGGAGCCGCAGCAGCGCGGCCTCCTGGAGCAGGCCCAGCTCCACCAGACAGTCCCCCAGCTTGTGGCCGGTGATCTTCTGGTGCTCCAGACCCTGCTCCACGGCCCCGGGGGTCACGAGGCCGGCCTCAATCAACCGCTCTCCCAGCCGCTTCGCCATGGACTTCAGCCCTCCGAGGAGCCACCGCCCTCACCACCGGACTTCGCGGGCGCGGACGGGGCCAGCGCGCTGAACGGCTTGAAGGTCAGCTCGCCGGGCAGGCTTTTGGGGTCGCGCGGCGGACGGTCCTCGCGCGGAGGCCGCGGCGGGCGCTCCTCGCGGGGGCCACGCTCCTCGCGCGGCGGACGCTCGGCGCGGGGCTCGCGCGGAGGCCGCGGCGGACGCTCCGGACGGGCTTCCTGGGAGGCGGGGGCGGGGGTGCCCTCGCCGGTCTGGGCGGGAGCGCCCTTGTCCGCGCGCGCCTTGCGCTTCTCCTCGCGCTGCTTGCGGCGGCCGCCCTCCACCGGGGCCCGGCCGCGGCCGGTGGGCACGAAGCCCTTCCAGAGCGAGCGGTCGTATGCGCGCAGGTGATCCGTCCAGCGCTCGTTCGGGTCGCGCTGCATGGCCTCCACCCACGCGGAGATGCGCGCGTCGAGCGCGCTGAGCGTGTCGACGATCTGCGCCTCCAGCGTCACCGGCACCTTCGCGCCGGGGGCGCCGGCCGGGCCCTGCTGGGAGATCGCCAGGTGCGTCAGGTGCTGCTCCAGGAGCGGTGGGAAGCCCGGGATGCCCAGGGTCTTCTCGCGGATCTTCTGCGCCGCCAGCACCGCGTGGCCCACCAGCCGGCCCTCGTCGGAGGTGTCGAAGCCCTTGTCGGACGCGCCGTCGCCGCCCTTCATCACGTCGTGCAGGAACGCGCCGGCCAGCAGCAGGTCGCGGTCCGCCATGGGGTAGTGGTCCGACACGCGCAGCGTCAGGCGCATCACCGACAGGACGTGCTCGGCCAGCCCGCCGCGCCACGCGCGGTGCACGCCCTTCGCCGCGGGCGCCACCGGCAGCGCCGTGGACACCTGCGCGTCGTCCAGGAACGCCAGCAGCAGCTGCTTCACGAACGGGTCGTTGACGCGCTCGGTGATGAGCTCGCGGATCTGCCCCACCGCGCGCGGTCCACCGCCGCCCTCGTGGCGCTCGGGCTTGCCCTCGGAGGCCTTGGCCTCGCCGGACTTCGCTTCGCCGGACTTCGCCTCGGCCGCGGGCTTCGCTTCGCCGGACTTCGACTCGTGGGACTTCGCCTCGGCGGGCGGGGCGGGGGGCGGCTCGAACTCCTTGGGGTCGAGCGGCTCCGGATCCAGCCGCTCCACAGCCTCCACGACGACCTGGGTGCGGCCGTGGAAGACGATGACATTGCCCTGCACGAGGACGTAGTCACCGTTCTGGAAGACGGGTTCGAGCGCGTCCACCTGGTCGAACACGCGCGCGTCCACCGTGCCGCTCTTGTCGGCCAGGGACAGCGACAGGAACACCTTGCCGCTGCGCGCGTTCACCTTCTCCTTCTTGGTGACGCGGAAGACGGTATTGACGCGATCCTTCTCGCGCAGGTCCGCCGCGTACACCTTGCGGACGGTCTCGACGGAAGCCTCCGGGGTGGAAGTGGTCGCGGCCTGGGACTCGTTTTCGGTTGTCATCGCGGCGCGGACACTAACACCGAGGAGGCCCGTCGAGGGCGAAACAACACGCCCTCAGCTCACCTCCAGCGCCACCGCCTCCAGGTACTCGGCCCCCGGGGAGCCGACCGGCGCCGGGTGGTCCGGCGGCAGGCCCATCTTCACCAGCCGGAAGGCGATCCGCGCCTCCTGCTCGCACGCCGTGGCCACGCACTCGGTGAACGAGCCCAGGCCCACTGGTGGGTGATAACCGACCACCAGCAGCCGCCCCCCATGGCGGGTGCGCCTCAGGCCCAGCCGCACCTGTTCGATGAAGTCCTCCTCGGACGCCACGCCCAGCGTGTCCAGCAGCACCAGGTCGAAGGTCTCCTTGAGGGCCCGGAGCACGGCCAGCGGCTCGCCCTGTTCCACCGTCACCCGGCCGAGCAGGCCGTTGGCCTCCGCGTTCTCGCGCGCCAGGTCCGCCGCGTCCGCGTTGCCGTCGAAGGCCAATATCTGCTTCGCCCCGTGGCGCCCCGCGTGGACGAACAGGCCGCCCACGTTGCACGCCACGTCCAGCACCCGGTCCCCGTTGCCGGTGCGCCCCAGGAAGCGGCGCAGCTCGCGGTGGTCGTACCCGTAGCCCGTGCCCTTGCCGTAGGTGAGGTCCACGGTGAAGCGCGCGCCCATCTCCAGCAGGCGGCACCAGCGCGGCGGCGCGCCGTACATCACGTGCGGGCGCTGCGCGGGCAGGCCCAGGGCCTTGCGCCGTGACGTGTCGTTGCGAAGGAGCACGGAGGCCGCCCCCGTCACCTCTCCCAGCGTGCGGGTGATCTCCTCCTGCCGCGCGTCCATGGAGCGGGTGAGCGTCTGGACGACGAAGTGCTGATCATACCGGTCCACGATGAGGCCCGGCAGCCCGTCCCCGTCGTCGTTGATGATGCGGCAGAAGCGCGGGTCGTCCACCAGCCGGCCGCGCCGCTCGAAGGCATGGCGCACACGGCGGGGGATGAGCCCCTCCACGGACTCGTCCGGCAGGCCCAGGCGGCGCACGGCGTAGGAGGCCTGGAGGTCCACGTCCCCCAGGCCCAAAAGCTGCCCGTCCTCGTCCTTGAGCTGCATGGGCGTGCCCGGCTGCGGTTCGCCCTCGATGGAGACGATGTCCTCGCGGCGAAGCCAGGGCGCGCCATGGCGAAGCTTGCGGGCGGCTTCTCGGGACAGGTAGGTGCTGAGCAAGGTGCGGTCCTCCTCCAGCGCGATGGCGGGCACCCCGCGGGGTGCCTTGCACCAAACATGGGCCGTGTGGGGCCTGCTGGCGGCGAGGGCCGTGCCGCTGCCCTGGAGGGCAGGGGAGGGAGCGGCGCTAGAGGACGGGCGGTGGCCGCTTGTAGGCCTTGAACGTCACCCGCATGAGCAGCCCGCTGACCACCAGGGCCAGCAGGACGCCCATCATGCGCACCCGGGTCTCCTGCCCCAGGACCATCACCGCCAGGGCGAGCAGGCCCAGGGCCACCACGCCCAGGACCGTGAACGTCTGCGCCCGGGCCGCCTTGCCGCTCTGGGGCTTCTTCGCCCGGGCGAGCACCGGCAGCGAGGACGCCTTGCGCCACTTCTCCGCGCCGTCCTCGCGCACCTCGTCGTCGGCGTCCACCAGGCCCTGCACGTAGGCGCGCTCGATGTCGCCCAGCGAGGGGAACATCAGCTCACCATCCGGGGTGCGCACGCGATACGCCATGGGTCCATCCCTCCCAGGTCACCCTCGCCCGGAAGGGGAGGGGACCTCAAGCCAGCTCGGTGGCAATCTGCTCAGCGGCGCGCAGTCCATCAATGGCGGAGGACACGATGCCGCCCGCGTACCCGCAGCCCTCGCCCACCGGGTACAGGCCGCGCATGGACACGGACTGCAGGTCGTCACCCCGGGTGATGCGCACCGGCGAGGACGTCCGGCTCTCGATGCCGATGAGCTTCCCCTCGTCGCTGATGAAGCCCTTCATCTTCCGGTCGAACGTGCGCAGCGCCGCCTTGATGGACTGCGTCAGCCGCTCCGGGAAGAGCTGGTTCAGGTCCGTGTGCGCCAGGCCCGGGCGGTAGCTGGTGTCGCCCGGGTCCTTCTTCACGCGGCCGGCCAGGTAGTCCGGAATGGTCTGCGCGGGCGCGAAGAAGCGGCCTCCGCCCAGCTTGTACGCCTCCGACTCCCAGTGCCGCTGGAACTCCAGGCCCGCCAGCGGTCCGTGGAAGCCCTCGCGCGCGAAGTCCGCGACGGACACCGACACGACGATGCCCGCGTTGGCGTACTTCGCGTTGCGCCGCGAGTTGCTCATGCCGTTGGTGCACTGCAGCCCCTCTTCGGTGGGCGTGGGCACCACGATGCCACCGGGGCACATGCAGAACGAGTAGACGCCGCGCACCTCGCCGTCCACGTCCAGGTTCTCCGCCAGCTTGTAGTCCGCGGGCGGCAGCTTGGAGTGCTTCGCGGCGGAGCCGTACTGGATGCCGTTGATGAGTGACTGCGGGTGCTCCGCGCGGAAGCCCAGCGCGAAGGGCTTGGCCTCCACGCTCACGCGGCCGTCGGCGGCGAAGCGCTCATACAGCTCGCGCGCGGAGTTGCCCGGCGCCAGGATGACGCGGTCGCTCTCCAGCGTGCGCCCGTCCGCCATCTTCACGCCCGCGATGCGGCCGTCGCGGTAGAGCAGGTCCTCCACGCGCTGCTCGAAGTACACCTGGCAGCCGCCCGCGATGAGTTCCTCGCGCAGCTTCGCCACCGCGCCCGGCAAGAGGTCGGAGCCGATGTGCGGCTTGCCCTCGATGAGGATGTGATCCGGCGCGCCGTACTTCGCGAAGGCCTCAATCACCTTGCGCACCATGGGGTGGTTGATGCGCGTGGACAGCTTGCCGTCCGTGTACGCGCCGGCGCCGCCCTCGCCGAAGTTCATGTTGCTCTCGCGGTCCAGCGACCCGTCGCGCATGAGCTTCGCCACGTCCTTGCGGCGCGTGACGACCTCCTTGCCGCGCTCCAGCAGGATGCTGCGCACGCCGCGCTCCAAGAGGCCCAGCGCGCAGAACAACCCCGCGGGTCCGGTGCCGATGATGAGCGGCAGCTTCTCCGGCTCCTTCACGCGCGGCGGCGCTTCCGGCGCGGGCGGGGCCTCGCTCACGTCCGGGGGCAGCCGCGGCGCCTTGCGGCCCGGGGCCAGCTCCACCTCCAGCGTGTAGATGTAACGCGGGCTGCCCTTCTTGCGCGCATCCAGCACCGAGCGCACCACCCGCACGGAGGCGAGGTCACTCCGGGTGACCCCCAGCTTCTCCGCGGCGCGCTGGCCGAGCAGCTCCTCCGGCTCGTCCAGCCACAGCCCGATGTTGTTCACCCGGTACGCCATTGTGTTCTGACTCCTCGATGGGGGCGCGTATGTGCTCCACCCCCCGGAGGGAATGCAAGCACTTGAAAAGACGGGATGGCCTTTGGCGGGGCCCGGGGTGGGTGCGTACCCGGTGATGCACCCGGTACCGGCCTCCGGGCGGGTGGGACATCCGGGTGCGTAACCCCCTTCGCACCATCCACGTTCCGTGCCGTCCAGTTCCGGGCTTCAACCCCTGAGGACTGCTGGAGAATCCGTTTGGAAGAGAACGACTGGCACGGAGGTTGAAGACCGGACTCCCAAGCAGACGCGGCGCCCGGAGACGCGGCGCTGAATCCGGAGGCATTCCCGTGAGCACCGACCAGAAGGGCACCCGCATCCTCGCGCGCACGTTTTTCAACCAGCTGCGCGCAAGCGGTTACACGCCGCACCAGGTCATCGGCATCGCCACGGAGCTCCTGGAGCTGGTGACGACCGACCTGAAGGAAGGCGACAAGGCGGTCGCAGCCGCCCAGGCGACACCGGCCTCGGACGCCGGGACGGGCTTTCAGCCCCGCGTCTAGCCCTTTAGAATCCCGTTCACAGACCCTCCGCGGGTGAGCGGGCTCCGGACTGGTTCCGGGCGCCCCACCCGCGAGGTGGCGGGGGCAAATCCTTCAAAGCGGCGTCGAGCTCCGGCCCCTCAGGGCTGTGGATGGCGCCTGCGCTCGCGGGCCGCCGCGGCGGCGATGACGAGCAGCGCGGCGGTGAGCACGGTGAAAACGAGGCTCGCGGAGGTGGGCGCCGTCAGCGCGAGCAACCCCATGGCCAGCAGGAACGCGAGCACGTCCACGGCGGCGGGCCGGGGCTGGGGCAGCACCAGCACCGTGGCGCAGCCGGCCAGCGGCAGGCCCAGCGCGACCTGCCGGAAGATGGCGTCGGTGCTGGTGCGCACGGTCTCCCAGTAGTTGATCAGGATGGCGGCGAAGATGACCACCGTGCCGCCCGCGAGCACGAGCACGCCCGCCGCGGCCGCGTCCTTGGTGAGCCGGGCCTTCTCGTCGAACTGCTGCACGGCCAGGTCCACCAGCTGCTCCAGCGCGCTGTTCAGGATTTCGGCGAAGAAGATGAGCAGCACGCAGAAGATGAGCGTGACCTTCTCCGCGAGCCCCAGCGGGATGCCGCTGCCCACCAGCCCCACCAGCACGCCGGAGATGAGGTGGATGCGCATGTTGCGCTGCCAGGCCACGGTGTGGATGAGGCCCGCCCACGCATGTCCGAACGAGGCGAACAGTCCGTTGCTGCGGCGGGAGGGAAACTGGGGACGGGAGGGCGCAGGAACGGTCATCGGAAGGTGAAGGGGTTGGCAGGCTAGCACCCACGGGTCCGATTGAAGCGGGGGAGTGAACGGGTAAGGTCGGCCGGGTGATGCGAACGTTCCCCCCGTCCTGGTCGCGCACGCTGGCGCTGACCCTGCTGTGCACCTCCTTCCTCGCTCAAGCGCAGGGCACCCCCGAAGCCTTCGAGGGAGACGACCTGGGGCTCGAGCCGCCGGGTGTTCAATACCTGCCAGCTCCGGCCCCCAGGGCCCACGAGCAGCGCCGCCTGTCGCCGGACGCACCCGCGGTGGTGCGCCGCGAGCCGCGCGACGCGAAGTCGCACGTCAAGGCCGCGGGCGTGCCGCAGACCCGGCTGGGCGAGGGAGCGCTGTCCGGCAAGGTCATCTACCTGAGCCCGGGCCACGGCTTCTACCGCGACAACGGGCTGAAGCGCTGGGCGACGCAGCGGCCCAACACCTGGGGCGTGGTGGAGGACTTCATCTCCGCGGAGGTGGTGTCGCAGGAGCTGCAGCCCCTGCTGATGGCGGCGGGCGCCACGGTGGTGACGGTGCGCGAGTCGGACCTGAACCCGCTGCTCGCCACCGTGGACAACGGCGGCACGGGCTACGTGGAGGGCGGGGACACCGCGCGCTTCCACGCCTCCGCGCAGAAGGGCTGGGCCCCGCCGCCCGTGCCCATGGGCAACGGCGTGGAGCCCTTCACGCTGGGCACCACGCGGACGCTGGACACGGCGGCCACCTCCACCGCGAAGGCGACGTGGACCCCGGACGTGCCCGCGGCCGCGGCCTACAACGTCTACGTCTCCTACGGCTCCGACCCCACGCGCGCGACGGACGCGCACTACGTGGTGAAGCACGCGGGCGGGGAGAGCCACTTCCGCGTGAACCAGCAGCGCCACGGCGGGACGTGGGTGCTGCTGGGGCGCTTCTACTTCAAGGCGGGGGCGCATCCGGAGTCCGGCGCGGTGGTGCTGGAGAACGACTCGGCGGTCGCGGGCGCGACGCTGTCCGTGGACGCGGTGCGGCTGGGCGGTGGACGCGGCCTCATGGGTGACGCGGCGCAGGGGCCGCTCTTGCGTCCCCGCTTCGAGGAGAGCGGGCGCTACCACGTGCAGTACAGCGGGGCGCCCTTCAGCGTGTACGCGCCGTCGGGGGCCAACGCGCTGTCCAACGAGCGCAACGCGGACGTGACGTCCCGGCCGCGCTTCGCCGCGTGGCTGCACGAGGAGGGCGAGGACGCCGTCTACGTCGCGTGGCACACCAACGCGGGCACGTCCGGCACCATCCGGGGGACGGAGGGCTACGTCTACGGGCCCAACCCGGTGGACGGCACGCTCAACTTCACCGGCGTGGCGGGCGGTGACGTGCTGGGGCGGGCGCTCCTGTCGCAGATTGAAGCGGACCTGAAGCGCGAGGTGGATCCGGCCTGGCGCGTGCGCGGCCTGCGCTCGGCGAACCTGGGCGAGGTGAACCCCACGCACAACCCGGAGATGCCCAGCGTGCTGCTGGAGATGGCGTACCACGACAACACGGTGGACGCGGCGAGCCTCAAGGAGGCCCGGTTCCGCCACGTGGCCGCGCGCGCCATCGTGCAGGGGTTGATCAAGTACTTCGCGACCCGCGACGGCGCGGCGGTGCACCTGCCGCCGGAGACGCCGGGCGCGGTGGTGGCGCGCAACGCGACGCCGGGCGCGGTCGAGGTGAAGTGGTCCGCACCCCCGCAGGTGGCCTCGGAGGAGGGCCGCGACGCCCCCACGGCCTACCGGCTGTACCAGAGCGCGGACGGCTTCGGCTGGGACGAGGGCATGGAGGTCCAGGGCACGGCGGCCACCGTCACGCTGGCGGAAGGCACGCTGCGCTACTTTCGCGTCGCCGCGGTGAACGCGGGCGGCGAGTCCTTCCCGTCCGCCACGGTGGGCGTGCGCGTGGGCAGCACGCCGCCGGTGCTGCTGATCAACGCGTACGAGCGGCTGGACGCGACGGTCGCGTGCGGCGAGGAGCTGGAGACGCCGTACGACCTGGAGGCCCCGCTGCGCGTCTACCTGGAGGCGATGAACGACGGCAGCTACCTGCGCCAGCACGGCGCGGCGTTCGCGCACGCGGCGGTGGCCTTCGACAGCGCGGCGGGCAACGCGGTGGCGGCGGGGCTGGTGTCGCCCACGGGCTACCGGCTGGTGGACTGGTCCACCGGTCGCGGCGGCGTGGCGGGCGCGGGGCTGACGCGGGCCGAACAGGACACCCTGCGCGCGTTCGTCACCGGCGGCGGAAATCTCCTGCTGTCGGGCAGCCGCACGGTGTATTCGCTCTCGCAGGGCAGCGCGGAGGACAAGCAGTTCCTCGCGGACATCCTCCAGGCCTCCTTCGGCGTGGGCTCGGCCCTGGGCCGGGTGGAGGGCTTCGCGAGCGGCATCTTCCGCGACCTGCCGGCCACGCCGCTGGACGACGGGACGCTCGGGGCCTACCCCGTGGGGGTGACGGACATCCTGCTGCCCGCGGGCTCGGGGACGGACGTGCTCCGCTACCCCAATACGGGTCTTGGCGCGGCCGTCCTGTCGGGCATGGCGCCCGCGGGGCAGGTGCTGGTGCTGGGCTTCCCGTTCGAGGGCCTTGCGTCCAACCGCGAACGGTCGCGGCTGGTGGGCGGGTTCCTGGTGCGCTCGGGGATCCTCGCCCAGGCACCGGCGCTGCCCTCCGAGGACGTGCTGCCCGCGGTGAGCCCCCGGCCGCTGTCGTCCTGCGTGGCGGTGCGGGCGGTGGATCCGCATCCGCCCGTGAAGCCGCCGCCGGTGGACCCGCCGCCGGAGCCGACGGTCGTCCCGGCGCTCCCGAATGACTATTCCCCCAAGGGGGACACCGGCTGCGGGTGCGGGGCCGGGGCGGGAACGGCCTCCGGGCTCTGGCTGTTGGTCGGGGTGATTGTTCAGCTCCGGCGTGCGCGCTCGAAAGCGGCCCACGCGAGGCGTTGACTCGGCGGGGGCGCCTGCCTACGGTCGCCCGCCTTCTTTACGAGACTCATGACGGTGGGCCGCGAAGGCCCACCCCTTCCAGGAGACGGAAAACACCATGGCCATCAAGCTCGCCATCAACGGCTTCGGTCGTATCGGTCGCTGCATCCTGCGCGCCGCGCTCAGCCGCAAGGAAGACCTCGAGATCGTCGCCATCAACGACCTCGACAAGCCGGCGGCGCTGGCCCACCTGTTCAAGTACGACTCCGTGCACCGCACGTGGCCGGGCGAGGTCAGCCACACGGACAAGGGCATCGTCGTGAACGGCAAGGAGATCGCCGTCACCGCGGAGAAGGACCCCTCCGCGCTGCCCTGGAAGAGCATGAACGTGGACGTGGTGATGGAGTGCACCGGCCGCTTCACCGCGCGCGACGCCGCCGCCAAGCACCTGGCCGCTGGCGCCAAGAAGGTCATCATCTCCGCGCCGGCCAAGGGCCCGGACATGACCATCGCGTACGGCATCAACCACCACGAGTACGACCCGGCCAAGCACCACATCGTGTCCAACGCCTCGTGCACCACCAACTGCCTGGCGCCCATCGCCAAGGTGCTGGTGGACAACTTCGGCATCGAGAAGGGCCTGATGACGACGGTGCACAGCTACACCAACGACCAGCGCATCCTGGACCTCACCCACGACGACATGCGCCGCGCCCGCGCCGCCGCGCTCTCCATGATCCCCACCAGCACCGGCGCCGCGAAGGCCATCGGCGAGGTGCTCCCGTCGCTCAAGGGCAAGATGCACGGCCTGTCCGTCCGCGTCCCCACCCCGAACGTGTCCCTGGTGGACCTGACGGTGAACACCTCCAAGAAGGTCACCGCGGAAGAGGTCATCGCCGCGATGAAGGCCGCCGCCAACGGCCCGCTCAAGGGCGTGCTGGAGTTCAGCGACGCGCAGACGGTGTCCGTGGACTACAACGGCAACCCGCACTCGGCCATCTTCGACGCCACCAACTGCTACGTGATGGGCGACAACCTGCTCAAGGTCATGGCCTGGTACGACAACGAGTGGGGCTTCTCCAACCGCATGGTCGACACGGCGAAGTTCCTCGTGTCCAAGGGCGTGGCGTAAGCCACACCTGGCACCTCAGGCTGACCGAGACAGGCACAAGGGACCCCCAAGATGATCCGCTACATCGATGACCTGCAGTTGACCGGCAAGCGCGTCTTCATCCGCGTGGACTTCAACGTCCCGCTGGAGGGGCGGCGCGTCACCGACGACACCCGCATCCGTGAGGCGCTGCCCACCATCCGGCGCGCGCTGGAGATGGGCGGCAAGGTCATCCTGGCGTCCCACCTCGGTCGGCCCAAGGGGCCGGACCCCAAGCTGTCCACGGTGCTCGTCGCGGAGAAGCTGGCGGAGCTCCTGGGCGGCAAGCACGAGGTCATCCACGCGGACGACTGCGTGGGCGACAACGTGAAGAAGCAGGTGAACGACCTGAAGGCGGGGCAGGTGCTCCTCCTGGAGAACCTGCGCTTCCACAAGGAGGAGGAGGCGAACGACGAGGCCTTCTCCCGCGAGCTGGCGGCGCTGGCGGACGTCTACGTCAACGACGCGTTCGGCACGGCGCACCGCGCGCACGCGTCCACGGCCGGCATGGTGCCCTTCGTGAAGGAGAAGGCCGCCGGCTTCCTGATGCGCAAGGAGATCGAGTACCTGGGCGACAAGGTCCTGCGCAATCCGCAGAAGCCCTTCGTGGCCATCCTGGGCGGCTCCAAGGTGAGCGACAAGATCAAGGTCATCGAGAGCCTGCTGCCCAAGGTGGACGCGCTGCTCGTGGGCGGCGCCATGGCGTACACCTTCCTGAAGGCGCAGGGCATCGAAGTGGGCAAGAGCCGGGTGGAGGAGGGCGACAAGCTGGCGCTGGCGGCGAAGCTGCTGGACACGGCGAAGCGCCTGAAGACGCCGCTGGTGCTGCCCATCGACCACATCGTGTGCGCGGACCTGGAGGGCAAGGGGCCGGTGAAGGAGACTCCGGATCAGGTCGTCCCCGCGGACATGATGGGCCTGGACATCGGCCCCAAGACGCGCGCGATGTTCACGCAGCGCATCCGCGACGCGAAGACGGTGGTGTGGAACGGGCCCATGGGCCTCTTCGAAGTGGCGAAGTTCGCGGAGGGCACCCGCTCGGTGGCCGCGGCGATGTCCATCAACAAGGACGCGACGACGGTGATTGGCGGCGGCGACAGCGCGGCGGCGGTGGAGCAGATGGGCTACGCGGACAAGATGAGCCACGTGTCCACGGGCGGCGGCGCGTCGCTGGAGTTCCTGGAGGGCCGGGAGCTGCCCGGCATCAAGGCGCTGGAGACGAAGTAGGGCACCCACGCGGTACGCACCGGGGGAGACACCTCGATGGCTCGTCGGAAGATCGTCGCTGGCAACTGGAAGATGAACAAGACGGTGCCGGAAGCGCTCGCGCTGGTGCGGGAGCTTCGCGGCGCGGTGGCGGCGCTGGGCGACAAGGTGGAGGTGGCCATCGCGCCCCCGTTCGTGGCGTTGCAGCCCCTGCACGTCGCGCTGGAGGGGGCGCCCCTCCAGCTGGCGGCGCAGAACTGTCACTGGGAGTCCTCGGGCGCCTTCACGGGCGAAGTCAGCGCGCCGATGCTGGCGGAGCTGGGGTGCGCCTACGTCATCGTGGGGCACTCGGAGCGCCGGCAGTTCTTCGGGGAGACGGACGCCACGGTGAACAAGCGGGCGAAGGCGGTGAAGGCCGCCGGCATGACGCCCATCGTCTGCGTGGGTGAGACGCTGGCCGAGCGCGAGTCGAACCAGACGCTCACGGTGGTGGAGCGCCAGGTGCGGGGCGCGCTGGAAGGCTTCTCCGGGGCGGACGTGGCGACGTTCGTGCTGGCGTACGAGCCGGTGTGGGCCATTGGAACGGGCCGGACGGCGACGACGGCGCAGGCGCAGGAGGTCCACGCGGCGATCCGGGGGCTGCTGACCCGGATGTACGACGAGGGGACGGCCGAGCGGGTGCGCATCCAGTACGGAGGGAGCGTGAAGCCGGACAACGCCGCGGAATTGCTGGGTCAGCCGGACGTGGACGGGGCGCTCGTCGGGGGAGCGAGCCTCAAGGCGGCGGACTTCGTGGCCATCGTCAAGGCGGCTGGCTGAGGCAGCCAGGCCCGTTAGAAGTTGTCACCCGTTGACCACTTTGTGTAGGTTGCGCCCTCTTTTCACGGAGCGTTGGGAACACCCATGCTGACCTTCTTCACGATCGTGCACGTCCTGCTCTGCGTGTTCATGATCTTCGTCATCTTGCTGCAGCCGGGGAAGGACGCCGGCATGGGTTCCGCCCTCGGTGGCGGCGCCGCGACGAGCGCCTTCGGTGGCCGCGGCGCGGTGACCTTCCTGAGCAAGCTGACGGGCATCTGCGCCGGCTTGTTCTTCCTGACCTCGCTGGGCCTGTCGTTCGTGGGCCTGCGCAGCTCGGTGGCCGCGGGAGGTTCCGTGGCGACGCCGCCGGCGAAGACGGCCCCGGCGACCCCGGGAGCCACGACGCCGCCTCCGGCGGCACCGGGAGCGGTGGAGCAGGAGCGTTCCGCGACGCCGCCGGCGGAGGGCCAGCAGGCTCCCGCGCCGACGACGCCCGCGCAGTAGCCGTCAGGAAGCATCGGATTCACGCGACGGTTGAATTGGTTGTTGCGTGAATCCACGGGGTCCGGTACATGGACCCCGCCGAAACGCCCAGGTGGTGGAACTGGTAGACACACCATCTTGAGGGGGTGGCGCCGAAAGGTGTGCGGGTTCGAATCCCGCCCTGGGCACTCCGAACAAGAGCCTCCGAGTCGAAAGACTCGGGGGCTTTTGTCGTTTGAGGCACTGGCCTCTTGTCGGTGCGCTCCCAATGCGCCCTTCGGGCGCATGTCGAGGGTGCGCACCGCGTCGTTCTTCACGTTCGGAGTCAGGTGGGCTAGTGCATCGCCATGTCGATGGTGGCGTGGCCCAGCAACTCCTGAATGGCCTTGCGCGGTACATCGCACAACGCATGACGAGGTAGCTGGCGAAGCTGGGGCGCAGAGTGTACCAGCCGATGTGACGGATGCCGGCCAGTTCCGCGTTTCGGAGGATGGCGTCCGCTTTGCGCCTGACTTCCCTTTCTGCTCGATGATTCGCTCCGCAGCAGCCGAGCGGAGCGAATATGGCACTGCGGTGATGCCAAGAAGCTTGGGCCGGGCAGGCCAGTATTGCTGGTGAGGCACGTAGGATTGAGTTGCTTGGCTGCTCCAGTGGCCTGCCATCCCATTCAATCCGGCCGCGCGTCGATTTGCGCATTCGTCAGGCTGGCCTTGTCCTGTATCTCGGCAATCAAGCGGTGACTCAGAGCACCTCGTCCCGGTTGTCCTGCTGTCTGTTGAGGGGCTTGTGCAACGTCGAGTGCCTTGGGTAGGCCCGTGCCGAAGATGTGCACAAGGATGTCGCGCACCTCGAAGCCCGTGTTCGCAATCGCGGGTGCCGTCTAATGCGACGTAAGCGGTAGTGCCCGGACGAGGGCGTGACCTCCAGGCTTGAGCACGCGGAAGTCTTCACGCATGACACACGTGAGCCAGGGCTCCCACGGGGCGCGGCCTCCTCGGTCGCTCTCCAATTGTCCATAAACCCAATTTCGACGGGCGGGTCCGTGACGATGCCGTTGATGTTGTCAGGAGTTCGCAATTGGACGACGTAAGCTGCATCGCCCTGAAATAGCGCGATTCGTTCCGTAAGGAGTTCGGTCTTCACCGCACTGGAGTGTGGGGCAGGCCGCATGAGTGATATACGCCGCGCCCCTTGCCTCTAGCTCCCACACCAGAAGCCGCCCTGCAGCGTCGCGGATCGTAGCGCCAGTCTTCGGCAGCACGAGTACTCTCGGCGCGGCCTGCGGGCTTCTCTTGCTTCTCCTCGGTCGTAGACAGCCCCGTGCTCCTACCATCACTTCTCGGTGTCCACGGAACTGGGCTACTCCCAACTCCCAGAGTGCGGTGCCTTTATGTAAGGTGCTGCCCTCATGACGACGGACCGACAGCGCGGCAAGCTCCAGATAGAAAAGCTCGTTAGCGCCTTTTCCGAGGGAATGGGCGACTTCAAGCACTCCTCCTACGACGAGGCCAAGGTCCGCAGCGGCTTCGTCGACCCCTTCTTCGAGGCGCTGGGCTGGCCCGTCGAGGACAGCTCCCGCCGCGTGGCTGGCAAGCGCCAAGTGGTGCTGGAAGACCGGGATGGCACCGGCAAGAGGCCCGACTACGGGTTTTATTCGGGCAAGAACCTCAAGTTCTTCGTCGAAGTAAAAAAGCCCGCCGTCCCGATCTCCACCGACTTGGACGCCATCTTCCAGGCGAAGTCCTACGCCTGGAACAAGAAGGTCCCGCTGGTTCTGCTGACGGACTTCGAGGAATTGAAGGGCTTCTTCGGAGGCATTCGCCCGCTGCGTGACAAGCCAAGCGCGGGCGTCCTTCCTCCGCTCGACCTCAAGTTCGACCGCTATGTCGAGAGCTTCGACTTCCTCTGGGACACCCTCTCCCGTGATGCCGTCGAGGCAGGCTCTATCGAGCGCTTCCTGCTGGGCCACTTCAAAAAGCGTAGCGGGAGCATCTTCACCGCCCGTGGGGCAGTGCCCGTCGACGCGGCCTTCCTGGAAGACCTCGCCGGCTGGCGGGAACTGCTCGCGCGAGAGCTGGCGCTTCGAAACGTATTTTCCTCGGATCAGGCTCTGACCGAGTGCGTCCAGCGCATCCTCGATCGGCTCGTGTTCATCCGCGTGTGTGAAGCTCGGGGCGTCACTCGCGGCGAGCCGATGCTCAAGGCCTTCGAGGCTTGGAAGCAGTCCGGCGACTCCCTCTACGAGCGGCTCGTCGCGATCTTCCAGAGCCTGATGCCCCAGTTCAACGGGAACCTGTTCGCCTCGCACTTCAGCGAAGAGCAGAAGATCGAGCAGGACGATGTCCTTGAGCAGATCCTTAAGGGTTTGTATGTGCAGACGCCCTACCGCTTCGAAGCCCTCCCGGTGGAGATCCTTGGCTCCATCTATGAGCGCTTCCTGGGAAGCACCATCCGCCTCACCCAGAGCGGCAGGGCCAAGGTTGAGGAGAAGCCCGAGGTCCGGCACGCAGGCGGCGTCTACTACACCCCCCGCTTCATCGTGGACGCCATCACGGCCGAGACGCTGACGCCCCTCACTCAGGGGAAGACGGCCCAGGAGTTGCTGAAGCTACGCGTTCTCGATCCAGCGTGCGGCTCGGGCTCGTTCCTACTCTCTGCGTTCCAGCACCTCATCGATGCGCACCTCGCCCACTACAAGGGGCTGCCTCCCAACAAGCTCCCGAAGGAGGAGGCTTTCCTCTTTGACGGAGAGGTGCGCCTGACGCTTAAGCAGAGGAAGAAGATTCTCACCTCCTGCATCTTCGGGCTCGACAAAGACCCGCAGGCCATTGAGGTAGCCCAGATGAGCCTGTATTTGAAACTACTGGAGGGGGAGGACGAACAGAGCCTGGCCCGGCGCGAGACCTACGAGATGTTCCGCGCTGACAAGTACCTGCCCTCGCTGAGCAAGAACCTGCTCTGCGGCAACTCGCTCATCGAGTCCCAGGACCTCGGCCTTCCTGGCCTCCTAGACACGGGCGCTGAACAGGAAGAGGCGCTCCTCCAAATTCGGCCCTTCGACTGGGGCAGTACGGCTACGGGTTTGGGAGACATCTTGAAGGAGGGCGGCTTCGACGCGGTGGTGGGCAACCCTCCATACATCCGCATCCAGGAGATCCAGAAGTGGTCGCCCAAGGAAGTTGCGGTCTTCAAGAAGAAGTTCCGCTCGGCCTCGCGGGGGAACTTCGACATCTACGTCCTGTTTGTCGAGCAGAGCCTTGCGAAGCTCAAGCCCCGTGGCCGCATTGGCTTCATCCTACCGCACAAGTTCTTCCAGGCGAACTACGGCGAGCAGTTGCGCAACCTGCTGGCCGAGCGGAAAGCCGTCTCGCAGATCGTGGACTTCGGTGATGCGCAGATCTTCGACGGCGCCACGACGTACACATGCCTACTGTTCCTCTCCGGAGCCCCGAGGGAGACGTTCGCACTCAGATCGGTACGCGAGCAGGCGGACCTCTCCGGGGCGCTAGAGCGTGCCTTGGAGAAGGAGACGGAGCCCGTCCCCTCTTCGCTGCTCTCTAGGAAGACGTGGGATTTCCGAACAGGAGGAGGGGGGCTCAACACGCTGAGGGAGCGCCTCTCGGGGTTGCCCACCCTCGGAAGTCTCGCGCCCGCCATCTTCCAGGCCCCGGTGACAGGAGCCGACCATGTCTTCCTCCTCTATGGGCCGCGCGGCAAGGGCAGGGAGTGGAGCCTCGAGTCGAGCCAGATCGAGCGTACCGTCATCATCGAGAAGGATCTCCTCGTCCCCGTCCTCCAAGGGGCCCGGGATATCAAGCGGTGGGACTACCAGGAGCCCCAGGCTTGGCTGATCCGCCCCTATGTCCTCAATCCAGGCGAGAAGCCACGCTTGCTCACGGAGAAGGAGCTCCGCGCGTTTCCCGCGACGCACGATTACTTGAACAAGTGCAGGAGCCGGCTGGAGAGCCGCAAGTCAGGTGACTTTAAGGGCGTGGGGAAGTGGTACGCCTACGCGCGGCCCCAGAACCTGGAGCGGTTCGCCGGCCCCAAGTTCATGATGCCGTACATGGTGAACCAGACGGCCGTCTACCATGACGCCCAGGGCGGCTGTTATTTTCTTAACGTGACGACGGGCGGCTACGGTTTCACGCTGCCCACTGTCCAGTGCAGCCCCTACTTCATCCTCGCGCTCATCCAGAGCGAGCTGCTGGACACCCTCGTCCGGCAGGGTGGCTCCAACTTCCGCGGCGGTTACTTCCCTTGCAACAAGCAGTTCATCGAGAATCTCCCCCTCTTCGTGCCCGACTTAAAGGGGCACCCAGGCCAGAAGGCGGAGCACGACAAGCTAGCGGCGCTGGCCGAGCAGGCCATTCAGGCTCGGCATCGGGCCACGAGTCTCACCAGCGAACACGAGAGGACGCTCTTCGAGCGCAGGCTCGCCGCCATCCAAGAGGAGATCAACGATAGGGTCTACTCCCTGTACCAAGTGAGCTCGGCGGAGCGCCAGGCTATCGCGCAGGCGCTCGCAGAAGCTGGGAAGGCGAAAGCATTCGAAACAGCGGAAGCCTGAGAGCCTTATGAACTGGGGCGCTACGCGAGGCGGCGCGGCATGAGGCCCGTCATCGCAATGTGGATGAAGGTTTCGGAAGAGTGCTCGTGACGCTCGTAATCGCGCGCCAGGCGTCGCTGGCGCGTCAGCCACACGTTGGTGCGCTCCACCACCCAGCGGCGCTTTTGCACGACGAAGCCCTTGTCCTCCCCGGCGCGCCGGACAATTTCCACTGCCAGGCCCGCCTGTATCGCTGCGTCCGCCACGACAGGCCCCTGGTAGCCCGCATACGCCCAGACTTTGTTCAACGAGGGGAAGTCTTCGGAGGCACGTGGCAGCACCGCACCTGCTCAACCTGTCTCGCTAGCGTGCGCCAGGTGGCTAGGTTCCTCGACGTGTTTCATTTCTCTTCGGACGGGCTCACTGAAGTCACCCGATCGCGCTGAGTTGCTGTGAACATGCAATCCAGGTTTTATGAAACAGACTGGCCAGCCGTGAAACACCCGGCAGGACGTCTCAGACCTGGGTCGGAGGGCAGGGGGCTTCGGATTCGTGGGGGGGCTGGGGTACGCTTCCTTGCGACACGGCGGAATGGGACCGCTGGGCCGTTGCCGGGGTGATTCGTGGAAGAGGAAATCGTTTATCGCCACACGGTGGAGGGGCTCTTTCGCTCCATCGGTGACCGTCTCACTCCGGAACTCCGGGCGAAGTTGAGCGCAGTGGGGCTGGACCTTGACTCGCAGTCCCCTCGCAACACGTCCCGGACCGTCTTCGCGGATGCCCTTCGCGTCACCGTCGTGCACCTGTATCCGGAGCTTGACGCGAGCGAGGGCTACCGTCGGCTGGGCGTGGGCATCATCCAGGGGCTGGAGCAGACCGTGCTCGGCAAGTCGCTCGTTTCGATGTGGCCCATCTTCGGCCCGGAGCGCGTCGTGGTGCGCATCCAGGAGAGCTTCGCCACCGTGAACAACTACATGCACTCGGAGTTGCTCACCCAGGGGCCCGGCCACCACATCATCCGCGTCAACGAGTGCAACGGGAACCCGGGCTACCTTCGGGGCATCATCGAAGCCGGGCTTTCCCGGGCAGGGGCCAAGAACCTGCGCGTGGAGCCGTTCGACTTCGATGGCCACGCCTGCTCCTATCGCATCCGGTGGGGCGGCTGAGCCTGGAGCTGGGCAAAACCCGAACATCCTCGCAGTTCCGGTGTCTGGGAAAGACAGACGGATTCGATTGGGGTTACGCAAGGGGCTGGTGAGCCTTCGTGGATTCGTGATGGCATTGCGCAAGCACATCCGAACCCCCGGACGGATCCATGGCCGAGCAGGTCGTTTATCGCCACACGATTGAAGGGCTCTTTCGCTCCATCGGCAGCCGGCTCACTCCACAGCTGAAGGAGAAGCTGAAACAGGCGGGCCTGGACCTGGGCGCTCCCATCCCTCGCAGCACGCCCCGGCTCGTCTTCGCGGAGGCGCTGCGCATCACCGCTCAGCACCTCCATCCCGACGTCGATACGGACGAGGGCTTCCGGCGGCTTGGGGCCGGACTCATCCAGGGCGTGGAGCAGACGCTGCTGGGCAAGGCTCTCGTCGCGATGTGGCCCATCTTCGGACCGGAGCGCGTCGTCGTTCGCATCCAGGAGAGCTTCGCGACGGTGAACAACTACCTGAAGACGGAGCTCGTCACCCAGGGGCCCGCGCACCACGTCCTCCGGGTCAGCGAGTGCAACGGGAACCCCGGCTACCTGCGCGGCATCATCGAGGCCGGGCTCACCCGGGCGGGCGCTCGGAACCTGCGCGTGGAGCCCTTCGGCTTCGACGGCCACGCCTGCTCCTACCGCATCCAGTGGGAGCCCTGATCGCCGCCATCCCTGGGCCTCTGAAAACGACAAGGCCCCCGGGTCCACTTGAGGGATCCGGGGGCCTTCTTCGTGCCCGGCGCATCAGGCCAGGTCGAACAGCAGGGCCTCCAGCGGCTCGGAGGCGGTGAGCACGAGGCTCGACTCGTCGGAGACGGCCACTCCGTCACCGGCCTTCACGCTCACTCCGTTGAGCGTGCCGGCGCCGCGAGCAATCTGCACCCAGGCGTGACGCCCCTTGGGCAGCGTGTACTCCGCCTTCTCGCCCGGGCTCAGCAGCGTGCTGTTGAGCAGCACGTCCTGGTGCACGGTGAGGCTGCCGTCGCGTGCGTCGGGGCTGGCCACCACGCGCCAGCGTCCCTGCCGGTCCTTCTCTGGGAAGAACTTCTGCTCATACTCGGGCTTCAGGCCCTTCCTGTCCGGGATGATCCAGATCTGCAGGAAGTGGACGTCCTCGTTGGAGCCGTTCATCTCGCTGTGCATCACGCCCGTGCCGGCCGTCATGCGCTGCACCTCACCGGCGCGCAGGAGCCCCTGGCCTCCCGTGCTGTCCCGGTGCGCGATGGCACCGCTGAGCGGGTAGGTGATGATCTCCATGTCCCGGTGCGGGTGCGTGTCGAAGCCCTCGCCGGACTGCACGCGGTCCTCGTTGATGACGCGCAGGGAGCGGAAGCCCATGTTGTCGGGGTCGAAGTAGCTCGCGAACGAGAAGGTGTGATGCGAGTCCAGCCAGCCGTGGTTGGCGTGACCGCGTGCTTCAGAGGGGCGAACGTTGAGCATGGTGTGTGTTTCCTTTCGAGACACAACATGCGCTCCGGACCGCCACCTGGCCAGACTCGAACCTCGGGACACATCGTTCCATCCGCGGAACGAAACGCCGCCACTGTCTCAGCGTTTCGCGCGCTTGAGCGCTCCCTGCAGCTGGGGCCAGTGCTCGCGCAGCACCTCCACGAAGGCCATCACCTTGGGCACGTGGTGGCGCGTGGGCGGGTAGACGGCGTGCACCGGCGCGCCCGCGGAGCTCCAGTCCGGCAACACGCGCTGCAGCCGGCCGGACTCCAGGTCCTCGACACATTGCTGGCCGGGGATGAGCGCCACCCCGGCGCCCACCACCGTCACCGCGCGCAGCATGTCCGGCTCGTTGATCACCAGCCGCCCGGAGACCTTCACGTCGACCGACCGGCCGCCCGCGTGCAGCGTCCAGACGTTCCCCTGCAGCGCCGTCCCGAAGAAGAGGCACTCGTGCTTCGCCAGGTCCGAAGGCGTGCGCGGCGCGCCCTTCGCCTGGAGGTACTCCGGTGCGGCCACGACGAGCCACTCGATGTCCCCCAGCCGCCGCGCCATCAGCGACGAGTCCGGCAGCCGCCCGGCCCGCACCGCCAGGTCGAAGCCCTCTTCCATCAGGTCCACCGCGCGGTCCGTGCAGAGCAGCTCCACCTGCACGTCCGGGTACAGCTCCATGAAGCGCGCCACCATGGGCGCGAGGAAATGGACGGACAGCGGCGTCGTCACGCGCAGCAGTCCCTGCGGGCCTGCCTGCATGCGGGTCACCGCCAGCTCCGCCGCTTCCGCCTCCGCGACGATGCGCTCGCAGTGCGCGTAGTACGCGCGGCCCACCTCCGTCAGGTGCAGCGTGCGCGTGGTGCGCTGGAGCAGCTGGGCTCCGACGCGCTCCTCCAGCTCGGACACCTTCCGGCTCACCGTGGACTTGGGCATGCGCAGCGCCTTCGCCGCCGCCGTGAAGCTGCCCGCCTGGACCACCCGGGCGAAGACGAGGAGTTCGTTGAGGTCCATGGCCGTTCCCCGTGCGCAGGGCACTGTCCCAGCCGTGGAACAGTGCATCCTGTTCGTCCCGTCTAATCCGGAACGTGGGGGGCCGCTACCTTACGCCTCGTTGAAACACACCGCCGCCCACGCGGCGCTCACGACAAGGACGACGACCATGGCCACCACCCTCTGGAACATCGACACCACGCACACGGGCATCCACTTCAGCGTCCGCCACATGGTCGTGGCGAAGGTGCGCGGCAATTTCACGAAGTTCGGCGGCACCCTCACCCTGGATGACGCGAACCCCGCGGCCTCCTCGGTCTCCGTCTCCATCGAGGCGGCCAGCATCCACACCGGCGTCGAGCAGCGCGACAACCACCTGCGCTCGCCGGACTTCTTCGATGTGGCGAAGTTCCCGGCCCTCACCTTCCAGAGCACGAAGGTGGAGCCCTCCGGCAAGCACCTGAAGGTGACGGGCCAGCTCACCATCCGCGGCATCAGCCGCGAGGTCGTCCTGGAGGCCGAGCAGCTGGGCATCGCCAAGGACCCGTGGGGCAACACCAAGGCCGCGTTCGAGGCGAAGACGACCATCAACCGCAGCGACTTCGGCCTGACGTGGAACCAGGCGCTGGAGGCGGGCGGCGTGCTGGTGGGCGAGAAGATTGAGATCGCCCTCGAGGTCCAGGCGGCCCAGGCGCAGCCGGGCGAGAAGGCGGCCTGAACCCCGAAGCTTGCAGCGCTACTTGACGTCGAAGGACGTCAGGACGAAGTCCACGTTGGCCTCCGCGCCTGAGCCGACCGTCGCGGTCGCCGGGCGCGTGAGGTCCGTGCTGAAGGTCACGCCCTCCGGGCCCACCAGGTCCACCTGGTAGGTGCCGGGCAGCAGGAACTTGAAGTCCGCCACGTAGCGGGTGGCCGTGCTGGCGGTGAGGGACATCGTCTCGCGGCTGCCGTCGGCGTTGATGAGCACCGCGGAGAAGCTGCTCAGCTGCGCCGGGCCCAGGGGCAGGGACACGTCGCCGGCCTCCAGGGAGACCTCCACGTTGCCGGAGAACTCCAGGTCCGCGCCCTTGATGATGGGCCGCATGACCCACTTGCCGGAGCCGCCGGCCTCCTTGCCGAAGCTCTGCGCGACGTCGAAGTCCACCAGGATGACCTTCTGGTCGTCATCGCTAGTGACGGTGACGTCGGCGTCCTTGTCGAACTTCACCTTGAGGCCGGAGCTGCTGGCGCTCGGCATCTGCAGGTCGCCGTCCACCTGGGCGCCGTCCGGCAGGCCCGCGTAGTCGCGCGAGGTGGCGAAGATGCGGCTGGCGCCGTCCTGCTTCACCTGGATGTAGCCGCCGGTGATGACGAAGCGCAGCTCCTTGTACGTGCCCGCCGGAACCTCCGCGTCCTTCACCAGGTCCGCGGTGTCGTTGGCCAGCGTGAGCAGGTCGGTGGTGACGGGCTCGCTCAGCAGCACGACGTCGCCCTTGCCGTCCTCCTTCCCGTCCACGCTGCCCTTCAGGTAGACCTTCGAGATGGTCACGACGGCCTTCTCGATGCCGTCGCCCGGGGCGTCGGTGAGCTTCAGGGTGACGCGGGCATTGCTGTCGCCGCAGGCCGCGAGGAACAGCATCCCCGTGGCCAGCAGCAGGGTGGAGGTCAGGTGTCGCAGGGAGGTCATGAGAGCGCCTTTGTTGGAATCAAGGAAGAACGCCGGGGAAGACCCGCCCCGGCTCGGAGTGGCCACAGCGCTTTCTCAGCCGACGGACGGCCAGCACTGGCCTTCCTGGCAGGACAGCCCATCGCAGCAGGCCGTCTCGCTCTCGGTGGAGCACTCGCCCCCTTCGGGGATGCACACGGGGCCGGCGTCGATGCCGCCGCCCGAGCCACCGTCCGTGCTGCTGCCACCGTCGGACCCGGAGGTGCCGCCATCCGTGGGCGTCTCCCCCTCGTCGTCGCAGGCGCCCATCCGGTCGCCGTGGTGCAGGTGCGCGGCCACCGCGGGCGCGCCCACCGTGATGGTGTGCGCGTTGGCGTGATTGCCAGGCGGGATGTGGCAGATGCTGACGCGTCCGTCGCCGCCGGGCGCGGCGCCGTCATTCGTCGCGGGGGCCTCTCCCGCGCCCAGGTTGTCATCGCCCGTGGCGAGCGAAGGATCCTCCGACGTCACGGGGCCGCCGCAGCCCAGGGACAGCAGCGTCGCGCACAACACCATCCATGCCGCGGAAGAGGGAGCGGTCGGGATACGCATGGTCATCCTCCTGTGAGACGAGGCGGTAGGGGGCCCTGCGGGAACAGGGAGTGCCTCGTTGGCAGGAAGACCCGGCTGCTCGCGGGGTGGCCACAAGGCCTCGCACCGCCGACGCAATTCCATACGGGTGGCGAACCGCGCGGGCACCCTGCGTCGTCAAATGCGTCGCTTTACGGAAGACTCTCTTCACAGTGGAACGCCCTGCACCCGAGCGGCGTCACGCAATGGCTGTCTTCAAGGCACTGCACGCAGCAGCCGTCCGACGCGCAATGGCTTTCACTGTTGCAGCCCGTCGTCGCGCAGCCCTGCTGGGCGTAGGACTTCTCCGGGACGAGCTCCACGGTCAGCACCGTCTGCTTGCCCTCACCCACACAGCCCTGGAGGGCCGTGGAGATGAAGCCGGGCGCGGAGACGCTGACGCCGTAGCAGCCTGCCGGCAGCGGCCCCAGGTGGCGGGGGGCCTGGTCGTCGAGCTGGGAGGCTTCGATGGGCGTGCCGTCCACGGACGCCTTCCCCTCCGCCACCCGCAGGTTGCCCCGGGCGCGGAGCTTCACGAAGAAGGTGCCGGCGGGCCGGGGCGCCACGTCCGCGACGTCCACGGACTGGCCGCCCTGCACGGTGAGCGGCACGCGCGCGGCCTTGTCCGCGGTGGCCAGGACGAAGAGCTCCGCGGGCCCCGCAGGCACGTCCTCCAGCGTGAAGCGGCCCTGCGCGTCCACGCTGCCGCGCACGCCGGGCGCGCCCACCACGGACACCAGCACGACGGCGGGGTCGAACTCCGTGAGCCGGCCGCGCACGGTGCCCGCGCGGAAGGGCTCGTTGTCCAGGTTTCCGCACGCGCCCAGGCCCAGGCCGAGCGACGACAGGGTCAAGAGCAGGCAATGGCGACGCATCAGAAGCGGTACCCCACGCCGGCGTTTCCGCCGATGAAGCCCACGGCCTGTCCCTGTCCGTCCACCACCACGTACGTCAACATCCCGTGCCCCTGGGCGGTGAGCTCCCACCGCTCGCCCAGACGCCACGCCAGTCCGCCCACCACACCGGGGCTGACGGTGAAGTAGCGCTGGCCACCGGAGAAGGCCTCCACGTCGAAAGACCTGCCCAGGTACAGCGCGGCCACACGTGGGCCCGCGAACAGCGTCAGCCGCTCCCAACGCCACAGGTACGGCACCGCCGCACCCAGCGTGAGCGTGGTGTAGCCGAAGGGCACCACGCTGCCGGGCGCCACCTGGAGCTGCTGCCGTCCGTGCCCCAGCCCCACGTCCACGAGCAGGCCCAGGTCCTGGAGGGGAAGGTCCTCCAGCCGCAGCACGACACCCACCTGGGGCGCGGCGGGCAAGAGCTCGCGCCGGCTCTGGCCGTCCGTGAAGGACATCATGCCACCCACCAGCGATAGCGCGCGGCGCGGGATGGCGTCCGCCAGCAGCTGCTCCAGGGGCAGGCGCTCGCCCCGCGACACGTCCACCTCGCGCCGCACGAGGACGGCGTCGCCCTTGGTGAGCTCCACCGTGCGGCGGCCCGGTCCCACCGCGGCGCCGCCCGGCAACTCCAGGCGCGGCTCGCCGTCCACCTTGAGCAGGAAGCCGTCCAGGCGCGGGTTGTAGGAGAAGAGCTCCGGCTGGCCCGTGCGGTCGATACGGCCGGCGAGGATGACCGGATCCGCGCCCACCTCCATGATTTCGGCGGATGGCCGCTGACGTCCTTCCGTGAAGGCGAAGGTGCGGCGGCGCGAATAGTCGTGGGCCTCCGTGGCGGTGACGGCGCCGTCCGCGTTGCGGTCCGCCGCGCCGCCCAGGCCCTCGATGAGGAAGTACGTGTAGATGTCGTTGCGAAGGCCCTCGTCCTCGCGCGCCGTCTCGCCCCAGTCGCTGGCGGCGAACACCATGGAGGCGCGGGAGGACTCCTCCAGCGGCCGCGCGTAGAAGCCGGACTTGATGCCGGCCAGCTCCACCTCCAGCTCGTGGGGCAGGAGCGACTTGCCGTTGCCGCTGTGGCAGGTGGCCAGCACCAGCAGCCGCCGCCGGCTGGGCAGTTGGTCGAACTCCGCCTTCAGCGCGTCCATGGAGAGCGCCGTCTGGGGGATGGCGCGGTAGGACGCGTCGCGCGTGACCAGGTAGCGCGTGAGCTCACCCCGGCCGTCGCGCGCGAGCGTGCCGTGCGCGGACAGGTACACCATCACCACGTCGTCGGGCCGGGTGGCCTCACGCCGCAGCTGCCGCAGCGCCGCGAGGATGGCGTCGCGGGTGGTCTCCTCCGGGCGCGTGAGGACGCGCACCTGGTCGAAGTGGCCGCGCGCGGGGTCCCGCAGCGCCGCCGCGAGGTCGGTGGCGTCCTTGGAGGAGAAGCGCAGGGCGCGCCACTGGGGATCGTCGAACGACGACACGCCCACGAGCAGCGCGAGCCGCCGGGGCGTGTACGCGCGCGACAGGTCCGCCGCGTCGAGCCGCAGCGGCACGAGCCCGCCCTTGTCTCCGGCCGTGGCGGAGGGACCCGCGCAGGCGCAGAGGAGGGCGAGCAGCAGGGGAAGGAGGCGCCTCACGGGGCCAGAGTCTGACCGGATTGGACCCGCACGTCGAACCTCACCACGGTTCCCGGGCGTGCATCCGGGCTGCCGTCCGCCTCGAGGGCGGCGAGTGCGTCCTGCTCCGACGCGCGCTCACCTGGCGCGAAGGCGACCAGCGCCAGCGACAGCTGGCCTTCGTCCGACTCCAGGCTCACGCCCGCGAGGCCGTCAGGCCCCTCCAGGTCGTGGGTTCCCGCGTCCAGGGGGAAGCGGCCCAGCAGCTCCGGGGCCTCGTGCCCCCGCTGCTGGTAGAGCAGCGCGGTGCCGGACTCCGTCGCGTGGTAGCGCAGGAGCAGCACCTCGTCGCTGGCGACGTCCGCCCCGGAGTCCAGCCGGCGCAGGCCCCCGTCGGTGCCCCGGGCGACCACGGCCAGCTCCAGGGTGATGCGGCCCGGGCCCTTCTCGCCAGTCCACCCGGTGTCGCTCCGGGCGGGCCCCTTCACGAGCGGCACCAGCACCACCATCAGCACGGAGGCCGCGAGCGCGCCGGCCATCCAGCCCCAGTACCGGGCGGGAGGCGGGGCGAAGCGGCGCGCGCGGGGCTGGGCGCGCAGCGGCACGACGGGGGCGCGCTCCTCCGCGGCCTTCGTGGCCGGCGCGAGCGCGAGGAGCAGGGCGTCCGTCCGTCCGTCCAGCGGATCCGCGTGCGTGGCGAGGAACGCCTCACAGACCTCGCAGGGCGAGGCCAGGTGTTCGCGGAACCAGGCCACGGCCTGGGGATCGCGCGCGGCGAGGTCCGACATCGCGGTGGCATCCAGGTGTCTCATGGCTCAATCCCACCGTCCGGCGAGCACCCGCTGGAGGAGCTCGCGCTTGATGCGCCCACGAAACCGCTCCAGCCGCATGGTGACCGTGCTCTTGCCCACGCCGAGCTGATCGGCGATCTCCCGCGCGGAGAGCTGACCCTCGATGTAGAAGAGCTGCACGGTCTTCTTCTCCTCGCCGTCAGGCAGCTCCGCGATGAGCTGCCGCACCACTTCGATGTCCCGCTCCACCTGGAGCGTAGGTGGCAGGGCCGGCACCGTCTCCGGTGTCGGGTCCACCCATTCCTCCTCCATCCGCTGGAGCAGGCTGCGGCGCTCCAGCCGCGTGCGCGCCCGGTTGCGCGCGATGGTCAACAGCCAGGGAGTGAAGGCCCCCGGCGACTTCAGCTGAGGCAACCCCCGGAACGCCCGCACGTAGGACTCCTGGAGGACGTCCTCCGCCTCGTCGGGATCCAATGTGCCGAAACCCGCGACCAGGCGGGCCACCAGGGGACGGGTGCGACGATACAGCTCGCTGAAGGCGGACGACTCCCCCTGCGTCGCGCGCCGAACCGCGTCCGTGACGTCGTCCGTCTCAGCCACCTGCGAAGAAGACCTCCTGGGCGCGAATCGGCCACGGGCCTGGATTCTTCCACCCGGATTCGCGGCTAGAGTGAGCCCCTTCTCATCCGGCGAGAGGATGGCTCATGCGGCGGAACCTGGTGGCGCTGGCCTCGGTGGGATGGCTCCTCGCGGCGGCCTGCGGTCCCGCGGACGCTCCTTCGCCGGACCGTCCGGGGGGCTCGCAGGACCCGGGGGATGCGCCGACCGGTGAGGACCCCGGCTCGGCGGAGCATGCGCTCACGCCGTGCCTGTCCCAGTGCTACGCGACCTGCGTGGGCAACACGCCCGAGGTCGTCGCGTGCCGGCAGGACTGCCGGGACGCGTGCGCCGGCGGCTGAGGCCGGCGCGGGTCCGTCAGGTCGCGAGCTTCGCCTTGAGCGTGATGTTCACGCCCGCGAGCGCTTTGGAGACGGGGCAGCCCTTCTTGGTCTCCTCGGCGATCTTCTGGAAGCGGGCGTCGTCGGCGCCGGGGACGGTGGCCTCGGTGCTCAGCGCGATGGTGGTGATGGCGAAGCCCTCGCCCTGCTTGTCCAGCTGCACGTCCGCGTGCGTCTGGATGCGCGTGGGCTTCAGGCCCGCCTTCTCCAGCCCCAGCGACAGGGCCATGGAGAAGCACCCGGAGAGCGCCGCGCCGATGAGCTCCTCGGGGTTGCTGCCCTGCTGACCCTCGAAGCGGGTGCCGAGCGAGAAGGGCACCTCCGCGGCGTGGCCCGGCTTCATGGAGCCCTTGCCGTCCTTCAGCCCACCGTCCCACTGCGCACTGCCCTTGCTGATACCCATGGCGTTCGTCTCCTCGTGCATCGCGCGGCGGCATGCCGCGTCCGGTGCGTTGTTTTCCGCGCCGGAAGGGTAGGGCGCTCACCGCATCGCGGCGGCCCTGTCGCCGGTGCCGGGCCGGGTTCTGCCGTGGACTGGACGCTCCCGGGCGCGAAGGCCTGGGTTCTGGACGGTTGGGCCCTCCGGAGCTGTCATGGATGGGCGGTGGGGCGCAGGAAGAGCAGGTAGTGGTCCGGCAGGTCGTTGTACTCGGAGACGACGGAGTAGCCCGCGGTGCGGGCCGCGGCGACGAGCGGGGGGCGCATGGCCCGCAGGTGCGTCACCGCGATGCGGCCCTGGGGCGTGAGCGCGGCCCGCAGCCGGGTGAGGTAGTCCACCCGGTCGGTGAGGAAGTGGTCGACCTCCGAGAGGAGGATGAGGTCATACGCTCCCGCTTCGAGGCCCGGAGCGTCCGGTTCCACCTTCCGCACCTCGATGTTCTCACGGCCGATGACCCGCGCGCGGAGCCGCTTGAGGGCTTCGTCGTTGATGTCGGTGGCGACCACCCGTCCCGTGGGGCCCACTGCCTCCGCGAGCCGCTGCGTGAAGTAGCCCTGCCCCGCGCCGACGTCGGCGATGCGCTGCCCCGGAGCGATTCCCAGCGCGGCGATGAACCGGGCGGGCTGACGGGAGCGGTCATATGCCGCATCCGCGCCTTCGACGCCTCCCGTGCCATGCAGGTCCACGGGTTCCTCCGTCGCCGTCGCCTGCACGGGAGCGGAAGGGGGTTCCCGAGGGCCTTCGGAGCGGCAGGCGCCGGCCGTCGTGACCATGGCGAGACACAGGCACCACCGCGCACGAATGAGAGTCATTGCGATCACCGGGGCAGGAAAGACACAGCCGAGCGCGAAGACAGTCGCCAGGGCTGCGCAGGATATCGCTTTCTGCCGGACTGTGGAGCTGAGAGGCATTTCCGCCTCCGGCACCTGGAGCATCCGCATGCGAAACATGATCCGCGCTTTGGTTTTGACGACCTTCTCCGTGGGCCTCCTTTCCGCCTGTGGCCCGGCGTCGGAGCTGGACGAGGCGCCGTCCGCCGGTGAGGCTTCGCAGGTGGAAGCTCATCCGCCCCGTCTGCACCAACTGCCAGGCGTTGCCGCTGGCGTGTTGCTGGCACCCGCCGCTCAAGAAGTGAACACGGCCCGCACGCAGCCGTCCTCCTTCTTCTTGAAGAGCTCGTAGCCCTTCGGCGCGTCCTCCAGCGAGAAGCGGTGCGTGGCGAGGAACGAGGGATCCAGCTCGCCCCTCGCCACGTGCTCCAGCAGGCGGGGCAGGTACTTCTGTCCGTGCTGCTGCGCGGTGCGCATCGTGAGGCCCTTGTTCATGATGGCGCCCAGGGGGAACGAGTCCATCAGGCCGTACACGCCCAGCACGGACAGCGTGCCGCCCTTGCGGCAGGCGAGGATGGCCTCGCGCAGGGCCTGCCCCCGGTCCGAGTGCAGGTGCAGCGCCTGCTTCGCCCGGTCATACGCGTAGCCCGGCCCGGTGCCATGGGCCTCCATGCCCACCGCGTCGATGCACGCATCCGGCCCGCGGCCTCCGGTCATCTCCCGCAGCACGTCCACCACGCTCTCCACCTGGCTGTAGTCCAGGGCCTCCGCGCCGACGAAGTTCTCCGCCATGGCCAGGCGCTCCGGGAAGCGGTCCACGGCGATGACGCGCTCGGCGCCCAGGAGGTACGCGCTGCGCATGGCCATCAGCCCCACGCCGCCCGCGCCCCACACGGCGATGGTGGCTCCCGGCTGGATGCCGCAGAAGTCCGCGCCCATGTAGCCCGTGGGGGCCGCGTCGGAGAGGAAGAGGACCTGTTCGTCGCGCAGGCCCTCCGGCACGAGGAAGCAGTCGTTGTCCGCGTGGGGCACCCGGACGAACTGGGCATGCGCGCCCGCGTAGCCGCCGAAGGCGTGCGTGTAGCCGTAGATGCCGGCCGTGGGGTAGCCGAACGCCACCTGCTGGTACTCGGGCTTCGGGTTGGTGTTGTCACACAGCGACCAGAGTTGGTGATCGCAATACCAGCAGTTGCCGCAGACGATGAACGAGGGCACCACCACCCGGTCCCCCTTCTTCACCCGCTTCACGTCGCGCCCCACCTCCACGACCTCGCCCATGAACTCATGGCCGATGATGTCGCCCGCCTTCATCGTCGGGAGGTAGCCGTCGATGAAGTGCAGGTCGGAGCCGCACGTCGTCGACATCGTGACGCGGAGGATGGCGTCGTGCGGGTTGACGATCTCCGGGTCGGGGACGGTCTCCACGCGCAGGTCGTTCACTCCATTCCAGCAAAGGGCTCGCATGGCTTCGTGCTCCTGGGGTCAGTCCGCGCTCACGCGAGCGGAGGGGTTGTGGTCCAGCGTGGGCATCTCTCCGGTCTCCGCCAGGCTCTTGAACCGGCGCAGCACCTTCATCACCTGCAGGGCGGGGATGGCGCGCAGCCGCTTCGCCAGCGCCTCGCCCAGCGCGCCGCCCGGAGGAGCGAAGGCGAGGTGCAGCGTCACCTCCGTGCCCCAGTCCGCTGGCGCGGGCTTGAAGCGCACCTGGCCCTCCACCTTCACGGGGCTGTCCTCCGTGGACTCCCAGCGGTGGAGCTCCGGCGGTCGGTCCTCCACGACGCGCGAGTCCCAGCTCAGCTCGCGCCCCAGGGGCCCGTGTACCTGCCAGTGGCGGCCGTCGCCTCCCCGCGTGGGCGTGACGTCCGCGAAGTGCGCCATGAGGAGGTTCAGCGTGGAGGGCTCACCCCACAGTCGGTACAGCTCCTCCGCTGGACGGCCCACGGTGATCGTGCGCTCCACCTCCACGCGCGGCTCGCGTCGCGCCTCCACGGCCGTGAGGGCCCGGCGTGCCGTCCTGGCCCCCGTGGACGGAGCTCGCTTCCGGGAGTGCAGGCCCTGGTAGAGCAGGGCGCCGCTGGCCAGGGCCATCACCGTGCCCCCGAGCGAGCGGCGTCTCAGTCCCAGGGACATCAGCGTCCCCGCGACCACCGCCGTGGCGGCCTGGCTCCACCGCCCCGGGAGGACGTCTTCCTGGGGCAAGGCTTCTCGGGGATGGAGCTCCCGCAGGGTCAGCGTTCGTGAACTCGCCATGGTTCCTCCCGGCCCGACGCTCAGGAGGACTGCGCGTGCGTCAGGCACTCCCCGCGAAGCTTTGGGCACGACGGCTCCGGAACAACCGTGCCCGGGGCAGGGACGTGGGAACTGGCGGTCCGGCGTTCCTCAGTGAAGGGGTGAAGCGGCCGGCGTGTGGATGTGCTCGGGACGGACGCCCAGGCCAATCAGGCGTGCGGGGATGCGGCGCAGCGCGGGGACATGCCGCAACAGCCAGAGGGGCAGGGGCGGCCGGCCGTTGCCGAGCGCGTGCTTCCGCAGCACGGGGGCCACCACGCGGTTCTGGATGAGCACCTGGGCTCGCTGGGTGAGGCGCGTGGGGAGCTCCCGGCGCTGCTGGACGCGGCGCAGGTCCCGGGTCGTGACGTGCCGGGCGAGCAGGGGGCCTGCGAGCAGGTTGGCGGTGGCCACGGCGTCCTGCACCGCGAGGTTGATGCCCACGCCGCCCACGGGCGACATCGCGTGCGCCGCGTCGCCGATGCACAGCAGTCCGGGCTGATACCAGGTGCGCAGCCGATCCACTCGCACGGTCAGCAGCTTCACGTCGTCCCAGCTCCGGATTTCACCGGCGCGGCTGGCGAGGAACGGCATCGACTTCGCGAGGTCATCGCGGAAGGACTTCAGGCCGCGCGCTTGAACGGACGCGATGCCGCCCTTGGGGATGACCTGGCCGCACTGCCACTGGGCGCCCCGGTTGATGAGGATGAAGACCTGTCCGCGCTCGAAGCGGCCCAGGGGCGGGTCGCCGTCCTCGGGCCTGCGCGACACGCGGAACCAGAGCACGTCCATGGGGGCGCCCAGGACCTTCACCTCCAGGCCGGACTGCTGGCGCAGCGTGGAGGTCCGGCCGTCCGCCGCCACCACCAGCGACGCGCGCACCTCCAGCGGGCCCTCGGGCGTCCGTGCGCGCACCCCGACCGTCTGGCCCTTGTCGTCACGCACGAGGTCCGTCACCTCCGTGCGGCGCAGCAGCTGGAACCCCGGGTACATGGCGGCCTTGCGCGCGATGAAGTCGAGCAGGTCCCACTGCGGCATGAACGCGAGGTAGCGCGCGTGCGTGGGGAGGTGGCGGAAGTCGCCCACCTGGACGTCGTGCGTGCCGAACTGGAAGCGCAGGTCCCGGGCCTCCGAGTGGGGAAGGGCGAGCAGCTCGTCCAGCCATCCCAGCTCGTGCATCAGCTCCAGCGTGGACGGGTGGAGCGTGTCGCCCCGGAAGTCGCGCAGGAAGTCCGCGTGCTTCTCCAGCACCTTCACCTCCACGCCGGCCCGGGCCAGCAGCAGCCCCAGCATCATGCCCGCCGGACCTCCGCCCGCGATGCAGCACTGCGTGGTGAGCGTCGGGGCGGCCATGGTGTTTCCTCCCGGGGGAAAGTTCACCCCTCGATGGAGCGCCGCACCTGGAGCCGCGGCCGATGCGGCGTGCGGTGCCCGACAATCCCGCTCCATCCCGGGTCAGGGCACCAGCCGCCCGCCGATTTCGGGGAAGCGCTCGTAGGCCCGCTTGAGCGCGTCCAGATGGGTGGGGTCGTCCAGATCGAGGGGCGCCTCCGTGAGCTGCACGATCCACCCGCCCGATGCTGTACGCCGCGCCCGTGAGAGCCATTCCGTGTCGCGAGCAGGATCCGGGAACCCGATGGCCCGTGCGGTCGCGGCCGACCAGTAGTTCAGCCACCCAAGGTAATAGGGAATCTCTGGAGCGCGGATGTGCTGGAAGAGTTTCAGGGCAGGCAGCCCCCGGCGTGGGGCTGGTGGTCCTTCCAGTGTGGGGGCGATCTGATACGCGATGTCCACCGCGGCGTCGTCCGGTGTTGCCTGTCCCCAGTATGCGCGTACGCCCTCTGTCACAGCTTCAAGCACGTTTGTTGCTGCCTCGACGACGGGTGCGTCCAGTGGCAGCTTCGCATGAACCTGGAACTGCGGTTGACCGCCAGCGCTCGCGCTGGCGAATCGCCGCAGACCGGAGATGGTCACGGGGTAGCGCTCGTCGCCGTTGCATAGCAACGGGAGCTTTCCGCGTGTTGCTGCCTCCGCGAGCCAGGCTTCGCGTTGCGGTACCTCAATGGGACGCCCTTCTTTGTCTATTTCCCACTCCAGGCGCAAGCCGGGCAGCGCCAGCTCTACACCTCGGACGACAGCGAGTGTACGGCCGTCATCCCTTACAAGCGCGGGCGCGTAGACATTCAGTTCGAGGCGTTTTCGTGGGGTCATCGTTTGCATCCCGTGACGACGATCTGGAGGCTGGGATCCAGTCGGAGCAGGGCTTCCTTGTGCGCGGCACTGCTCACCCCAACGACGAAGCGATATCCACATGCCTCCGCGATGTGCCGATCCTCCTGGAACTCTTCCACCTGCTGTTCGATCACCCGTTCCTTCAGATAGTCACTGTACGTGTCGAATTGATATGTCTTGATCTCCCACAGCACACGCACGCCGACTTGCAGCGCATCAAAGCGCTTGCCGTTCACGAGCACGTCGTTGCCAGGGTAGCGGTTGGGCGGAAAGCTGTCGGCGCACTCGTTATGCGCATCGTCCTCACCTGCGTGAGGCACTGGAACGGGCTCGCAACTGGCGTGGCGCGTCCGGTCCACGGGCACGGGTGGCACCGGGGGCTGCCATCCCTTTCCTGCGGGCTCCGGCTCCAGCTTGGGCTTACGGTCCGCTACAACCTCCCGAGCCGCGACCCTCGTTTCTCGCGCGGGCCCTGCTTCCTCGGGAGAGTGGTGCCGTAGCTCATAAGCATCCAGCTCCTCCTTGATGGCGACGGCGACCACCACCACGCCAAGGACGATCACGGCTCCCACGACAATTTCAGGGGCCGCCAGCACGCAGAACCCGAGTCCCACGGCGGCGGCGCCAGAGGAGGCGACCGCGCATCTTCCCTCGGTGTCGTGGAACTCGACCCGGTCATGGTCGAGGGCCCGGTAGCACCGCTCCACCAAAATAGGCCAGGGCTGGGACGCTTCGCGAACAACGCACTTCCCACCGTCCCTCCAGGGCAGCGCCGCCGCTCGCTGGAGGTTGCCAATCCTCCGGCCGCGCGCCGCGGGCGCCTTCGTGGCGGGATCCGTCGTCGCGCAGGCTGAAATGAGGAGCAGGATCGCGATGCAGGCGTGGATGCGCATGGCCACCGAAGGCAAGAAGCGACAGGTCGGCGATGGCCTATTTACGGCGCGTCCGGCGGACGCGGCAATCCCTAGCCCCCCACGAAGTCCATCAGCACGGCGTAGTGCGTGGCGGCCGCGGCGACGACCATGATGTGGAACACTTCGTGGTAGCCGAACACGTGGGGCACGGGGTCGGGCCAGCGGCGCGCGTACACCACCGCTCCCACGGCGTAGAGCACGGCCCCGAAGAACAGCCAGCCCACGCGGCCGGGGCCCATCACCCCCGGGAGGTGCCACATCACCGGGGCCGCCACGCAGCCCAGGGCCACGTAGAGCCCCGAGCGCAGCCCCCGCGACGCGGAGATGCCCGCGAGCGTGAGCGTGGCGCCCGTCAGCGCCGCGCCCCACATCCCCCAGAGCAGCCGCTGGCTCCAGCCACCCATGGGCGCCAACGTCGCCATGGGCGTGAAGCTCCCCGCGATGAGGATGAAGATGGCGGCGTGGTCGAACCGGCGGATCCGGTGGTACGTCGCGGCGCTCCACGTGGGCCAGTGGTAGCCCCCGCTCACGCCGAACATCAGGACCAGGCTGCCGCCGAACACCAGGTTCGCCACGTACTGCGCGCCCGGCACGGGCATCAGCGCCATCCGCACGCAGCCCACCAGCGCCGCCACGAACGCGAGCGCGTGCGACAGGCCGCGCAGCCGGGGCTTCACACTCTCTTCCATGCGGTGCTCGTACCGCCAGCACGTCATGGCTTCGTCAGCGTCCTCGCGTCCCCACGCCCGGGACGTCGCGTTCTCCACGCATCGCCCCGGCGGAGTGTCCTCGGGTCGTCAGGGCGCGGCCCGGGACGGCATCCGGCACGCGGCGTGGCCCAGCACGACGTCCCCGTCGACGGTGCTCGTCGGCGTGGGCGTCCACCCGGCGCGCAGCCGCGCGTCCAGCAGCTCATCGGCGGTAGGGCAGTGGTCCCACACGGAGACCGCAGAGACTCCGCCCAGTCACGTGGTGTCGAAGACGAGGTAGCGCGTCTCTTCCCAGGGCAGCACCACGTCGTGGGTGAACTCGTCCTGGACCACCACCGCCGCCACGTCGCGCGGCGGGGTGCTCGCGAAGCCCCAGCGCACCACGTCCTGGAGCAGCGTGAGCGGCGCGAGCTGCCGCTCCAGTGCGGCTCTGCGCTCGGGCGGCAGTCCGGAGTGGTCGGTCAGGGGCACCATGGCCCGGCAGTGTAGCCGGGCCCGGTCCGGGCTTCACGCGGCCGCGGGCTTCGGCTGGTCGTCGGAGAGCGTGCCGGAGCGGAGCGCCTTGCTCGCGGCCCCCGACATGACCTCCGCCAGCGTCTGCACGGAGCGGGTGACGGTGCGCGTCTCCTCCACGGCCGCCAGCGTGCGCTGCATCTGGCCGGACAGCTCCTGGATGGCCTGCGCAATCTGATGCGTGCCCGAGTCCTGCTGGGCCACCGCCTGGGTGATCTGCCGCACGCTGCCGCTGGTGTCGCCGATGATGCTCGCCAGCTTCTGCAGCTGCGCGCCGGAGTTGCGGACCGCGTCCAGGCTCACCTGCACGCGCCCCTGGCCCTGCTCGCTCATCTGCGCGGCCTCGCGCATGCTCATGCTCACGCCGTCGAGCACGTCGCGGATGCGCTCGGTGGCGCGGATGGACTGGTCCGCCAGCCGGCGCATCTCCTTGGCCACCACGCCAAAGCCCTTGCCGCTGTCGCCGTTGCGCACCGCCTCGATGGCGGCGTTGATGGCCAGCATGTTGGACTGGTCCGCCAGCGTCTTCACGTCGTCGACGATGCCGGACACCTCACGCGTGCGCTCGTCGAGCGCGAGGATGCGCGCGGCCATCTCCGACACCTCCGTGCGGATGGCGGCCAGGTCCGTCAGCGTGCGTTCCAGGGCCTCGCCGCCCTGGCGGCCCACCACCTCCGCGCTCTCCGCGGACGCCGCGAGCAAACGCGCCTTGTCCGCCGTCAGGTGCGAGCCCTGGCGGATCTCCTCCACCGTCTGCTCCAGCTCCCGCAGCGCCGCCGCCTGGCGGCTGATGCCCACCGTCTGCTCCTCGCTGGAGGTGTGCAGCTGCTGCACGACGGCGGCCAGCTCGTCCGCGCCCTGACCCATGCCCTGGGCCAGCAGGCGCACGTCCTTGCGGCGCGCTTCCAGCTGGTGCGTGTACTCCGCCAGCGACCGCACCACCTCCGCCGAGCGGCGCGCCACGATGGCCACGAGCGACGCCGTGACGGCGAAGAAGCCCCAGTGCATCTGGCTGTCGGTGGTCTCCATCAGGCCCACCACCGGCAGCGTGGCCAGCACGGACACGAACGTGAGCCCGCCCAGGCCCGCGACGAAGATGCGCGCGTCCCGGTCCCCCTTCAGCGCCTGGACCACCGCGACGCCCACGCAGACGAGCAGCCCGGGCAGTGAGTACAGCGCGAAGGCGGGCAGCAGCCGCCACGCGACGCTCAGGTCCACGACCGCGGCCACGGACTGGATGAGGCCCAGGACGGTGACGACGCCCGCGCCCCAGCGGAACCAGCGCAGCCGGTCCGCGCCGACGGTATCGGAGATGAACCACGCCAGGCTGGGGACGATGGCGTACGAGCCCACCAGCGTGAGGACGCTGCCGACGACCGGCATGTTCCAGAGCGCCACGAAGAAGCCGCTCGAGCCGAGCAGCAGCGCACCGGAGGCCATGGCGAACACGGTCAGCGAGGCGAGCAACCGCCACTGGCGGCGCAGGACGGCGGCGAGCAGCGCCAACACGCCGATGCCGGACAGCAGCGTCCCCATGACGAAGGGCGCGAGGCCCTGGTGCGTCATCTCCGCGAGCAGCCGCGAGTGCGAGCCCACCTTCGCGTCGCGCGTGACGCCGATGGCGGGGCCATGGGCCTGGATGCGCAGGAGCACGGAGTGGCCCAGCGAGGCGGGCGGCACGGGCACCAGGTGCCAGGCCAGGTTCTCCATCGACTCGTTGCCGGAGGCAGACAGCGTCCCGCTGGCGTAGATGCGCTGGCCGCCCGCGTAGAGCTCGAAGGCGTTGGCGACGTTGCCCAGGAAGAGGGCGGGCTCCAACCATCCGCCGTCGGGCAGCGGGATGCGCAGCCAGAGGAAGGTGTTCGTCCCGCGCCCCGGCGGTTCCTTGAGCGCGTCCACGGGCTGCCAGCCCTCCGCGCCCTCCGGCTCCGTCGCCCATGTGGGAACGCCGTCAGGCCCCAGCGGCGAGTCCCCCCAGCGGAAGCGCCACCCTTCGAGCGCCGGCTGCGACGCCGCCGTGCGTGCCGGATCCGCGTGCGCGACGGGCGCGAACGCCAGGAGCGCCAGCAGCACGGACGCCACGGCCGCGAGCCGCGAGGCGGCGTGGGTCTTCCGGGGGCCGCGGAAGAGGGTGGGCTGGGACTGCGAGTCGAGAGCGAAGACGCGGGAGCGACACATTCAAGACACATGCTCTAGCGCCAGGGGGGTCAAAGTAAAATGGGTCCCTGATGCCTCGCCCGCCGGCCCTCCGCGCACCACGTCTCTCCGAGTGTCACCGGACGCCGGGATTCACCGCGATAGCAATGTAAAACATGAAATCATTGGTGTGTTTCGGCGGGCCTGAGTGAGGTAGGCGCAACCTACCCTGAAGGTCCAGTCTTCCTCTGGGCGCGAAGGGGGGGCGGGCCTTCGAGGGCCTGGCGTGAGGCCGGGCTGCTGTACCCAGGTTCCATGCGTGTCTTCATCACCGCACTGGCAGCGTTGGTCAAACCCTCCCGGAGGAGTGGGGCTCAATGCCCCACGTGGGGCATTCCGGGCGGAGGACTGCCCCGGCGTCGCCCCTCGGGAGCCATGGCATGCCGGATGCTCTGAGCTCGGGGCATGCCGAAGGTCCAAAGAGTCCTCACCACCGTGCTGCCGCTGGGGCTGCTGTGCGTGGCGGCGTACGTGCTGCACCGCGAGCTGTCGCATTTCCGCCGCGAGGACGTGAGCGCGGGGCTCGCGGCCGTGACGACCGGACGCATCGTCCTGGCGCTCGGCGTGACGGTCGTGAACTACGCGGCCCTCACGCTGTACGACGTGCTGGCGCTGGGACATGCCGGGCACCGGCTCCCGTATGCGCGCGTGGGGTTCACGTCGTTCGTGGGCTATGCCTTCGGGCACAACCTGGGCGCGTCGTTCCTGAGCGGCGGTTCGGTGCGCTACCGGCTGTATTCCGGGTGGGGGCTCACCGCGCTGGACGTCGCGCGGGTGTCCGCGTTCAACGCGCTCACGTTCTGGCTGGGCCTGGCCGCCGTCACCGGCACGTCGCTGCTCGTCGAGGGCGGGGGCGGGGTGCTGGCCCTGTCCACGCCGGTGGCGCACGTCGTGGGCGGGGCGCTGTGGCTGCTGCTCGCGGGCTACTTCGTGGCGTGCGCCGTCGTGCGCAGGCCGCTTCGCGTGCGCGGCCTGGAGTGGACGCTGCCGACCCTCACGCGAGCGCTGGCGCAGTTGGTCGTGTCGTGCGGCGACTGGGTGCTGGCGGCGTCGGTGCTGTGGGTGCTGCTGCCAGCGGACAGCGGCGTGTCGCTGCCATCGCTGACCGCGCTGTTCGCGCTCGCGCAGCTCGCGGGCATCGCCAGCCAGGTCCCCGCGGGCCTGGGCGTCTTCGAGACGGTGATGCTGTCCGCGCTCACGCCCCACGTGCCGGCTCCGCAGGTGGTGGGCGTGCTGCTGGTGTACCGGCTGGTCTACTACCTGATGCCCTTCACCGTGGCGGCGCTGCTGCTGGCGGGCAATGAGCTGCTCCTTCGCCGTCACCACCTGACGCGGCTGGCGAAGGCGGTGCACGGCTCGTTCGCGCCGGTCATGCCGTGGGCCGCGTCGGCGGTGGCGTTCCTGGCGGGCACGGTGCTTCTGTTCTCCGGCGCGACGCCGGCGGTGGCGGACCGGCTGGCGGTGCTGCGCAAGCTGGTGCCGCTGCCGCTCCTGGAGGTGTCGCACCTGCTGGGCAGCCTGGTGGGCCTGTCGCTGCTGCTGCTCGCGCGCGGGCTCCAGCGGCGCCTGGACGCGGCCTACGTGCTGACGCAGGTGCTGCTGGTGGCGGGCGCGGTGTTCTCCCTGGTGAAGGGCGTGGACTACGAGGAGGCGACGCTGCTGCTCGTCCTGGCCGCCACGCTGGCGCCGTTCCACCAGCAGTTCTACCGGCACACGTCGCTGTTCGCGGAGGCCTTCAGCCCCGGGTGGCTGCTGGCCACGGTGGCGGTGGTGGTGGCGTCGGTGGGGCTGGGGTTCTTCTCCTACCAGCACGTCGAGTACAGCCGCGACCTCTGGTGGCGCTTCACCTTCTCCGGCGACGCACCGCGCTTCCTGCGCGCGAGCGTGGGCGTGCTGGGCGCGACGGTGGTGGTGGGGCTGGCCGCGCTGCTGCGGCCGGCGGGGCCTCGCGTGCACCCGCCGACGACGGAGGAGTTGCGGCGGATCCGCCCCCTGGTGGCCCACGCGCAGGAGTCCATGGCCTCGCTGGCGCTGCTGGGGGACAAGTCCCTGCTGCTCAACGACGCGGGCACCGCGTTCCTCATGTACGGCGTGTCCGGCCGCGCCTGGGTGTCCATGGGGGACCCGGTGGGGCCGCCGGACGCCGCGACGGAGCTGGCGTGGCGCTTCCGGGAGCTGGCGGACCGGCACCACGGCTGGGCGTGCTTCTACCAGGTGGGCCCGGGCGCGCTGCCGCGCTACCTGGACCTGGGACTGACGCTGCTCAAGCTGGGCGAGGAGGCCACCGTCGCGCTCCAGGACTTCAGCCTGGAGGGGCCGGAGCGCCGGGGGTTGCGCCATTGCGTGCACCGCATGGAGCGCGAGGGCTGGACGTTCGAGGTCAAGCCCCCGGAGGCGGTGCCGGAGCTGCTGCCCCGGCTGCAGGCCATCTCCGATGCGTGGCTCGCGCAGAAGCACACGCGCGAGAAGGGCTTCAGCCTGGGGTGGTTCTCCCCGCGCTACCTGGAGCAGGGGCCGGTCGCGCTGGTGCGCAAGGACGGCGTCCTCACGGGCTTCGCCAACGTGTGGGCGCCGGAGACGAAGGAGGAGTTGAGCGTGGACCTCATGCGCTACCTGCCGGGCAGCCCGCATGGCGCGATGGACTTCCTCTTCACGTCCCTGATGCTGTGGGGCCGGCGGCAGGGCTTCCGCCGCTTCAACCTGGGCATGGCACCCTTCAGCGGCTTCGAGGAGCGCACGCTCGCGCCGGTGTGGAACCGGCTGGGGGCGCTCGTGTTCCGGCACGGCGAGCACTTCTACAACTTCCAGGGGCTGCGCCAGTACAAGGAGAAGTTCCGCCCGGACTGGGCCCCGCGCTACCTGGCGTCGCCGGGCGGGCTCGCGCTGCCGGGCGTGCTCACGGGCGTGGCCTCCCTGGTGTCGCGCGGGCTGGGCGGGGTGGTGGCGCGATGAGGCGGCGCGCGGGCGGGTTCCTGGTGGGCGCGGTGCTGGCGCTGTCCCTGGCGCTCGCCTCCTGGGCGCGCACCTGCGCGGCGCCGCCCGCGCCCCAGGCTCCCGTGGCCGGGGACGCCGGCGCCCCCGGCCCCGTGGCCGCGCCGTCCGTGGAGACGCTTCATCCCGGAGGCCGCTTTGGCCACGTCACGGTGGTGACGCCCCCGGCCGCGCCCGCGACGGTGGCCCTGCTCCTGGCGGATGGACCGGCGGACCAGGGCCGGGCCGCGGAGCTGTCCCTGGCGCTCGCCGCGCACGGCGCGCTGGTGCTGGCGGTGGACGCGAGGGCCTACCTGCGTGCGCTGGAGAAGGGCACGCGGTGCGCGTATCCGGCGGGGGACCTGGAGATATTGAGCCAGGGCTACCAGCGGCACGCGGAGCTGCCGGAGTACCTGCACCCCGTCCTGGTGGGGGAGGGCGTGGGCGCGGCGCTGGCCTACGCGGCGCTGGCCCAGGCCCCGCATGGGACGTTCCGGGGCGCGGTGAGCGTGGACTTCACGCCGGAGCTGACGACGACCGCGGCCTTCTGCCCCGGCGTGGGGCTCGTGCGCTCGCGAGCGGACAAGGGCACACGGGAGCGGCTGTCCCCGGCGCGGGCCCTCACGGAGCCGTGGGTGCTGCTCGTCGCGGACCACGACGCAGGCCACCGGGTGAAGGCCGCGCACGACTTCACCCGAGAGCTGAAGACCGGGCGCGTGGTGACGGTGCCGGGCCCGGGGCTGGCCCGCATGCCCGTGTCCGCGTGGCAGGGGACGCTCCTGGCTGCCTATGCGGCCGCCGCGATGCCGCTCGCCGCGGAGCACCTGCCCCCCGTGTCCGCGGCCGTGTCACCGCCGGACGCGGGCCTCGACGGGCTCGCGGGTGACGCGTCGGTGAAGGGGCTGCCGTTGGTGGAGGTCCCCGCGACGTCCGCCACGCAAGGCGACACGCTGGCCCTCTTCGTCACCGGCGATGGTGGCTGGGCCAGCCTGGACCAGTCCGTCTCCGAGTCGCTGGCCGCGCAGGGCATCCCCGTCGTGGGCTTCAACTCGCTGCGCTACTTCTGGAAGCGCCGCACCCCGGAGGAGACGTCCGCGGACGTGGCCCGCGCGCTGCGCCACTTCCTGTCCGCCTGGGGCAAGCAGCGCGTCGTGCTGGTGGGCTACTCGCGCGGCGCGGACGTGGTGCCGGCCATCGCCGCGCGCCTGCCGGAGGAGCTGCGCGCCCGGGTGAGGTTGATCGCGCTGTTCGCGCCCGGGAAGGAGGCGGAGTTCGAGGTGCACGTCACGGACCTCTTCGGCGGCAAGGGCCGGCCCACCCAGGCGGTGCTCCCAGACGTGCAGGCCCTGAAGGGGACGCCGGTGCTCTGTCTTTACGGCGACGAGGAGCTGTCCGACAGCCTCTGCCCCACGCTGTCCGGCGTGCCCGGCACGCGCGCCCTGCTGCTCAAGGGCGGGCACCACTTCGACGGAGACTATGCCGCCATCGCGCGCCTGCTGCTGCGGGAACTCGGTATGGCATTGCCCTGATGCTCCGGAGTCTGGGGAGACGTCGCGTTGCGGACGCGTGGTTGTCTTTGGGTCCCACCGCATTGACTCACAGGGGCCAACCCTCTACTCCGCTTGCCGCCCGGTGCCGGTGTGCCGGGCTTCGTGGGGGGTTCCAAACATGGTCCAGCAGTCCGCTCCCGTCGTCAGCACCGTCGAAGGACAGCTCCAAGGCGTCGTCGAGGAAGGGGTGTATGCCTTCAAGGGCATCCCCTACGCCCAGCCTCCGGTGGGCGCGCTGCGCTGGCGCCCGCCCGCCCCGGTCGTGCCGTGGAAGAACATCCGTCAGGCTTCGAAGTACGGCGGTTCCTCGCTCCAGTCGCGCGAGGCCTGCATCGCGGGCGGTGGCGGCGACCCGGTCCCCATGAGCGAGGACTGCCTCTATCTCAATGTCTGGACGCCCCGCGTGGACGCCCAGGCGAAGCTGCCCGTCATCGTGTGGATCCACGGCGGCGCGTATGTGATTGGCGCGAGCGGCCTGCCTCCGTACAACGGCGTGCCCATGGCGTCCCGGGACGCCATCCTCGTCACGTTGAACTACCGCCTGGGCCACCTGGGCTTCCTGGCGCACCCGGCGCTCCAGCGGGAGCCGGGCGGCGGCGCGGCCAACTTCGGCCTGTTGGATCAGCTCGCCGCGCTCCAGTGGGTGAACCGCAACATCGCGAAGTTCGGCGGGGACGCGAACAACGTCACCCTCATCGGCCAGTCCGCGGGCGCCAAGAGCGTGCTGTCCCTCTTCTGCATGGAGGCCGCGCGGCCCCTCTTCCACCGGGGCGTGGCCATGAGCGTGTACGGCCTGGATGAGATGCCGCTGGAGATGGCGCTGCCCAAGGGCGAGGCGCTCATCCGCGGCATGGGCGTGCCGGACGCGGACGCGACGCCGGAGCGCCTGCGCAAGCTGCCCGCGGACGCCTTCTGGCAGCAGCCGCCGGAGCACTCGCTGGCGCCGGTGGCCGTGTGCGGCGACACCGTGATGCCCCAGTCCATCCTGTCCACCTTCAAGGCGCAGCAGCAGGCGCGCGTGCCGCTCATCCTGGGCAGCACCAGCGACGACGTGAGCGTGATGACGGCCATGGGCCGCGACCCCATGGACGTCCTCCAGGCGCTGCGCGACAACAACGTGCCCATCGGCCTGCTCTACCCGGGCGTGACGCCCGACGAGGAGCTGGCGCGGCAGGTGTGCCGCGACATCGTCTTCACGCTCATCCCCCGGCAGATCGCGGACCTGCACGCCAAGGTCTCCGACGCGTGGCGCTTCTACTTCGACTACACCGCCACCGCGCTGCGCCCGACCTACCCGCACGGCGTCCCGCACGGCTCGGACGTGCCGTACTTCCTGGACACCGTGGCCCGCTGCCCGCCCACGCAGGAGGTCGTCACCGAGGAGGACCGCGCGTACTCGCGCCAGGTGAGCGGCTGGGTGCTCCAGTTCGCCCGCTCGGGCGCGCCCGCGTCCGCGACGGAGTGGCCGAAGCACCAGCAGGGCGAGGACCGCACCCTGCGCATGCAGCAGCCGCCGAAGGTGGAGAACAACTTCATGCAGCTGCGCCTCAACGCCTTCCTGCTGGCGAGCGGCATCATCAACGGCGCGGACAGCGGCGCGCGTGACAAGCCCGGCACCCAGCGCGGCGGCCATCACGGCGCCACGCCGCAGAAGAAGTCCCGGCCGGAAGGCACGCCGTAGCGCGCGAAAAAAGAAAGGGGCCCGGCGTGCGCGGCCGGGCCCCGGGTTGTCTCCTGCTTCCGCGCGGCCTGCCTAGCTGCTGAAGAGCACCAGCACGAAGGTGCTGGAGTCCGGCAACTGGAACACGGTGCCCTGGCGCAGCGAGCCCTTGAAGAAGGGCGCCGCGTCGTAGGCGGTGGCGCCCTTGAGGGCGTCACGGGTGGCCGCCGGCAGCCAGCCGCCGTCGTCCACCTTCACCGTCAGCCGCGTGGGCTTCAGCGCGGCCTGGAGCGCCTGGCCTTCCGCCGCGGGGTACTCCAGCACCGCGAGCAACTGCGTGTCCGTGGGGCCCAGTCCGCCCGGGACGCCGCGCGGAGACTGGCGCCACCGCACCGCCTGGGGGCGGCGCGGCAACGTCACGGTCTTCTCCAGCGTCTCCAGGTCCGTTCCCGTCTTCGCCGCCGGCGCGGCCGTCTCTGTCGTCATGGATGCACTCCCCCCTGAGGGCTTGTCGCAGGCCAGCGAAACACACCCCAGCAGCAGGGTGGTAGCGAGCGTGCGCCTACCGGCCACCGATGGGACGCGACGTCGCATTCTCGGGGCTCCCCTGGTCCCACGTCACGTGGCGCTGGAGCGTGCCGTAGTTGGTGTACTGGTGCCCCAGGCCCGTGCGCTCCAGCCGGCCGTTGGCCGCGTCCGGCGTGCCGGTGTTGATGTCCTGCTGGCCCGGGTTGAAGTTGTAGCGGTCCTCCGCGTGGAGCGTCATGTCCATCTCGAAGCGGGGCTTCCCGCCCGGCGTCTCCGGCGGGTACACCGTCACCGTCGCGCTGTTCCACACGGAGTGGCCGCCAATGGCCTTCTGCCAGTTCTCCGTCTCCGGGTAGGGGAACTGCTCACTGGAGCCCACGCCAATCTGCGAGCCGGTAATCTGGAACGTCACCGGCTTGCCGGCCAGCGACGGGTCCCGGGCGATCATCTGGTTGTAGGCCGCCTCCGCCGCCTGCTGCGTGTCGCGCGTGGAGTTGGTGAGCACCGCCTGGCCGGCGGGGTCCGTGCTGACGAAGCGCTCGTAGTCGAAGTGCCGGTCCGCGCCGTTGCCGTGCAGGAAGTGGTCGTAGGTGTCCAGGCCGTCCGGGATGTTGTTGTGCGGCACGCCCGGGATGCCCTGGGCCGCGCGAGCGGCGGAAAGCTTCAGCTCCCACTCGGCCCGCGCCGCGTAGTCGCCCAGGCCCGGGCTCTCCGTGGGGATGGGGTTCGGGTCGTTGGGGTCGTTCGGGTTCTGCAGGAAGCCGTTGTCGTGGTGGATGTCCGGACGGCGCGGGGGACCCACCTGGTAGTCCGCCACCGTGCCGCCGTTCGTCTGCACCGTCGTGCCGGCCGTCCCCACCGGGGTGGGCGTGGCCGCAGGCGTCGCGCCCCCCAGCGCGGGGCCGCCACGGCGGGCGGCCGGGGCGGACTCGAAGGAGTCGGACGTCTGCCGCGCGACGACGGCCGGGGCAGGGGGCGGCGGGGGCGGGCGGACCTCCGGGGTCAGGGCCTGCTTCACTCGCGCCGCGATGGCTCCGCCAATGGACTCGCCGATTCTGCTCATGTCGGGTCTCCCCCTCGAACCACCGAGACGGTGGACGTTGATGGATTATCGACCCTTGGCACCCGGAGTTGCGGCGTTTCCATGCCTACATCGGCGCCTGAAGGAGGAGCCCTTCAGTGCCGGGTGCGGTAGCGGTCCACGGCGGCCAGGAGCACCTCCGTGCGGACGGGCTTGCCCAAGAGGCCCACCGTCCCGGCCGGGGGCGCCTGGAGGTCCGGGTCCGCCGTGAGCGCCAGCACCGGCAGCCGCGACGTCAGGTCCAGGCTCCGCAGGCGGGAGAGGAAGCGCTGGTCCTCCGGGTTGCGCAGCATCAGGCTAAGGAGCACCAGGGAAGGGATGTGGGGGAGCCGGGCCAGCACGTCCAGCGCCTGCGTGGCCGTGGCCACGGACAGCACCGTGTAGCCCTCCAGCACCAGGAGGGCCGCCAGGGCCTCACGCAGGTCGTCGTAGCTCTCGACCACCAGCAAGGTCGAGGGTTTGTCCAGGGCATCCACCATCAAACCTTATACCCCCGAACCCCCGGGGCGTGCACACCCCGGGGCCTGGAGGGCGCGCGGCTAGGCGCGGGCCTTGGGGCTGAGCTGGGGCTTGAGGATGACCTTGGTGTAGCCGTCCTTGCGAGCGTCGAACTTCTGGTAGGCGTCCGGCGCGTCCCGCAGGGGCAGGCGGTGGCTGACGATCATGCCAGGCCTGGCGCGGCCCGCGATGATGAGGTCGCGCAGGAAGTGGTTGTAGCGCTTCACCGGCGTCTGGCCGGTGCCCACGGTGATGCCCTTGTCGAACACCTTGGCCCACGGCAGCGGGTAGATGCCCTGCTTCGCGTTCTCGTCCGCGGCGCCGGGGTCCGGGGCCAGGTAGACGCCCACGACGCCGATGGAGCCCGTGGGGTTCACCAGCTCCACCAGCTGCTCCAGCACCTGGGTGGGCTTCTCCCGGCCGCCGTGCGCGTCCGCGCCCTGGATGTCGCGCGACTGGTAGCCCACGGCGTCGATGCCGCACATCACGCCCAGGGCCTTCTCCTCACCGGGCCGCAGCGCGCCCATGATGAGCGGGTTGCCGCGGCGCAGGTCCACGATCTGCTTCACCGGGTCGCCCTTCGTGAAGTCGATGGGGATGGCGCCCATCTCCTTCACCTTGGCCAGGCGCTCCGGGACGCTGTCCACCACGTAGACCTCCGAGGCGCCGCGCAGGAGCGCGCAGTAGCCGGCGAGCAGGCCCACCGGCCCCGCGCCGAAGACGGCCACCGTGGCCCCGGGCCGCACGTTCGCGAGCTCGGTGCCGTGGTAGGCGGTGGGGAAGACGTCGGACAGGAGGAGGAAGTCGTCCTCCAGGTCGTCGCCCGGCTGCCCGGGCACCTTCAGGCAGTTGAAGTCCGCCCAGGGCACCCGGAGCAGCTCCGCCTGTCCGCCGCGGTACGGGCCCATGCCCGCGTAGCCGTAGCCCGCGTGCGGCGCGTCCGGGTTGGCGACGAGGCAGGCCTCCGTGCGGCCGCGCACGCAGTCGAAGCAGGTGCCGCAGGCGATGTTGAAGGGCAGCACCACGCGGTCGCCCTTCTTGATGCTCACCACGCCGGGGCCCACCTGCTCCACGACGCCCATGTTCTCGTGGCCGAACACCTGTCCCGCCTTGGACGCGGTGCGGCCCTCGTACATGTGCAGGTCACTGCCGCAGATGCCGGCGGAGGTGACGCGGATGACACAGTCGGTGGGCGCCTCCAGCTTCGGATCCTCCACCTCCTCCACCTTCACCTGGCTGTTCTGCTTGTAGACGACTGCGAGCATGGGCCTCTCCCGGGTTGGGCCGTAACGCGGCCCACCAATAGTGGGACGCGGCGCGGCCACGGGAAGCGGCTGTGGAAATTGCAAGCCCGGCCGCCCCGTGCAGGCGTGCAGGGCGGGCGCGCGGCCAAGGGCTGCGGCGGGTACGGAATGGCTCGGGGGAGCCTCAGGCGGAGATGAGGTAGTCGTCGCAGGGGACCTCGTCGTCCTCCTGGTCCTTGCATCGGGGGCACACGTACCAGTCCAGGTCGCAGTCGCAGGTGGCCAGGTACTTCACCGTCTTCCCCGCGGCCCTGCCGCACCACACGCACTGCTCCATGCGCTGGGCGTCATTCGGGTGGACGTAGACCTTCTTGGCCTTGGGGGCGCTGCTGCCGCTGTTCTTGCGCTTCTTGGTGCTGGTGTCCTTCAGGAAGTTGTCCGGGTCCTTCATGAAGTCCCGGATGGGGCTGCCAGGCATGTTGAAGTACGGGGACTGCGAGTCGCTCACCAGGTCGGAGAAGCTGTAGGTGGGCGTGGTGTTCCGCAGGGCCTGGATGGTGGTGGACAGGGTCACCAGGTCGAACACCGGGAGCTCCGTGGCGCTCAGGGGCGCGGTGCCCGGAGGCGGCGCGTTCTCCGGCACGTGGTTCTCCTTCAAGCAGACGTGCGCGTACCACTTCCATCCGAAGCCCGTTCCCGGGTCCGAGGGGTGAGCCACGCGGAAGGTGACGCCCGTGCCGTCGTGGTGCTGGGCGAGCGTGTCGTCGGTGTAGAGGACCAGGTGGCCCAGCACCCCGCCTGGCCGGACGCTGGCGGCGAAGCCCTTGGGCTTCGCGCCGCTGCGGCCCACGAAGCCGGTCCGGTCGGGCTCGCAGTTGGTGACATAGAAGCGCTGCAGCGGCTTCGAGCCGCAGAGGATGTCCAGCACCGACTGGCGGGGGTGGTCGTGGTTGTGGTGCCCCGAGGAGATGAACGCGGCGGTGGGCTTCAGGGCCTTCACGAACTTCGCGGAGGTGCTCGTCTCCGCGCCGTGGTGGCCGCACTTGAACGCGCACATGTGGCCCAGCCCCAGCCCCTCCTCGTCCTCGTAGGGCAGGTCCCCGGCGGTGAAGTAGGTGAAGTCGTGGAACTTCAACGTGCAGCCGATGCTGGCCGGGTTGTCGTCGCTCACGGTGCCGCGCCCCACGTGGACGATCTTCAGCAGGCAGTCGTTGGCGTTGATGAGCTCATTGCCGACGGCCGCGTCCCTCCAGGTGGTGCCGTGCAGCGTGCAGGCGCCCTTGAGCTTGTCGTACTTGTGCGTGTCGGAGACGTGCGCGGGGGCGTAGAGCGCCGTGACCTTGAGGCCCTCCACCACCGGGGTGAGCCCCTCGTGGTGGTCTCCGTCCGGGTGCGTGCACACGGCGGCGTCCAGCTTCGTGAGGCCCAGCTTCTTCAGGATGCGCAGCACGTACCGGCCGCGGCCGAGCTTGCCGCCATCGATGAGGATGTGCCGCTCCGTGCCGCCCGCGGGCAGCAGGCTGATGAGGGTGGACTCCCCCTGGGACACGTCGAAGTGGATGATGCGCAGGCGCGTGGGCATGGCGGGGCCATCGTAGACCCCGCCTCCAAAGCCTGTCGACGCGGCGGGCCGCTAATGCGCCAGCACCGCCGGCGCCTCCGCCGGGGACACCAGCGACTGGCGCTCCCACGCGCGGCTGCGCCAGCGCAGCCACATGGCCAGGCCGCGCGTCCACTCATCCGCGGCCACCGCCAGCCACACGCCCGCCAGGCCCAGCTGCAGGTGGAACACGAGGTAGTAGCCCAGGGGCAGGCTCATGCAGACCATGGACAGCATCGCCATCAGCACCGGGAAGGTGGCGTCCCCCGCGGCGCGCAGCGCGTTCACCAGCACCAGGTTGAACGAGCGGCCCGTCTCCAGCAGCAGGCTCAGCACCAGCACCTGCGACGTCATCCGCAGGATGTCGCCGTCGTGGGTGAAGAGGCGGATGAGCGGCTCGCGCAGGAGGATGGCCGTCACGTCCACCGCCACCGTGATGCCGATGCTCCACTGGAGGCTCTTGAGCACGCGCGCGTACGCGTCCTGCGAGCGCTGCGCCCCCACCAGCCGCCCCACGAGGATGGAGGTGCCCATGCCGATGGCCAGGCTGCACAGGAACACGTACTGGGACATCGCGTTGGCGTACTGCCGCGACGCGAGCGCCACCGGGCCCAGGTACGTCACGTAGTACAGGAACACCGTCTGGCACGCGTGGTACGTCATCTGCTCCACGGCGGACGGCACGCCCACGCGCAATATCTTCCGCACGTACTCGCGCGTGAGCGCCACGAAGTTCCGGGGCCGCATGCGCACGTCCATCACCCGCCAGAGCATCCACGCGAAGACGCCCACCGCCATCGCGCGGCTGAAGACGGTGGACATGGCCGCGCCCGCCACGCCGTGCGCCGGCATGCCGAAGTGCCCGAAGATGAGCACCCAGTTGCCCAGCACGTGCACTCCGTTCATGCCCAGGGCCACGTACATGGACTGCCGCGTGAAGCCGTACGTGCGGATGAGGCTGGAGAAGACGTTGATGAGCGCCTGCAGGAACAGGAAGCCGCCCGCGATGTGCCAGTAGGTGCTCGCGTACGCGAGCGTCCCGGGCTCCAGGTTCATCCGCCCCAGGATGGCGTCCGCGGACAGCAGCAGCCCGCCGCTCACCGCGAGCCCCAGGAGGAGGTTCATCGTGATGGCCTGCGCCGCGATGCGCGCCGCCTCCGCGCTCCGCTTCGCGCCGAGATATTGCGACACGACGATGGACGCGCCGTGGCTCACCACCTCCATCACCAGGATGCAGATGAAGACGTACTGGTTGACGACGCCCACCGCGGAGACGGCGGCGTCCGACACACCGCTGAGCATCAGCGTGTCCGCCGTGCCCATCAGCATGAAGAGGAAGAGCTCGAAGAAGATGGGCCAGGTGAGCCGGAACAGGCCGGGCTCCCGCTGGGACTGCGGTTCGACTTCAGTGTGCATGGATGCGCCGCGTCAGAGTGGCCTCACTGTGCGCGCGCGATATTTCGATTTCAACCGGAAGCACCCGCGCCGGCTGCCTGCCCGGTGCGGGTGCTTTGCGTTGAAACAGTGAGAGGTGGACCTACGGCGCCGTCAGCCGGGCCACGGTGTCCACCAGGTCGCGCAGGGAGAAGGGCTTCTTGAGGAAGCCGTCCCAGCGCTGCTCCTCGGCCTTCGCCCTGGGCGGCTGGATGGCGCTCATGACGAGGATGGGGAAGTGGTGGGTTCCGTCCTTGCGGATGGCGTCGATGGTCTCGTAGCCGTTCATCACCGGCATCATCACGTCGATGATGGCCAGGTCGGGCTTCTCCTCCTTGAGCCTGGCCAGCGCCTCGCGGCCGTTGCCGCAGACGACGACGCGCAGCTGCTCCTCTTCCAGGATGGCCTGGATGGCCTCCGCGATGTCCAGCTCATCGTCCACGACGAGCACGGTCTTCATGACCGCCTCCGCCGGGGCGCGCCCGTCGGGGCCTTCTTCGCGGCCGGCTTCTTCTTCGCGGAGGCCTTGCGGCCCTGCTTCTTGCGCGCGCCCAGGGGGGCCTTCACGCTGGCGGACGGGGAGGGCCCGCCGGTCATGCGCGCGTGGCCGGTGAGGATGCTCTCCGCGCTCTCGAAGGTCTCCGCGACCTGGATGCCCTCCTCGCTGATGGAGAACTCGCGGATGGCGCTGTCGTAGGCGCTCTCGCGCATCTTCATGATGGAGAGCAGGCGGTAGAGCTGCGAGCGCAGCTCCACGTAGCGCACCAGGATGACGTTCTCCACGGTGGACGCGGCCTCGGGCTGGGGCATGTCCACGCCGGGGCTGAACAGGGGCGTCTCATCCGAGTACAGCGTGGTGACGTCCATCATCCGCAGCTGGTGGGTGAGCGCGGAGAAGAAGCGGCCCATGCGGTCCGGGTACACGGCGGCGGAGCGGAAGCCGGACACGCCGTCGATGAACAGGCGCAGGCGGTCCACCTTGCGCTCCTCGATGCGCTCCAGCAGCTTCTCCGCCAGCGAGTCCAGGTTGTGCTCCAGCGGCGGCTGCCACTGGATTTCAATCAGGCCCTCGTCCACGTACTTCTTGAGGTCCCCCATGCCGGTGCCTTCCGCCTTCTCGATGAGGCGGGGGGGCGTCTCGAAGAAGCCGAAGTAGACGCCCGGCTGGCCCTCGCGCGCGCCCTGCAGCAGGAAGTGCAGGCCCAGCAGCGTCTTGCCCGTGCCGGGCGCGCCCAAGAGCAGCGTGGTGGAGCCGGACAGCAGGCCGCCCCGGAGCGCTTCGTCCAGGCGCGGGATGCCGAAGGACATGCGGATGCGGTCCTCGCGCCCCTCCGCGGCGGGGTGCGCGAACTGCACCTCCGTGCGCGGGTGGATGACCATGCCCTGGTTGGAGATCTCCACCTCGTGGCGGCCCAGCAGGGACGGCCCGCCGCGGAACTTGATGGCGATGAGCTCGCGCACCGCGCGGGGCCCGTGCAGCCACAGGGACAATTCGAAGATGCCGTCCACCGCGGTGTTCTCCGGGTGGATCTCCCCCTCGTGGTGCGGGGCGAGCAGCAGCGTGGTGCAGCCCAGGATGCTGCTGAAGGTCTGCAGGTCCTGCAGGAAGCGCTTGAAGGAGAGGTCCGAGCGGGCGAACTCCTTCGCCGCGTCCATGCCGTCGATGATGAGCAGCGTGGTGCCGTGCGCCTGGGCGTTCTTGCGCAAGAGCTCCAGCAGCCCCTTGAGCCCGTCGCGCTCCAGGTCGCGGTAGCCGCTCAGGTACTGGAGCCGGTCCGGGATGACGCTGGCGTCGTAGAACGTCATCTCCGACAGGTTCTCCAGCATGCGCCCGTGCGACTCCGACAGCAGCGTCACGTAGAGCGCCTTGCCGCCGTTCCTCACGTGCTGGAAGGCGATCTGGTTGGCCAGCACCGTCTTGCCGGAGCCCGGCGGCCCGATGATGGCGTAGGACGAGCCCTGGATGAGGCCGCCCTTGGTGATGAAGTCCAACCGGGGCACGTTGGTGATGAGGCGCTTCGCCGGACTCTTTCCTTCGTCGGACGGGGTGCTTGCGTCCGAGCCTTCGCTCTTCGCCACGAATCGTTCTCCTCGGGAGACGTCAGTACCGCTGGGTGCGATGCAAGGGGAGCCTCAGCTCGAAACACGCGCCCTGGCCCAGGGCGCTCTTCACGGTCAGCGTGCCGTCGTGCGCGGCGGCGATCTCCCGGGCCAGGTAGAGCCCCAGGCCCAGGCCCTCGAACCGGCCGCCGGAGGGCACGCGCTCGAAGCGGCGGAAGATGCGCGCCTGGTCCTGCGGCGCGATGCCCACGCCCTGGTCCTCCACCGCGAGCACCGCGTGGCCCTCGTGCGTGGACAGGCGCGCCTTCGCGGGCCGGTCCTCGCCGAACTTGACGGCGTTGGACAACAGGTGGCCCACGGCCTGCTCCAGCATGCGCCGGTCGCCAAAGAGCAGGACGGGCGTGTCGGGCAGCTCCACGTCCAGGGCCACGTTCGCGCTGTGGGCCGGGACCTGGAAGCGCTCCACCTGTTCGCGCACCAGCTGGGAGAAGTCCACCGTGTCCACCAGCAGCGTCACCTCCTGTTCGGACAGGCGCGACACGTCCGCCAGGCTCTCCACCAGGCCCTGCAGCCGGGTGAGCTGGCGCACCGCCGGGGCCAGGCGCTTCTGCATGGCGCCGCCCGCCTCCGCGTCGCCCTGGATCATCTCCACCGCGCGCTCCAGGTTGAGGCGGAGCACGGTGAGGGGCGTCCTCAGCTCGTGCCCGGCGACGCGCAGGAAGCGGTCGCGCGCGCGCACGGCGTCCCGGGCGCGGGCTTGAAGGCGCAGGAGCGCTTCGATGTTCGCGAGCAGCTCGTCCTCCGCCAGGGGCCGCGTCCAGTACGCGTCCGCGCCCTGGGCCAGGCCCCGCACGCGGTCCTCGCGCCGCACGGACACGGACGACAGGTGGGCGATGAGCAGGTCGTGCGTGGCCTCGTCCGCGCGCAGGCGGCGGCACACCTCGTAGCCGTCGATGTCCGGCATGTGCACGTCCAGCAACACCAGGTCGGGCAGCCCCTGGGCCAGCCGCAGCGCTTCGCGCCCTCCCGTGGCCTCGAGCACCTGGTAGCCCCCCTGCCGCAGCGTGAGGCTCAGCAGGTACAGCGTCGCCGGGTCGTCGTTGACGTTGAGGACCGTGATGGCGGGACGGGTCCCCTTGGGATCTTGTTGTTCGGAGGAGTTCACGGGCCCTGTGCCCCCGGAAGGTGGGGGCACATGCGGTGAATGGAACCACTCGCATCCAAAAAGAGCCGAGGGAGTGTGCGGGACGCCCGGGCGGGTGTTGTCCGCCGGACGGATCGTGCGCTGGAGACGTCAGCCTTCCTCCAGGAGGGCCGCCGGACGCATCAGGGCATGGCTTCCAGGCGGAACTGCTGGCAGTCGTTGTTGGCCCAGACCCACTGCTGGACGGCGGCGCCGTCACCGCTGGTCCAGCAGTTGTTCACGTCCAGCACCTTGCCGCTGTGGCGGGCCTCGAAGCGGCTGTAGCCCCCGGAGGTGGCCACCGGCTTGAACTGCTGGTTCGCGCCGCCCGCCCAGGACCACTCCTGCACGCGCGCGCCGTCCGCCTGGCTCACGTCCGCCACGTCCACCACCTTGCCGCTGTAGCGCGACACCAGCCGCGAGTAGCCGCTGTCGGTGGCCACCAGGGCCCACTGCTGGCTTGAGCCCGTGTGGCACGTCCACTGGTGCAGCCCGGTGCCGTCCGCCGCGGACGGGCCCACGATGTCCACGCACCTGCCGGTGGCCTTGTTGACCAGCCGGTACCACGGGCCCTGCGTGCCGGACGTCCCGCCCCACTGGAAGGACGCCACCGAGCGCGGCGGCAGCGTGTACTCGAAGGCCTGGCCGCCCCAGCGGACCTTGAAGGACAGGGTGGCGCCGTCGTTGGAGTTCAGCGCGACCAGCGCGTGCGAGCCGTCCGGGTTCCTGAAGGCGAGCGTCTCGATGTTGTTGTTGCCCAGCGACGTCGCGCCCACGCGCACCGCGCCCGGCCGCACCACCTTCGCCAGGTGCGCCCACGCGTAGTACTCCTCGTTGCGCGTGTACGTGCCGTTGGCGTTGTTCACCGTGAACATGCCCCGGCAGTCCGCGCAGCCGCCCACGCGCGGCCCGTGGTTGGGGTCCAGCGCGAGGTTCCAGTAGAAGGACGTGCGCGACCAGTGGCGCAGCGGCCCGAAGAGGTTGTTCTGCAGCGCCCACTCCAGGTTCGCGGCGGCGTTGGTGGCCCAGAAGCCGCCGGTGCACTCCGTGAAGTGCACCTCCTTGGTGGGGTACGCGTCGTGGAAGGCGGACTGGACGCTGTAGCTGCCCTCGGGGCTCTCGTAGCAGTGGTACGCCGCGCCCGCGACGGCGCCCTGCGCCTGCCCGCCGTTGTAAGCCATCACCTCATGCGGGTAGCCCGCGGGGCCCGTGCCGTCGTACCAGTTGTGGTCCCACGCCAGCAGCTTCACGCCGTTGAAGCCCGCGGCGTTGAGCGCGGGGCGCAGGTGCTGGGCCGTGAAGACGGACTGGTCGTTGGACTCCATCTGCATCGTCGGGTAGCCGCCGTTGGCGTTGTGCGGCTCGTTCTGCGGGCTCAACGCGTGGATGGGCACGCCGTTCGCCTGGTAGGCCTGCACGAAGCGCACGAAGTAGTTCGCGTACAGGCCGTACAGGTCGTTGCGCAGGTAGCCACCGCCGGTGAGCGAGTTGTTGAACTTCATCCACGCGGGCGCGCTCCACGGCAGCGCGAACACCTTCACCTCCGGGTTGATGGCGCGCGCCTGCTGGAGCAGCGGCAGGATGTACGCCGTGTCATGGCCCACGGAGAAGTCGTTCAGGTCGCAGCAGGTGTCGTCGTACGTGTAGTTGTTGCGCGAGAAATCCGACGCGCCCATGGGCAGGCGGATGGCGCTCTGGCCCGCGCCCGCGCTCACGCTGAACAGGTCGTTCATGATGGCCGTGCGCTGCGGCGAGTTGAAGATGAGCCACGCGGATGAATCCGTGAGCGCGCCGCCGAACCCGTCGAGCGTCTGGTACGTCACGCCGTCGTTCACGTCGATGGGCGTCGCGCTGCCCGTCTCCGCGCCGAACACCTTGTTCGCTTCCGCGTTGAGCTTCTTCGCCAGCGTGCTGCCCGACGTCGTCGTCAGCCACACCCGCACGGTCTCGTTCGCCGCGCTCGCGGCGGGCGGAAGGAGGGAGGAGGCGGCCAGCAGCAGGCCATGCAGGGGGACACGGGACCACCAGGGGGACATGCGGGGCTCCAGACAGCGAAGGGGGAGCCGGGCAGTCTATTCCAGTTGTTCAGCTAAGGCGTGTTAGTCGTGGATGCCTGTGTGGCGGGCGCCGAGGGGGCCAGGGCCTCCAGGCGGCGGGTGGCGGCGGTGTGGAGCACGCTGAGCTGCCGCGCGAGCCGTTCGAGCTGGGCCTGGAGCAGGGGGGCCTCCGCGCCCAGCGCCGCGCCGGGGCCGTCCGGGGTGGGGACGTTCCAGCCGATGAGCGCGTTGAATGCGGGCAGGGGCCGGGGCTGGCGGCCGTGGAGCACCGCGTCCGCCAGGTCCTCCAGGCTCGCGTCCATGGCCCGCGCGTAGCGGGACAGGGCCTCCAGCACCGCCGGGGTGGAGGGCACGGAGCGCCGCGACGCGAGCAGGGTGCAGACGGCGGCGAACCTCCGGGTGAAGGCGAGCAACGTCATCAGCGGCTCCACGGCCTCCGTGCGCCAGCGCGGCTCGCTGAGCAGGCGCTGGAAGGACGTCTCCGCGTTGATGGTGGCCAGCCCCAGCTTGCGGCGTGCCGCCACGAGCGCCGCCGCGTCCGGCGGCTCACCGCGCCGCCACGCCCTGGCCAACACGTCGAAGAACTCGCGGTCCGCGCGCAGCGCGTCCGCCAGCTGCGCCGGGAAGCGCTGGCCCTCCGAACGCTGCCAGAGGAAGAAGGTGCCCGCGAGCGCCAGCGCGCCGCCGATGAGCGTGTTGACGATGCGCACCTGCGCCAGCGTCCAGTCCCCGCTGCCCAGCTCCGCCAGCAGCACGAAGGTGAGCGTGGCGAAGACGGTGAACAGCCCGTAGTTGAGCGGGATGAGGCTCACGCACAGGGCCGCGGTGCAGAACACCAGGCCCATCAGCGCGCGCGGGTCCTGCAGCCACGACGCGACGGCGATGGCGAGCAGGCCGCCCACCACGGTCCCCAGCACCCGCTGGAGCGCCTTGAGGAAGGTGGGCCCGGTGTACGGCTGCATGATGGTGAGGACGGTGATGGTCACCCAGTAGCCGTGGTTCGGACGGAAGACGCTGGCGACGTACACCGCCACCGTGGTGGTCAGGCCCACGCGCAGCGCGTGCCGCAGCACCTCCGAGTCCAGCGTGAGGTGCGCGCGCACGGGGTCCAGCAGGGACGCGTGGGTCTCCTCGGCCAGCGCTCGCGCGGGGGGCGGGGCCTGCGTGGGCGGCCCGGGCAGCCGGCACGCGGTGTCCAGCGCCACGTCCGCGCGCTCGCGCAGCTCCGTGAGCAGCCGCGCGATGTCCGACAGCCGTGCCCGCTCCAGGCGCGTGAGGAGGCCTCGCGCGTCCAGGTCCCCCAGCGCGTCGCGCAGCGCGCGTCCGTCCCACTCCGGCTGGGGCCTTCGGCTGCGGCCCTCCTGCTCCACCAGCCGCACCAGGTCCCTCGCCGTGTTGGCGCAGTCCAGCAGGGCCACGGCCACCGCCGCGCGCGGGTCTCCCACCGGGCCGCTCACCGGCGGGCCCAGGCTCTCCAGCTGTTCCCCCAGGGCGATGAGCCCCATGAACATCGCGTCCGCGGCCTCCAGCAGCACCAGCAGCCGCTCGCCCCGGCCGCGCTCGCCCCGGCCCTGGCGCGTGGCCGCGAGCGTGGTGCGCGCCAGCTCCAGGTGCTCGCGGATGCGCCCGTGCTGCTCCTGGATGAGCGCCTGCCACGCGTCCTCTCGCGCGCCCTGGACCGCGCGCGACATCCCCTCCGCGTAGTCCGCCACCGCGTCGAAGCACGCCGCCACCGCCTTGCGCGCGGGCCGGTAGGGGCGGATGGGCCAGAGCACCAGCGACAGCAGCATCGCCCACGCGGAGCCGCCCAGCACCGCCAGCCCGGACTCCAGCGCGGCCGGCGCGCTGTCCGGGGGCAGGCCCAGGGCGATGACGAAGGTGGTGGCGGCGATGTTGCCGGTGAGGTTCGCCGCGGCGCCGTACACGCCCGCGAAGCTCCACGCCGTCACCCACAGCAGCGTGGCGGGAATGGCCAGCAGGGGGTGCATTCCCGCCAGGCCGCCCAGCACCGCGGACAGCGCCGCCGCCAGCGCCGTGCCGCCCATGGCGCGGAAGCGCGCGTGGTAGGAGCCGCCCTTGTCGACGAAGGACGTGTTGAAGCCGCCCACCGCGAGCCACAGCGCGCCGGGCAGGTGCAGCGCGGTGCCCACGACGGTGGGGACGAAGAAGGCGAGCGCGGCCCGGAGGCCCGCCTTCACCGCGGGCCGCACGGGCGCGAAGCGGGCGACGGCCCTGGCATGGTCCAGCCACTGACGGCGAATCACCCGTCCCCCTTAGGCCAACGCCTCCGGCCGGGCCACCGGAATCCAGGCCCCGGCGCGGAGGGCGTCACGCGCGACACAGGCCGCCGCGCGCCGGCCCTTCGCCCTCAGTGCGGGGCGGGCGCCGCGTCCCGGGCGGGCGCACCGGGCGTGGCCCTGGACGCCACCCCCAGGCCGTGACGCCGGGCCGCGGTCTCCACGATGCGCTGCACGAGCGCCTCGTAGCTCAGGCCGCGCTCCTTCGCCCCCATGGCCACCTCGCACTGCGTCTCCAGGTAGGGGTTGGGGTTCACCTCCAGGAGGTAGGGCTCGTTGGTGCGGCTGGACACGCGGAAGTCGATGCGCGCGTAGTCGCGCAGCTTGAGCGCGCGGAACGCCGTGACGGCCGCGCGGCCGATGCGGCCCTGCAGCTCGTCCGACAGGTCCGTGGGCAGCACCAGGTGCGGACTGCCCGGCGTCTCCGGGCCGAACTTCACCTCGCGGTTGGCGATCTTCATCCGCTTGCGGTTCCACCTGGAGCCGAAGTCCAGCTCCACCACCGGCAGCACCTCCGGCTTCGCCGCGTCGCCCACCAGGCCGACGTACAGCTCGCGCCCCTCGATGAACTCCTCCGCCAGCGCCTCGTCGTCGTACTCCTCGCGGATCTTCTTCACCCGCCGGGCCAGCCCCTCCATGTCCTTCTCCACCCCCAGGCCCATGGACGCGTCCGAGCGCGCGGGCTTCACCACCAGCGGGAAGGACAGGTCGCCGTTGGCCTGGAAGGAGATGCCGTCGAAGGTGGCGAAGCGGGGCGTGAGCACGCCGTGGAACTGGAGCAGCTGCTTGGTGAGCACCTTGTCCTGCGCGAGCAGCAGGCCCGCGGTGCCGGAGCCCGTGAAGGGCACGCGCGCCAGCTCCAGCACCGCCGCGACGTTGACCTCCAGCCGGTAATCCTCCGCGAACGTCTCGCAGAGGTTGAACACCAGGTCCGCGCGGGCGCGGGTGAGCTGGCGCACCAGGTCGGAGACGCTCTCGTCCACGCGCAGGTCCACGGGCTCATGGCCGGCCGCGCGCAGGGCCGCGCTCACCTGCGCCACCACGGGGTCGGGCGGGTCGTCCTTCGCCTGGTAGTGGAGGACGGCGATGCGGAGGGACTTCAGGGGCATGGTCAGTCCTCGAAGAAGCGGTCGGTGTGCAGGTAGTTCATCGCCAGGACGGTGACGAGCGACGCCAACTGCATCGCCGCCTCGCGGCTGTCGTCCGGGTGCAGGGTGAGGTTCATCGCGGCGGTGCGCTCCGCCAGGTGGTCCACGAGCGCGCGCACCACGCCCCGGCTCACCCCCGCGTAGTGGCCCACGGTGGACAGCAGGCGCTGGCGCTCGGCCTGCACCAGCGTCGCCGCGCTCACGGGCGCCTCGCCCGGGCCCCAGAAGATGTCCTCCAGCGCGTGGTCGAAGGCGTTCCTCAGCTCCACGTCCACCTTCTCGTCCAGCTCGCGCTGGCGGTAGTGGTCCTGGACGGTGCCCTCCATCTCCTCGGTGGTGAAGTCCGGCTGGGCCAGCTGCACGGGCGGCGTCGTGCGGCCCAGGCGCTTCGCGATGTCCTCCACGTAGTGGAGCTTCTTGAGCGCGCCCCAGCCCTGGTAGCGCTTCGCCCAGTCGCTGCCCGGCGTGAGCCACACGGCGAAGGTCTCCGCGAAGTCCTCGTCCGGGTGCTTCTGCGCGTACCAGCCGGAGATGTGGAAGACGTACCGGCGCGAGAAGGGCCGCGGCTTGTAGTCGTCCTGGTACGGCCGGCCGTAGTCGCCGAAGACGCGGCGCCACTCGTCCGTGTCATAGAGGCGGTACGCGTAGTTGAACGCGTGGCCCGCCTCGTGGCGCAGGTACATGAGGATTTCGGCCTCCGTCTCCGCGCTGCCCCCCAGCTCCGCCTCGATGGACAGGAGGTCTGGATCCGCCAGGTAGAAGGGCAGCCCGATGACGGGCACGCCGGAGGGACAGCCCCATTCATCGGACAGGTAGCACTGGGGCTTGAAGGACAGCCCCTTCGCCTCCAGCTCGGCGTGGAGTTGCGCGATGTAGCGCTCCAGGGGTGTGCCGCCCAGCCGCAGCGACAGGTCCTTGATGCGCGCCTGGAGCAGGGCTTCACGCCGCGGTGAGAGGCGGCCTCGCTCGGCGCCTTCGGTGGGATGTTTCTCGCGCAGCACCCGGGATTCGGCCTGGGGAGAGGGCATCATCCCTACGGAGGTAAGGCGTGCGGCCGGGGATGGACAGCCCGCCAGCCGTGCTCCAGCAGGCAGGCGGCCGGGCGCCTGGACGCAAGGGATGCGGGGGGCGTCCGCCCCGCGGCGGCAGGGCCTGCGAGCATGCGGAGGGCCGGGTGCTCCGCTCCGGACGGATGATCATTTTTCCAGTGGGAACACTCCGGGAGCCGTCATAGGGAAATGGCTCGCCGAGCCCAGGAGCAGCGCCCGAGATGAGCCAGGACGTTCCGCCCCAGACCCCGGAGACCCTCTTCACCGGAGGCAGCCAGATGCACGCGCTGGTGCGCGCGCACGGCTGGGACGCGTCGCCGGTGGGGCCCGTGGCCTCCTGGCCCACGAGCCTCAAGGTGCTCGTGAAGACGCTGCTCGGGTCGCGCTACCCCATGATCCTCACCTGGGGCCCGGAGCTCACCCAGTTCTACAACGACGCCTACTCGCTGGTGATCGGGGACAAGCACCCGGCCGCGCTGGGCACGGACATCCGCGGCACGCTGGCGGAGGCGTGGGACTCACTGGAGCCGCTGGTGCGGGAGGCGATGACGACGGGCGTCGCCAGCTGGGTGCCCGCGCTGCGGCTGCTGCTCAACCGCAGCGGCTACCGCGAGGAGTCCTACTTCGACGTCAGCCACGCGCCCGCCTACGACGACACGGGCGCCATCGGCGGCATGCTCGCGGTGTGCGCGGAGGTGACGCCGCAGGTCCTGAGCGAGCGGCGCATGCGCCTCCTGCGCGACCTGTCCGCCCAGGCGTCGGACACGCGCAGCGTGGCGAAGACGTGCGGCGACCTGATGACCGCGCTGGCGGATCATCCCCTGGACGTGCCGTGCGCGCTGCTCTACCTGCGCGCGGAGGACGGCCGGACGCTGACGCTGAGCGGGGCCGTGGGCCTTGCGCGCGGCGGGCCGCTCAGCCCGGAGACCCTCGTGCTGGACGCCGGCTTCCGGGAGGCGGCCCCGTACCTGCGCGCGCTCGAGGGCGAGCGGGTGCGGCGCGACGGGCTGGAGGCGCTCCTGGCCCTCCAGGGCGGGCCGTTCGGAGACTCCGTGGGGACGCTCCTCTTCCAGCCGCTCGCGGGCACGGGTACGGCCGCGCCGCTGGGTGTGCTCGTCACCGCGCTGTCCCCCGCCCGCGCCTTCGACGAGGGCTACGCCTCCTTCTGCGAACTCCTGGGCGCGCAGGTGGCGGTGGCGCTGCGCAACGCGCGGGCCTACGAGGAGGAGCGCCAGCGGGCGGAGGCACTGGCGGAGCTGGACCGGGCGAAGACGGCCTTCTTCCACAACATCTCCCACGAGTTCCGCACGCCGCTCACGCTGATGCTGGGGCCGCTGGAGGACGTGCTCGCGCAGGTGCCGGTGACGGAAGGAGCGCGCAAGGACCTGGAGCTCGTCCACCGCAACGCGGGCCGCCTGCTGCGGCTGGTGAACACGCTGCTGGACTTCAGCCGGCTGGAGGCGGGCCGCATCGACTCCCGCTTCGAGCCCACGGACCTGGCCGCCTTCACCAGGGACCTCACCGGCCACTTCCGCTCCGCCGTCGAGCGCAACGGCCTGTCCTTCCGCGTGGACTGCGAGCCCGTGCCGGAGCCCGTCTACGTGGACCGGCAGATGTGGGAGAAGGTTGTCTTCAACCTGCTCTCCAACGCCCTCAAGTTCACGTTCGAGGGCGGCATCACCGTGCGGCAGGAGGTCCGGGGCCACGACGTCGTCCTGCGCGTGCAGGACACGGGCACGGGCATCCCCGCGGCGGAGCTGCCCCACCTCTTCGAGCGCTTCCACCGCGTGCGCAACGCGCGAAGCCGCACCCACGAAGGCACCGGCATCGGCCTGGCGCTGGTGCGCGAGCTGGTGGCGCTGCACGGCGGCGACGTGGCCGTGGAGAGCGAGGAGGAACGGGGCAGCACCTTCACCGTCCGCGTTCCCCGGGGCCACGCGCACCTGCCCGCGGACCGCGTGCTCGCCCCGCGCCAGCAGGAGTCCACCGCCCCGGGCGCGCGCCCCTTCCTCCAGGAGGCCGAGCGCTGGACGGACGTGGAGCTGGCGCCGGAGGCTCCAGCGCCGGCGCAAGGGGACGGCGCGGGCCGGGCGCACGTGCTGGTGGCGGACGACAACGCGGACATGCGCGAGTACGTGGCGCGCGTGCTGTCGCCGTCGTTCGACGTGACGCTGGCGACGGACGGCCAGGCCGCGCTGGAGGCCGCGCGCGCGCACGCGCCGGACCTGGTGCTGACGGACGTGATGATGCCCCGGCTGGGCGGCTTCGGCCTGCTGCGCGCCCTGCGCGAGCTGCCGTCCACGCGCGCCGTCCCCGTGGTGATGCTGTCCGCCCGGGCCGGCGAGGAGGCCGCGGTGGAGGGGCTGGAGGCGGGCGCGGACGACTACCTGGTGAAGCCCTTCAGCGCCCGGGAGCTGGTGGCGCGCGTGCGCTCCATGCTGGAGCTGTCGCGCACGCGCCGGGAGGTGATGCGCCAGGAGCTGCTGGCCCATTCGCTGCGCGAGAGCCTCCAGGCCCGGGACGACTTCCTCGCGGTGGCGAGCCACGAGCTCAAGACGCCGCTGGCCGCCTTCCGCCTGCACCTGGAGCGGCTGGAGCGCAGCCTGGGGGACGAAGCGCTGGGCCGCGCCAGGAGCCCGCTGGAGTCCGCCGGGCGGCAGGTGCAGCGGCTGCACGCGCTGATGGAGACGCTGCTGGACGTGTCGCAGCTCACCACGGGCCGGCTGGCGCTGGAGCTGAACGACGTGGACCTCACCGCCGTGGTGGGCCACGCGGTGGCCCGGCTGCGCGAGGAGGTCGCGCGGATGGGCGTGACGGTGACGCTGGACGCGGGCCTGCCGCTGGTGGGCCGGTACGACAAGCTGCGCATCGACCAGGTGGTGACGCACCTGCTGACGAACGCGGCGAAGTACGGCGCGGGCCGCCCCATCGCGGTGCGCGTGGCCGCCGAGGACGGCACCGCGCGCCTCACCGTGCGCGACGAGGGCATTGGCATCAGCGAGGAGGACCGCGCGCGCATCTTCGAGCGCTTCGAGCGCGCGGTGCCCGGGCGCAACTACGGCGGCCTGGGCCTGGGGCTGTGGATTGCCCGGCAGGTGGTGGAGGCGCACGGCGGCCGCATCACCGTGGACAGCAAGCCGGGCCTGGGCTCCACCTTCGTGGTGGAGCTGCCCATCGAGGGCCTCAAGGCGGCCTGAAAATGCGAAGGGGACCCGGGTACGCGCCCCGGATCCCCTCCCGTGAATCACGTCACGTCACCGCCGTGAGGCTCACTGGACGGCGAACACCAGGTCGTCGCGGTCGTTGTACTCGTTGGAGACGCACGCGCTGGACGGGCTGCCGGTGCCGTAGCGGAACTGCGCGCGCACGGCCTGGTTGGCGCCGGAGGGCAGCGTGTACGTGGCCGACAGCGTCTGGGCGCCCGCGGCCGCGGGGGTGAGCGTGGTGAGCAGCGTCCAGACCGGCGTCGTCGCGGTGGCGTTGGCCGTGTAGTACAGGTCCAGCCGGTCCGACGACGGGCTTGCGTAGGCCCAGATGGAGGCCTCCACCTTCACCTGCTTGCCCGCGGCGAAGTTGGAGCCGTCCACGGTGGACACCTTGAGGGCCTCCACGGACTCATCGCTCTTGTAGGTGCCGGAGCTGCCGTCGCCGCACGTGCCGCGCAGCGTGTTGGGCGTGTTCGTCTCCGGGCCCATGGTGCCGCGGCCGTTGAAGAGCGTGCCGCTGTCGCAGGTGGCGGCCGCCGCGGTGCAACGCAGCGTCCGGAGCGTGGTGTCGTAGGTACCGGACGTGGACACGTTGGCCACCGTCACCGTCCGCGCCGCCGTGGTGGCGTTGTTGCCCGCGCTGTCGTGCGCCTTCGCCGCCACCGTGTGGCTGCCGTTGGCCACCGTGCGGCTGTCCCACGCGAAGCTGTACGGCGAGGAGAAGGAGGTGCCCTTCACCACGCCGTCCACCAGGAACTCCACCTTGTTGACGCCCACGTTGTCGGTGGCCGTCGCGGTGATGCTGGTGGTGCCGTTCACCGTCGCGCCGCTCGCCGGCGCGGTGAGCGACACGGTGGGGGCCTGGGTGTCCGTGGGCTGGCCGGGGAGGGTGCCCTTGCCCAGCTCCGCCAGGTACGCGGCGCCGATGCGCGCGAACTTCAGCGCGTTGTTGGCGTTGTTGTTGGTGGTCCCGTCCGTGCTGTTGGCCAGCGTGTCGTCGGCCGTGTGGATGAAGGGGTTGTCCTGGTTCATCAACGCCTCGAACGGGATGGAGGCCGGGTAGCCCTGCGCGTTCCACGACGCGTGGTCGGAGCACCCGTAGCCGCACGTGATGTTGGTGCGCACGTAGCCCGTGTACGTGTCGATGAGGTTGCCCAGGAACGCGTTCTGCGCCGCGTTGGTGTTGTCCGTGACGAGCGTCACCTCCGCCGTGGAGCCGCGGTAGTTGGTCATGTCCAGTTGGAGCACGCCCACCACGTTGGTGCCCGCGGACTTGTACGCCTGCGCGATGGCCTGCGAGCCGTAGAGGCCCACCTCCTCCGCCGCGTACGCCATGAACTTCACCGTGCGCGCCGGCTTGTAGCCCTTCGCCATGGCCACGCGGAAGACCTCCGACAGCGTGGCGACACCGGAGGCGTCGTCATCCGCGCCCGGCGCGGACGCGGTGGGGCGGCTGGAGGAGCCCACGGTGATGTTGATGGAGTCCAGGTGGCCGCCAATCACCACCACCTCGTTCGGGAAGACCTCGCCGGTGATGGTGGCGATGACGGACGGCTGGGTCCAGCCCGAGTGCGTGTACAGCTGCACGCTCACGTCGCTGCGCCCGGTGGCGTAGGACTCCCACGCGCTCTTGAGCCAGCTGGCCGCCTGCGTGCCGCCCGTGGAGTTGTTGTAGTAGCGGTTCGTGTAGCTGGACAGCTGGACGATGGTGCTCCGGAGGCTGGCCTCCTGGAGGCCGGAGAACAGCCCGTTGACCACCGCCGCGTTGTCCAACGTGTAGCTCACCAGCGACTGCGTGGGCTGCGCGGGCGTGAGCGCCGCGAGCGCGGCCTCCTGCGTGTCGTGCGCCATGAAGCCCGCGCAGCGGTGATACTGGTCATGCATGATGGCGGACACGTCGCCCAGCTGCGACTCGGTGAGCTTGAGCACGCTCACGCCGTTCGCCTCCTTCACCAGCGTGGGCGCGCTCCCGGCCGCGCGGAACGACGCGCGCACCGCCGTCACCGCCTCCGAACCGATGGTGATGAACACCTCCTTGTCACGCGACTCCGCGGAGGCGGTGGCGCAGCACAGCGACACGACGACGGGGGCCAAGCTCTTCAAACGCATGTTCCGCTCCGATTCCAGGCGAGGGGCGCGCTGGCGGGGCACGGCAGGGACCTCCCACGTCCGGTCCGGACCAGGTGTCCAGACCTCGTGGGTCGGGGCGCATCCTGTGGAATTCAAGATGAGGCCGTCAAGGCGGAGAGCAGCGTGAAACAGGATGAGACAGGCTAAGCCGATGGTAATGACGCACCCCGGCCACGCCTGGACGCACCGCGGAAGCGCTCACGCGGTGTCACGAACAGGTGTCGAGAAAAAGAGAAAGGGGGAGGGGGAGGTCGCCGCGGGGGCGGCGCGGCCTCAGGTCTGCAGGTTCATGGACAGCGAGCGGCCGGCGGCGAACCGGGGCTCCGACTGGAGCTTCTCCAGCACGCGGTCCGTGGCGACGAGCGTCACCTGGGGCAGCAGGCCCGGCTCGCTCATCCACTTCACCGCGCCCAGCAGGTGCTGGGCCTTGATGAACTCCAGGACGGCGCCATGGAAGGCCTTGCCCTCCTCGCGCCACTGCTGGGCCAGCTCCGCCCGGCCCCGCGGCTCCGGAGCACTCGGAGCCTTGGAGGCCTTGAGCGTACGTCGCTTCGGGGACCTGTCGTCTTCACGGGGCAGGACGATGATTTCGAGGAACATCGCGGCACCCTCCTGAAGGCAAGAACTGCGAAGTGGCGCGGACTATCGCATGAAGCTGCGTCGTCCCGCCGCCGGGTGCCCGCGCTTTTATGGAGGGTTGCTGCCGCTTTCACGACTTCCCGGGCGGAGGCGCCTTGACATGCGTGAATTGCCGTTCTGAAGGTCGCCCGTCCGCTGGTTGTCGGACACACCGACGGCAGCGAAATCACGGAGGGCAGACCATGGAACTGCACCACGGCCGCATGTTCGACCACGTCCACCTCCAGGTCCGGGACCTGGAGGCGAGCAAGCGCTTCTACCGCGCGGTGCTGGAGGTGATGGGCATCCCGGTCTACGACGAGAGCGACCGTCACCTGGCCGCGGACGAGTTCTTCCTCAGCAGCGACCGCGAGCCCAGCGCGCGCGTGCACCTGGCCTTCCAGGCGGAGGACCGGGAGATGGTGCACCGCTTCCACCAGGCGGCGGTGGCCGCGGGCGGCCGCGACAACGGGGCCCCGGGAGAGCGCCATTACCACCCGGGGTACTACGCGGCCTTCGTGTTGGATCCGGACGGCAACAACATCGAGATGGTCCACCACGGGCCCGCGAAGCGCTCGGCGAAGTCCATCGTCATCACCACGGACCACAAGCCATGAAAAGGCACGGGGGCCCCCGGGATGACCCCCGGGAGCCCCCATGGAACTGCGGACGGCGGGACGGCTAGCGCGCCGTCACGGCCCGGCCCCGGACCTGCTTCGCGGACGGGGCGGTGGGGTTGGCGGCCACGGCGGACACGACGCTGAACACCAGGTCGTCGCGGTCGTTGTAGCTGCCCGCCACGCACGCGCTGGTGGGCGTGCTGCTGAAGCGGAACTGCGCGCGCACGGCGTGCTGGCCGGTGGTGCTGCCCACGGTGACGGGGAAGGAGAACGTCTTCAGCCCCACCGCGGTGCAGGCCTGGGCGGTGCTGATGGCCGTCCACGCGGGCGTGGTGGTGTTCGTCGTGTAGTACAGGTCCAGCTGGTCGCTGGTGCCGTAGCACCACACCGTCACGTCCACGGTGAGCTGCTTGCCCGGGGTGATGGTGCCCTGGTCCACCGTCTTGAGCACGATGCGGTCGATGCTCTCATCCGAGTGGTAGGTGCCCGTGGAGCCGTCCGCGCAGGTGGCGCCCAGGGTGTTGGGCTGGTTGGGCTCCACGCCGCCGGACACCGTGCCGCGGCCGTTGACCAGCGTGGGGCCGGTGTCGCAGCCGCACACGGAGCCGCACGCCGGGGTGCGCAGGGTCGCGTTGTACGTGGCCACGGTGGGCGTGCACACGTTGGTGGTGGTGAAGCTGGACGCGGCGCTGTACGCGCCCGCGCCGCAGCTGTCGGTGGCCCGCGCGCGCCAGTAGTACGCCGTCAGGTTGGACAGGCCGGGCGTCACGTTCCACGCGCTGGAGGACAGGCCGGTGGCGCTGCGCACCACGTTGGTGAACGCGCTGTCGGTGGCCACCTGCACGTCGTACGCGGCCGCGCTCGTCACGTCGGTCCAGTCCAGCGCCGGGGACAGGGCGACGCCGGTGGCGCCGCTGGCGGGCGAGGACAGCGTGGGGGCGGCCAGGGTGACGCAGCCGCGCGTGGTGAAGCTCCGCGCCGCGGTCCAGGCGCTGGTGCCGCCGCACGAGTTGAGCGCGCGCACGCGCCAGTAGTAGGCCGTGTTCGCCGTCAGGCCCGGGGCCACCGTCCAGGTGCTGGCCACCAGCGAGTTGGCGCTGCGCACCACGTTGGTGAAGGCGCTGTCGGTGGCCACCTGGACCTCGTAGCCGGACACGCCCGTGACGTCCGCCCAGTCCAGCACCGCGAGCAGCTCCACGCCGGTGGCGCCGGAGGCGGGGGTGGACAGCGTGGGCGCGCCGGGCGCCGCGCAGGTGGGCGTGGTGCAGGTGCACGCGGACGCCTGGCCGAAGCACGCGTTGCTGCTGGCGGGCACGACCGAGTAGCAGTACTGGCGGCCGTTGGCGACCTCCGGGTCCGTGTAGCTGGTGCCGGTGACGGTGGCGACGCGCGCCTTGCCGAAGTCACAGCCCGCGAAGCCCTCCGTCTTCATCACCCAGTACTCGCTGGCGCCCGCGGACGCCGTCCACGCCAGGCTCACCTGGCTGTCGCCCGGGGTGGCCGTGGTGGTGGGGGCCGCGGTGGGGCCGGCCGCGCAGCCGCCGTTGGTGGGCGCGGGCGTGGAGCAGGCGATGTTGTGGCGGTTGTAGGCGGCGTAGATGGCCGTCATGTGCGGCGTGCCGTCCGCCAGGTTGCCGTTGTCGTCGTCCGCGGCCAGCCACTGCATGTAGCCGTTCGTCGCGCCGCAGCCGTCGGACGTGCCGGCGGTGCAGTTGCAGGCGTGCCACGTGCCGATGTTGCCGGAGCCCTGGTAGAAGAGCTTGTTGCCCAAGAGGAACGCGTCGTTGGAGTTGTAGTTGAAGGGCGCGGCGGTCAGGTCGCGCGTCACCAGGTCCCACGCCGCCTGGCGCACGGGGGACGCGGCGCAGTGCACCTGCTTGCTGCACGGGCCGGAGCCGGACGAGCACATCTTGCAGGTGAAGTTCTGCGGGGTGGCCGGGATGTTCGGCGCGCTCGCCGCCCAGTCCGCGTCGCGCACGCCCGAGCAGCGCAGGTTGCACCACGACTGGCCCGCCACCTGCGACTCCTGCTGGTTGTAGCCCGTGCCGTCCGGCGTGAGGCCGCAGCCCGTGTCCGTCGTCTGGAAGAAGCCGTAGCCCACGCAGGACGTCTGCAGGCGCAGGATGCCCGCGATGTCCGCGTAGCCCTCGCTGGAGTTGGACAGGGAGCCGTTGGCGTCGAAGTTGTCCATGCCGTGGCCCCACTCGTGGTCGAACACCGCGCCAATCTCACCGGTGTTCCGGCAGCCGCCACCGGACTTGTAGAAGTTCACGGTGCTGCCGTTCCAGAACGCGTTGCACGTGCTGGCCAGGTTCACGTTGGACGTGAGCTGGCCCTGCAGCCAGGTGTTGGAGGGCAGCCAGCCGCGGGCGACCTCCTTGATCTTGTTCAGCTCGTAGAAGCTGGAGCGCGCCGCCGGCGTGTTGCCGGGGGACGTGCCCGCGGGCACCGTGCAGTCGTGGTCGTTGTTCACGCCGCCCAGGTCCAGGTTGCCCGTGGCGGAGCTGACGTTCACCGCGCCGCAGCTGTCGGCGATCTTCACGTACTTGCCGGCGAGCGTCGTGTTGAGGGTGCCGGCGCTGTAGTTGTAGATGCCCGCGCCGTCCGTGAAGTTGTTGGGCGACGCGAAGCCCGTGTTCGCCCACGGCATGGGCGTGTTGGGCTGCATGGTGCCGCACGTCTCCTTCGACGTGCAGGTGCCGATGTTGGTGGACGGGTACACGCCGCCCTTCACCTGGGCGTCGAAGTAGTGGTTGTCGTCCTCCACGGCCAGCACCTCGCCGGAGTTCGCGTCCACCGTCACCTTCCAGCGCTCGTGCTCACCCGGCAGGGAGAAGCCGTAGCTCCACACCAGCGCGTGGCCATAGCCCTGGCCGAAGGCCGCGCCCGTGCGCGCGTAGGGCGTCACCTCCAGCGTGGGCTGCTGCCACAGGCTGGTGGGCGACAGCGTCTGGCCCAGGAACGAGCTGCCCGCCGTCAGCGCCTGCGACGCGCTGAACGTGGGCTTCACGTCGATGCCCACGTTGGACCACGCCTCCGTGCCCAGGAGGATGAGGTTGCCGTGGCTGATGGTGGCCGCCAGCCGGCCGTGGCGCACCGGCACGCCGTTCACCACCTGCGGGATGTGCACCTGCCACAGCGAGTCCGACACCTGCGTCACGCGCGGCGCGCCCAGCTGCAGCAGGTCCACGCCCAGCGCGTCCTGGTTGTCCGCGACGAACTTGAAGACGAGCTCGCCCACCACCGCCTCGTCCACCCCGCCCACGGAGCGGCCCAGCCCCTGACGGACGTCGTCCAGGCTGACGTTGTTGCGGAAGCCGTCACCGGGCAGCAGCGGGAAGCTGCCCTGGATGCCCGTGGGCATGCCGGACAGCGGATCCAGGTACACCTGCACGTTGCCGCCGGTGCGGGAGAGGAACTTCGTCCACCGGTCCGCGCCCGCGCGCGGCATCAACGTGCGCGCCTTCTCCAGCGGCACGTTCTGGATGGGCAGGTACAGCTCCGGCTTGAAGAAGGCCTTCTTCGCCACCGCGCCCTGCTGCGCGGGCTGGGAGGGTTGGAATGCGTACGTCGTGGACGACACCAAGAGGGCAAGACAACACAACGCGGACCGCAGGGGGCGCATGCACGTCTCCTCGGGTGAGGCCGCCGGACGGGACCGGCGGGCTCCGGGGCGGAGCGCCTCCTGCTTAGGTCAGATGCTTTTTAAAAATGAATTGCGGCTATTCCTGAGTAACTTCGATTTTGAGAAAATCGAGTGAAATCAGGTCATTGAAATGTTCAGTGGCTGAATGTTCACTCTCGGAGTGTTTCGGTCTGCTCGCAGTATTCCAATCGGAATCCAGGTCAGGGCTGGGGCCAGAGCCGGACGCGGTCGTCCTGGATGAGCTTGCCGTTCACCGCGTCGGTGGTGCCGCTGGCCATGAAGCGGCGGGGCGTCTCGCGCGTGGCGACGAGCGCGGCCTCCGCCCACGCGAGCAGCAGCAGCGCCCCGGCGAGCGCGGGCAGCCTCCGGGCCACGGCCGTGTGGCGCTCGCCCAGGACCTTCAGCGGCAGCACCAGCAGCGGCAGGAGCGCGGGGAAGACGACGAGCAGCCCGCGCGCGTAGCCGAAGAAGGCGAGCGTGACGAGCACGCGGTGCAGCACCACCAGCGACAGCAGCCGGAAGGGCGCGTGCGCGGGCCGCAGCGACAGCAGCATCCCCGCGAGCAGCAGCGCCGCGAGCGGCCACTTGAGCCATCCTGAATCGGGAACGAACACGTCCACCGGGGCGCGCTCGCCGGTGAGGCCCCCGGGCACGTCCGACACGCCGACGCCCAGGCGCAGGCCGTCCAGCCACAGGTCCAGCTTCGTCCACAGGAGGCGGGCCGCGTCGCCGGGCGCGTCCACCATCCAGCGCAGCCCCTGCGCGTAGCCGTGCAGCAGCAGGCGCCGGTGTTCCGGACGGGACGGGTCCAGTTGGCCGTTGCTGCCGCCCTGGTTGATGAGCGCGGGCGTGAAGCCGCCGGTGGCGCCCGCGTGGTTCGCCATCGCGAAGTTGAGCGGCCCGTACACCGTGACGGGCACCCACTCCGGCAGCGGCTCCAGGTGCGGCGCGCGCGCGTTCAATTCGCGCATCGTGTCCAGGTTGCGCAGGGCGGAGGGCACGAGCAGCAGCAGGGACACGCCCACCGCCGCGCCCCAATGCAGGACCCACGGCCTCCATCCGCCCGTGCGCTCGCGCGCGGTCCACGCGTACACGAGCAGGAACGGCCACAGCCCCAGGTGCTCCGCGCGGGTGAGCGTGCCCAATCCCATCACCGCGCCCAATCCCAGCACCTCCGCCCGGGACGGCGCCCGGCCGCCCACGCGCAAGGCCAGCGCGCACGTGAAACACAGCCACAGCGCGGACAGTGTTTCATTGCTGTACGTGGTGGAGAGCACCAGCCACCCGAAGCTCGTGGCGTACAGGCCCGCCGCCACCCAGCTCCAGGCGGTTCCCAGCAGGCGCCGCCAGAAGCCCTGGCAGAGCGCCACCGTCGCCGCCCCCAGGCAGGCGAGCGCCAGCTTGTACGGCAGCGCGCTGCCCCGGGGCTCCCCCAGCACCCGGTAGAGCCACCCCAGCAGCGCGGGGAACAGGGGCGGGTGGTAGGGCAGGGTGGCCGGGACCTCTCGGCCCCGCGCCAGCTCCACCGCGGCGGTGTGGAAGAAGCGCGCGTCGCCCGCGAAGAAGACGGAGAAGGGCCAGTCCCGGTCCGGCGAACCCGCCAGGTACAGCCCGCGCAACAGCAGGCTGGCGGCGAACGTGGCCGCCATGCCCCAGGCCGCCGGGTGCCGCCGGAAGGCGTCTGGCAGGGAAGGAAGGGCCACGGGCTCCTCCGGAGCAGAAAGGCGCCGCACTCTACATTGGCCCGCGCGCTCCGGCCGGGGGCTGGGATATGGACGGGGTGCGTCAAAACGGGAGGACGTGCATGAGCCGGGTGCTGGATGAGCTGTTGGGGCTGCTGAAGCTGGAGCCCATCGAGGAGAACCTGTTCCGTGGCGCCAGCCAGGACCTGGGCTTCCGCCAGCTCTTCGGAGGGCAGGTGCTGGGGCAGGCCGTGTCCGCCGCCAGCCAGACGGTGGAGGACGCGCGCACGGTGCACTCACTGCATGGCTACTTCCTGCGCCCCGGGGACGCGGGCCTGCCCGTCGTCTACACCGTGGACCGCGTGCGAGACGGCGGCAGCTTCACCACCCGCCGCGTGGTGGCCATCCAGAAGGGGCAGCCCATCTTCACGCTGATGGCGTCCTTCCAGGGCAATGAGCCGGGCTTCACGCACCAGGCCACCATGCCGGACGTGCCGCCGCCGGAGTCGCTGCCCACGGACCTGGAGCTGCTGGGGCGCCACGCGGGCCGCATGTCGGAACGGCACCGGGAGAAGTTCCTCTCCGCCAAGCCCATCGAGATGCGCCCGGTGACGTACGTGGACCCCTTCGAGCCGTCCGCCGAGCCGCCCGTGAAGCACGTCTGGTTCCGCGCCGACGGCGCCATGCCCGACGAGCCCCAGGTGCACCGCTACGTGCTCGCGTACGCCAGCGACTTCAACCTGCTGGGCACCGCGCTCCAGCCGCACGCGCTGACGTTCCTCCAGCCGGGCTTCCAGATGGCCAGCCTGGACCACGCGCTGTGGTTCCACGGCGACCTGAAGGTCAACGACTGGCTGCTCTACAGCATCGAGAGCCCCTGGGCCGGCAACGCCCGGGGCCTGGCGCGCGGGCACGTCTTCACCCGGGACGGGCGGCTCGTGGCCTCCGTGGCCCAGGAGGGCCTCTTGCGCCAGCGCACGGACGCGCGCTAGCGGGGCGCTAGAAGCGCGGGCCCCGGAGGACCTGGGGCCGGGGGCCCAGGTCGATGACGCCGCGGTCGTCGCCGTCGGAGCCCGTGGTGGGCTCGAAGAGCATGCTCACCGCCACCAGCGAGCCCAGCACCACCGCGCCGATGGTGCCCGTCAGCAGCAGCGTCTTGCCCAGGCTGAACTCGCGCAGCCGGGCGTGGTCCACCTCCGTCAGGGGCACCACGAGCGCGGGCGCGGCCGCGCCGGAGGAGGAGCCCTCCAGCGGCACGCCCCGGAAGCGGTCGGCGTCCACGCCCACCTCGATGAAGCGCTGGAACTCCGCGTCCGCCTGGGCGGAGACCCGCGCCAGCGCCAGCGGCGTGTCCGAGGTGAAGTGGTGCGCCTTGCCCTCCACGTCCAGCACCGTGCGCCGGCGGTCGTTGGGGCGGTTGAGCATCACGTCACCCAGCTCCCGCAGCAGCGCCGCGTTGTCGTCCTTGAAGCCATCCAGCCGCGCGAGCTGCGGCTTGGGAATGGCATAGGTCGTGGTGCAGGACGCCAGCAGGGTGACGGCGGTCAGCGCGGCGCACAGGCGCATGAGACGGCTCCTCGGAATGGGCGGTGAAAGCCTATCCCGGGGCGTGCCCCGGCGACTACCGGGGGACTACCGGGGCACGTGGCCGGTGTCTCACTTCAGCTGGTAGTTGGCGTCCAGCACGTCCGCCTTCGTGCGGCCCATCACCCAGCCGTCGTGGTAGACGACGCCCACCGGCGCGACGGTGTCGTTCCGGTACAGGCCGATCTTCAGGTAGTTGAGCATCCCGGAGTACTGCGTCGCGATGTAGCGCTTGGGCAGCACCAGGTTGCCGTCGTAGTACAGCTCCACGAAGCCCACGGTGGCGTTGGGCGACCACTTCACGTGGAAGATGAAGTCATGCCACGCGTTGCGCACCAGCGGCGTCTTCCAGACGATGACGCCCGGGTCCCCGCCGATGTTGAGCCGCATCTCCTCGCCGTAGACGTAGAACTCCACCGGCGGTGAGCCGCAGCAGCCGTCGTGGTGCCACTGGGTGAACAGCTGCCACGTGTTCACGCTGGGGAAGTCCGGCGCGAAGCGCGTGCTCCAGCGGTACCAGTACTCGGAGCCCGCCGGCTCCTTCGTCTGCTTGAAGAGCTCGTTGCGGTTGCCGCTGGAGTTGATGGGGTCGTCGCCCTGCTTCACCGTGGCCTTGAGCGCGAAGCCGCCCTCGCGCAGCGGCGACGCGACGACCTGCAGCCGGTCCGCGGACATCATCTGCGTGCCGTCCCACTGGCTGCGGTCGCCGGACTCGAAGTCGCCGCGCCACACGATGCCGCCGGGGGTCGGGGGGGGGGGCGTCGTCGTGCCGGCGCAGGGGCGCGCCTCCGCGATGCTGGCCCAGTCGTTGAGGGTGTTGCCCTGCACGCTGATGCGCACCCGGCGCGCGCTCACCGGCGTGAAGGTGTACGTCTCCGCGGCGGTCGTCGTGCCCTTGCTCTTGCCGCTGTACACCTGCGTGTAGGTGTAGCCGTCCGGCGACACGGAGATGGTGAACGTGTTCACCCGCGTGTCGCCCTGGTGCCAGGCCACCGCCATCGCGCCCAGGCCCTTGGTGGCGCCCAGGTCGTAGTCGATCCACTGGCCCTTGCCCAGGCTGCTCCAGCGCGTGGTGAGCTGGTCATCCAGCGTGTTCGCCGCGACGCTGCCGGTGCCGTCGTCGCCGCTGGCCTTCACGCTGCTGGGGGTCAGCTGCGTGCAGCTGGTGGTGGTGAGGTCCTCGCCGGAGGACTCGAGCGCCGGCGGGCGGTCCGCGTCCGGAAGGGAACCGTCCGGAGCGCCACAGCCGACGGCGCCCAGGACGAACAACGTTTCAACCAGGAGGAGGGTTTTCTTCAAGGGGTGGCCCAGGGGGAAAGGACAGGCAGTGAAAAGCCATGCTCCCAGGACAGGAGACGGGGCATGGCCGGGGAATGTCTGGCTTTACGGCGGGGCAGTCCCCTCTCGTGCTCCCGGACCTGTGCGACAGGGCCGTGTCAACGGGAGGAGAAAGACAGCATGACGTGTGTTGGTGTTGCTCCGTCCGGCAGCCGGGGAAAGGCTGCCGTGCTCCAAGGTGACAATCCGAATAGCGAAGTTTTATTTCGAACACAAGCGACGTTGAGCCCGCTTACCTGCTGGGCAGGTTCGTATTCAAAAGACAGACATCAATTTCAGACGGCCCGGTTGGAATCCTTCAACCCACCGGCAGGGGCGATACAGCCCGTCGCGTGGGACGCGTACCACCGGAGCGCGGGGCCGTTGACGCCGCGGGTTGTGGTGCGGTGTGGGAACGCGCGCGACCCCGTTCGGGCAGGGCATTTCGGACCCGTGTCCAGTTGCGACGTGGACGGGAGACACCCCCTTTGCCGCCGACTTGCGATGACGGAAGAATCAGGCAGAACCCGTCCTGAAATGTCCGTGGACTTCCAGGAAGCCCGCCGCGCCGCGGCCATGAGGCCGGTCGAGTGACGCACCCCATGACGCGCCCCTCTTCCGAGCAGGTGCCTCGGAGCGAGCGCAAGCCGCTGTACGTGAAGGTGGTGACCCAGCCGGCGCTGCATGGCTGCTGGTCCGTGAACATCAGCGAGACGGGCATCGGGCTCATCGCCACGCCGCGCCGGCCGTCGGAGGGCCCGCACGAGAACGAGCCGGTGGAGATGGCCTTCTCGCTGCCGGACACGGGCGCCCACGTGCGGGTGCACGGCGTGGTGCGCTGGCGCCATGACACCGCGGGCGGCGGGGGCACCGTCGCGGCGCTGGGCATCAGCTTCGGCGCCTTCGACGCGGCGGATGGCGTGAAGCTGGCGCGCTACCTGTCCACGTCCCACCTGCAGGTGGTGGCCGCCTTCGCCTCGGAGGACGAGTCCCGCGCGGTGCGCCAGGCCCTGGACGGCGTGGCCACGCCGCACTTCGCGGGGACCGCGGAGGACGTGCACGCGCTGCTCACGCGCGGTGACATGGCGGCGCTCCTGGTGTGTGGCCAGGACGAGTCGCGGGCGCTCGCGCTGGTGGAGTCCCTGGCGGAGCTGCGCGCGGAGGTGGACCCCACGGGGGCGGGGCCGCCCAGCGACCTGGCCTCGCGCATCGTCTACTGCGCCCCGGCGGCCCCGGAGCGGCTGGTGGCCCTCTTCAACACCGGCCGCATCTACCGGGCCCTGGGAGCGTGGCCGGACCCGGACGCCATGCGCGAGGCGGTGCTCCAGGCGGGGCGCGAGCACGGCTTTCGCACGGAGCAGTGGCGCATGGCGCTGGAGCTGGAGCGCAACCTCCTGCGCGAGCGCGCGCTGGCCCAGGCCCCGGTGGGGGGCCCGGGCCGCCACGCGGAGGACGTGGGCTTCCGCAGCCCTCCCATGCAGCGGGTGATGGAGATGGTGCGCCTGGTGGCCCCCCACCGGGTGGCGGTGCTGCTGCAGGGCGAGACGGGCACCGGCAAGGAGGTGCTGGCGCGCATCCTCCACCGGCTCTCCGGCCGGGGGGACCTGCCGCTCGTCGTGCAGGACTGCGGCGCGCTCACGGAGACGCTGCTGGAGAGCGAGCTCTTCGGCCACGTGAAGGGGGCCTTCACCGGCGCGGTGTCGGACCACCCGGGCCTCTTCGTGCTGGCCAACGGCGGCACCATCTTCCTGGACGAGATTGAGAACACCACGCCCAACCTCCAGGCGAAGCTCTTGCGCGTGCTGGAGACGGGCGACATCCGCCCGGTGGGCGGCACCCAGGTGCGCCACGTGGACGTGCGCGTGGTGGCCGCGAGCAACCGGGACCTGGGCGAGGAGGTGCGCACCGGCCGCTTCCGCGCGGACCTCTTCTACCGGCTCAACAGCTTCACCATCGACATCCCGCCCCTGCGCGAGCGCCCGGAGGACATCCCGGAGCTGGCGCGCGCGTTCGTGGAGCAGTTCAACCGCACCCTCAAGCGCTCCGCCACGGGCGTGGCCCCGGACGCGGACGAGGTGCTGCACGGCTACGGCTGGCCGGGCAACGTGCGAGAGCTGCGCAACGTGGTGGAGCGGGCGGTGCTCCTGTCCCGGCCCGGGGAGATGCTCACCCGGCGCCTGCTGCCACCCGCGCTCCTCACCAACGCCGTGCCCCGCGCGGACCCCACGGGGGACGGCTCGCTCCGGGCCCGGCTCCACCAGGTGGAGCGCGAGCTCATCCGCGAGGCCCTGGAGCGCCACGGCGGCGTCCTGCGCCGCGCGGCCGTGGCCCTGGGCATGGACCCCGTGACGCTGGGCCGCAGGGCCCGGCGCCACGGGCTGTGGAAGGCGGAGTAGCCCCCGCCGTCCGCCGCGCCCTCTTCAGTGCGCCCGCAGCCACTGGAGGATGGGCTGCCACACACGCACGCGCGCGTCCCGGGCCAGGAACAGGTCCGCGTGGCCGAAGTCCTGCGCGCGCTCCCCCTCGGGCCGGCTGCGCACGATGAGGCGCGTGACGTCCGTGCTGCCCAGGAGGCGCGTGGAGTACTCCCCGTAGCGCCCCACGCCGCCCGCCGCGCCCACGTACAGCACCGGCACCTTCACGTCCTGCAGGTGGTCGTCGAAGGGCACGTCCAGGCCGCACAGCTGCGCCTCCGTCTCCACCACCTCGTTGAAGCTCTGGTAGGGCACGGCGAGTTGGAGGTAGTCGAACAGGGTGGGCTCCGGCGTGAAGGCCGTCTTCACGGGCAGCCCCGAGGCGTCCGGGACGCTGCCCGCCAGGTGGTAGCCCGGCACGATCGGCTGGAGCTTGAACGGCCTGAGGAGGGTCGCGGTGTCCCCGGCGGCGATGACGGCGAGCTGCCGGTTGGTGGGCTTGGGCTGCTCCACGAACCCCGGCGCCAGCAGGGAGAGGCCGTTGGGATCCTTGGCCGCCGCCAACCCCAGCTGCCGCACCGGAATCCCCGGCGCGGGCCCCAGCAGGCCGCCTTCCTTGCGGCCCATGGTGCGGTCCGCGTTCAGCAGCTCGTACCGCGCGCAGGCCCACTCCTGCTGCTGGGCCGCGTCCGGCCCGAAGCGCACCGGCATGTCCATGGGCACGAAGCCGTCCACCCGGCGCAGCGCGCGCGGCCGCTGCGACTCCGCGTCCAGGTACGCGTACCCGATGGTGGCGCCCCGGCTCCAGCCCATCAGGAACATCCGGTCATTGCCGCCGTTGCCGGACAGCCGCCGCACGACGTCCGCCAGCGCCAGGCCCGTGCCCACGTCCTTCGCGTGCGTCTGGATGCTCCAGGCCGCCATGAACTCGAAGTCCATCTCCTCCTCCGGCACGCCCACCCACCGCAGGTCCAGGCCCCACACGTCCACGTCCTGGCTGGCCAGGAACGCCGCCAGCGAGCGGTCCTCCGGCATCGTGGACACGCACGTGTTGGTGAGGAACGCGGGCGCGAAGCCCCACAGGTCCCCGTGCACCAGGAACACCGCCCGGCTGCTGCGCGCCGGAATCCAGGGGCGGGCCTCGCGCACCACCCGGTGCACGCCGATGACGTCGTACTTCCCCGTCCCCACCCGCACCTTCCAGGTGTAGTGCGCCAGCCCGCCGCCCAGCGCCTCCCGCTTCACGCTGGAGGCGGTCAGGCCCGCCGACACCAGCGAACGCGTCCACCGCTCCACCTGCGACGTCTCTTCATGCGCGTCCCCCGGATTCGCGCGCAGCACCACGAACAACGCCAGCATCACACACAGGCTCCACGTCCTACGCATACCGACCTCGACTCGCATGAGGGTCCCCCACACAGACAAGCGCCTGGGACTGACATCCGGCGCCCCGATACAGGCCTCCCCAGGAGCACCTTCCGCGCCAGCACCCAAGTCATTGATTTTGTTGATGTTGCCCCGCAGGGCAGGCTTCACCCGTGAAGGCCACCGGAAGCAGCTCCCGGCATCCTTCGAGTGAAGAAACGCAGGACGCCGCGTCCTTCAATGCTGAGACATGCGCACCACGGGTGGTGCGAGACCTTTCCGACTCAACGGACACCCCTCCGGCCCGCCAGGGTGTATTTGTTCACTCAATCCAACACATACATCTGAAACAGGCAAGTCCTGGATGGTAGGGGAAGACGGCGGGGCAATCGCCCGAGGGGGGGAGGACGGGGGACAACACCAGGTCTCACCCTGACTCCCCGCGAGGGGGAGGACCCATGCCCGAGACCGTCTTTGTCGACAACATCTGGAACGACTTCGCGCACAGCTACGATCAGATGATCCCCGAGCTGCCCTGCTACCAGCGGCAGCGCGAGAAGATCCTCCGCGACACCCGGGAGCGCGCCTACGTCATCGACGCGGGGTGCGGCACGGGGCTGGTGAGCGAGCCGCTGGTGCGCCGGGGACAGCGCGTCGTCGGCTTCGACAACAACGAGGCCATGCTGGCCCTGGCGGTGCGCCGCCGCGCGAAGGAGCCGGAGGCGGTGCGCGCCCGCTGGACGCTCTTGCCGGGGGACGTGACGCGCTTCCCCGGGGAGGTGGAGCAGGGCGCGGACGCGGTGGTGATGAACAACGTCCTCTTCTACGTGAGGGATCCGGAGGCCGTGCTGCGCCAGGCCTGGACGTACCTGAAGCCCGGCGGCGTGCTGTGCATGACGAGCAACAAGCGCCCCCGGCCCGACCTGGAGAAGGTGCTGAAGAACTCCATCCGGGAATGGGAGTCCCAGGGACGGTGGACGGAGGCGCTCCAGCGCGCGGTGAACCACCACCGCACCTGTGCCCAGAAGCTCACCACGGACCCCAACGAGATGGTCACCTTCCTGGACACGGACCAGGCGGTGCGCCTCTTGGAGAAGGTGGGCTTCAGCCAGGCGCTGGTGGCCGACGGCGACGACTACTACGGCGAGAACTTCTACGTCTGCATGCGCAAGTAGGGAGCCCTTCCAATGACGAACGTGAACCCCCGTTTCCAGCGCAACCTGGGCGTCCTCCACCCGCAGACGATGGACAAGCTCGCCAGCACCCACGTGCTCGTCGCCGGCGTGGGCGGCGCCGGCGGCCAGTGCGCGGTGGACCTGGCGCGGCTGGGCTTCGGCTGCCTGACGCTCGCGGACTTCGACGTCTACGAGCGCCACAACATCAACCGGCAGATTGGCTGCTTCGAAAGCACCCTGGGCCAGCACAAGGTGGACGTGGTGGAGCGCATGTGCCGGGACATCCACCCGGACCTGCGCGTGCACAAGGCGAAGGAGGGCATCACCGACGACAACGTGGCGGACGTGCTCAAGGGCCTGGGCGGCCTGCCGCCGGTGGACTACGTGGTGGAGGTCATCGACATCGCGGGCGCGCGCGCCAAGGAGTCGCTCCACCAGACGTGCCGGCAGCTGGGCATCCCCATCATGACCGGGCTGATGCTGGGCTTCGGGGCCGCGCTCCACGTCTTCCAGCCGGACGCGCCGCTCTACGAGGAGCTCTTCATCCTCCCGGACGGCCGCATCGACCTGCCCAAAATCATCCCGCACCTGGGCAGCTACATGCTCCAGGAGTACATGGACGCCTGCTACCAGGGAAAGGGCCACGCCCCCACGTGCGTGATTGGCGCCACCACCGCCGCGGGGCTGATGGTGAGTGAAATCATGCGGGGCGTGATGCTGGGGACCCGCTCGATGGTGTCCTGGCCCGAGTACCTCTACGTGGACCTCTTCGACCACCGCTACGTGCGCGGCTCCGTCAGCGCCGCCCGTCCGGGCCGGCCGGTGGGGCAGGGCGCCCGGGGCTGAGAGAAGCCCGCGCGCTACCTTCCGGGGCCGGGGGCCCTTTGACAGGGCCCCCGAATCCCCCCGGGGACTACATCACCACGCCGCGCGACCGCGCTTCGTTCACCACCTGCGTGCCATCCACGCCCAGCCGCCGGGCGATGAAGCCCGCCGCCCCGTCCGCGTTCTTGTGCACGCGGATGAACTGGTCGTCATACGTCCGCGTGACGATGAGCATCCCCGACACGATGACGCGCTGGAGGTTGTGCTGCAGCTCGTTGCCTTCGATGATGACGTGGATCTCCGAGAACAGCGCCCGCGCGTCCGACAGCATGTTGGACAGGTGCCGGCGCTGCTCGCTGTTCGGGACCGCGGACTTCGCTCCGGCGATGGTGACGAGCACCAGCGGCTGCTGCTGGTGCTGCTGGTAGGCGGCCTGCATCTTCTGGAACACCGCTTGAATCTCTTCCGGCGTCGGTGGAGCGTCCCAGCGCAGGAAGAACACCTTGTCGATGACGTCTGTCTTGTAGACCGGAAGTGCCATGGCGTTCGCGACTCCTTCGTGTCGGACCCAGCGGCCGTCCCGGTCGGTACGCGTCCGGGCGTTCTCCCTGGGCCTGGGGGACATCCTGCGCTTCAGCCGCGGTCAAGAAACTAGCCCCGAAGGCTGACATTCTTGAGACGACACATCCTGTCTCCTCTGACGGCGTCACGGACTGTGTGTTCGCCTCCAAGGTCCCCTGGGATGTCCGCTGGCGGATGCTGAACCCAGACGCCAGGGCCGCCGCCCCTGTCTGGCCATTCCACTGGCAATGACATCTTTCAACGACGACTCCCTGTGAAAACAAGAAGGCCCCGGGAGCACGGCGGCTCCCGGGGCCTTCCTGAGGCTTCAGGCTGTCAGACGGTGGGGACTACCCGCCGGAGACGGTGGTCTCCACCGCGCTCGTGTCGCCGGCAATCTGCGCGTCCGTGAAGAGGATGGGGCGCCACTTCTTCTGGGAGAACAGCAGGGTCTGGTCCGCGTAGTGCGGCGACTTCGGGTCGCCGGACTGGCTGTAGGTCAGCACGGCGTTGGCGTTGGGGCCCGCGTCGGTGAACTGGAGCGCCATCACGAAGCTGCTGCCGTTGTTGATGGGGTAGCCCTCCTTCGCCAGCAGGGTGGTGCTGTTGAAGGTGGCGGAGTGGGGCTGGGAGAAGTCGAACAGCGTCGTCTTCGCGACGCCGAAGGACATGACGTTGGTGATGCCCTCGCGGCTCATGCCGCCCTGCAGGGGGATGGGGTTGCCCGTGCGGGTGGTGAACTGCACCGCGCCCAGCGGCTCGTCCACGAAGTTGCCGGAGCGGTTGATGGTGAAGACGGCCTGCGCCAGCTTCGTGAGCACCGGGTCGTCACCGGTGGCCGGGGCCGGGATCAGGGTGTTGGGCGTGGCGATGGGGTTGGCCGGGTCGAACGGGACGGAGAACAGCGCGCCCGCGTTGAACAGCTGCGAGCCGGGGTAGGCGCCCAGGAACTCACGGAAGACGAACGGGCCCTTCTGGTCCACGTCGTAGCGGCCGTTCCAGGCGGCCAGCACGGCGCAGGCCTGGCTGATGTCCACGGCGGTGTTGTTGTAGGTCACCGTCGTCTTGCCCGTGCAGCGCTCCACCAGCCCCGCGCGCAGCAGCTCCTCGAGGCTGCTGCGGTTGCTGAACACGGCCGCCTTCAGCTCCTCGAAGGTGAACTTGCCGTCCGCGCCGGAGGCGCCCGTCGCGGAGACCTCCGTGAGGACCTTGGCGTTCATGCGCGTGCGCGGCGACTGGGGCACGCCCTCCAGGCCGTGCAGCGGGGACTTCCCGGTGATGGGCGCGGCGGGGTTGGCCAGCCAGTAGCTGTCGTTCGCGTTGAAGACGAAGTCCTTGCGGTCCAGCTTCGGCACCTCCGCGAAGGGCACCAGGCCGGGGCTGCGCGAGCCCGGCACCACCTGCCACTCATTGGCCGGGTCGCTGCCGTTGAGCGCCACGAAGCCGAGGGCCTGGTAGATGAGGTAGGAGACGGTGAGGCCCGGCGTGTTCGCGTCGGTGAGCCACTTCTTGTACGCGTCCGGGGTGAGGTTGGGCGTGGGCGTGGCGTCCGTGTACCAGGCGTTGCCCTCCTTGTCGGCGTACATCGTGTTCACCCAGGGCAGGCCCTGCTGGGTGGCGTAGACGTCCTTGAACTCGGCCAGCGACTTGGCCTTGTTCATGCCGTGGAACTGGTCCAGGAACTTGGTGTTGTCGATGTTCGCGTCACGCAGCGTGAGCGCCGTCTTGGTGTTCCAGCCCAGCGAGCCCGGGGGGACGCCCGGCGGCAGGGACGAGTCCGGGATGGCCATCATCGGGCCGTAGTGGCTGAAGTACATCGTCTGCGTGTAGTTCGTCAGCGACCCCTCCGGCAGCTTCACCAGGATGGTGAAGGTCTTGGAGGTCATGGCGCGCTCTTCGTTGCCGTACTTGTAGGTCGTCGGCTTTCCGTCCACCAACTGCAGCTGGTAGATGGTCGCGCGCTGGCCGGCGGAGAACGTGTGCGTCCAGCCCAGGTTCTCATTGAAGCCGATGAGCACCGCCGGCACGCCCATGAGGCCCACGCCGTAGACGTTCATCTGGCCCGGCACCGTCAGCTGGCTCTCCCACAGGCGCAGCTCGCCTTCCCAGGGGAAGTGCGGGTTGGCCATCACCATGCCCTTGCCGTTGTCGGTGCGCTCGGCGCCAATGGCCCAGCCATTGCTGCCGAAGTCCGCCGTCTTCAGCTTCTGGAGCTCCTCCAGCGAAGGCATCTGGGGACGCAGCGCGGCCTGCTTCGGGTCCACGGCCTGCGCGCTCACGGTGGGAGGCGTGGCCACGGGGAGGGTGAGCGCCAGCGCGTTGATGCCCGCGATGAGCGTCAGGTCCGTGTTGTACGCCAGCAGCTCCACCGGGGTGATGGGGCGCACCCAGGGCGCGTTGGCGCACTCGGCGGGACGGGCCTCCGGGGCCGTGTCCTCCAGGTACTTGTTGTAGCCGGCCGCGTAGCCGGTGAGCATGTCCTGCACTTCCTGCGACAGCGTGGGGAAGGCCGTCTGCGCGCGCCCCATCACGTCCATGGCCAGGTACGCCAGGTCGGAGCCCACGTTCTTGTTGCCCGCGCCCTGGCCCAGGAAGCGGGCGCGCTCGCTGCGCACCTTCAGGACCTGGTCCGCCAGCGTGCAGACGTGGTCCTGCGCGAAGGCATAGCCCTGGCCGAAGCCCAGGCTGCCGTAGTTGTCCGCGGTGATGTGCGGGATGCCGAAGGAGGTGCGCTTGATCTTCGCCGTGTACTTCGGCGTCGACGGGGTCGGGCCCGGGTCGACAGGATCTTTGTCGTCACATCCGGCGACGAGCGCCAGGGATGCGAGAAGAGAGAGAGAAAGACGGCGGGTCCAGACAGCACGGGACCCTCCGCGAGGAGGAAGATTATCGGGGATGTGCTCGGGCATGGCGGCCCGGAGACTAGGAAGGTGGCGATTCGCTGGTCAATGTTTCTGGGATTTGACTTTTCCACGGAGCTGGAACGTGCGGATGCATTGCGTCGTGGGTTTGGGAAAGCCGGAAAGACGGTGTGTGTTACACGGGAGCCATGACGCCCGAGCCCTCGTCGCCGCCCGCGGCCCGCCGCCAGCGCCGCCACTTCTCCATGATTCGCACCTTCGTGCTGGCGGACTTCGTCACGCTCGGCAACGGCTTCGCCGGCGCGGGGGCCATCCTCGCGGCCATGCAGGCGCTGGCGACGGCCAACCCGCGCTGGCTGTGGGTGGCGTTCTGCCTGATGCCGGTGGCGCTGGTGATGGACGTGGCGGACGGCCGCATCGCGCGGTGGCGCTTCCGCAAGTCGCCGCTGGGCGCGGACCTGGACTCGCTGGCGGACGTCATCTCCTTTGGCATGGCGCCCGCGGCGCTGGCGTTCGCGGTGGGCCTGCGCGGCAACCTGGACGTGGCGGCGCTCCTCTACTTCGTCGCGTGCGGCATCAGCCGCCTGGCGCGCTTCAACGTCACCTCGGCGGAGCTGTCCGACGGCACCGGCAAGGTGAAGTACTTCGAGGGTACCCCCATCCCCACCAGCCTCTTGCTGGTGATGGTGCTGGCGGTGGCCACGTGGCAGGGCCGCATGGGTGACGCGCTGTGGGGCGGGGTGTGGAACCTGGGGCCACTCCAGCTGCACCCGCTGGCGCTGCTCTACGTGCTCAGCGGCAGCGCGATGATCAGCAAGACGTTGCGGATTCCGAAATTCTGAAGTCTTCCGCTGTCGTGGGCGGGGGTGTTGCCATCCAGTGGACGTTCTGGAGGGCAGTTCCACTGTTTTTCCCACGGTGAGGCGGTTGGCAGTCCCGGGGTGGGTGCCTAGCTTCGCCACCTGATCCGCGAGGGCCACACACGGATGGTGTGGCCAGGTCCGCGGCTTCAAGGCTTTTGGGCGAGGCGGGAGGGAAGGGTGGGTGCCATGACGGGGCGCTGGGGCCTGCTGGGGTTGGTGGTGGTGGGGCTGTTGTCGGGCTGCGCGGACCGGGAGCGCTCGTCGCTCGCGGACGGCCGGCTGACGGCGACGCCGGGCGGCATCGACTTCGCGCGGGTGGCGGTCTTCGACGCTCGTGAATCCACGTTGACGCTGCGCAACGTGGGCCGCGCGCGCATCACGGTGGACGAGGCCTGGGTGGAGGGGCCGGAGGGCGCCTACAAGGCGGAGTTCACCCATGAAGGACCGCACAGCCTGGTGCCGGGCAGCGAGTGCACGCTGAAGGTGCGCTTCGCGCCGCTGGCGCAGGGCGGGCTGCCCGCGGTGCTGGTGGTGCGCTCGGACACGCGCATCGAACCGCTGATGCGCATTCCGCTCAACGGCGCCGGCGTGGACGCGTGGGCCCGGGTGACGCCGCGCGCGCTGGACTTCGGCCGCATCGAGGCGGACTCCACCAAGACGCTGGGCGTGACGCTGGACAACCCCACCGAGCTGCCGGTGATGGTGACGCCCAAGCTGGTGGGCGCGGACAAGGATGAGTTCGTCGCGGCGCCCCTGACGGTGAACCCGGGCGAGCGCGTCGAACTGCCCGTCACCTTCAACCCGGTGCGCGTGGGCAAGAAGCAGATTGCCCTGGCCATCTCGCCCTGCAACGGGTGCGCGGACGTGCCGGTGCAGCTGACGGCGGAGGCGCTGGACCGCGCGGTGGTGGCGGAGCCGGAGGTGGTGGACTTCGGCGCGGTGCCGGTGGACCGCGACGCCGTCAAGGCCTCCAGCCTGCGCAACATCAGCACGGAGCCGGTGACGGTGACGTCGCTCATGCTGGACGGCACGGACGCGTCCTTCAGCCAGGCCAACACGGGCCTGCCGCTGGTGCTCCAGCCCGGCGAGGTGCGCGCCTTTGAGATCCGCTACAGCCCCGGCCACATGGGCCCGGCGACGGACCGCGCCGTCTACGCCGTGGTGAGCAAGCGCCACCCCACGCTGCCCGTGCCGCTGCGCGGCTTCGGCGGCGCGTCGGAGCTGTGCGTGTCGCCGCTGACGTACGACTTCGGCGAGCAGCCGCTGGGCTCCAAGGTGCGCGTGGTGGTGAACGTGAAGAACTGCGGCACGGACAACGCCGGGCCGCTCACCATCAACACGCTGGACTGGACGCCGGACGCAAGCGGCGCCCAGCTCCAGTTCAACCACAAGCCCATCGCGCTGCCGTTCACCCTGCCGGCCAACGGCGAGCTGAACCTGGAGGTCTTCTACGAGCCCACGCGCGAGGGCAGCGCGTCCGGCGCGCTGGTGATGACCACGAGCGCGTTCTCCGCGGCCACCGTGCAGCTGGACTTCTTCGGCCGCGCGAAGGCGCACGCGCCGTGTGATTTGACCGTGACTCCGCTGCTGGTGGACTTCGGCACGATTCCTCCGGGCCGCGGCGCGGTGCTGGGCGTGAAGCTGGAGAACAAGGGCACGGACCTGTGCCCCGTGAAGAACATCCGCATCGCCAACGACGGCGGCGGCGTGTTCAAGATGCCCGGCGGGGAGCTCTTCGGCGGCATCATCTACCCGGGGGACTGGTTCAGCTTCCAGGTGGCCTTCCAGGCGCCCTTCACCGGTGGCGGCTTCACGGGGGAGTTGCAGGTGGAGCAGTACAACCCGGTGACGCCGGTGCGGCAGGTGCCGCTCTTGGCGAACTCGCAGGAGACGTGCCTGGTGGCGTCGCCCTGGTACCTGGACTTCGGCCTGGGCCGCAAGGACTGCCGCCCCGCGCCGCGCGAGGTGAACTACCTCAACGCGTGCACCACGCCCATCACGGTGTCCAACGTCTTCATCGGGCCGGGCACGACGGACACGGAGTTCGAGCTGCTGGACCACCCGGCGCCGCCCGCGTTCCAGCTTGCGCCGGGCGAGTCCTTCACGGTGGGCGTGGACTACCTGGCGCAGGTGACGGGCATGAACCTGTCGCCGCTCTACGTGGACTCCAGCGACCTGCCCATCCCGCTGATGGTGCCGCTCATCGGTGAGTCGTCGAAGAAGACGGACAAGACGGACACCTTCGTGCAGCAGGACGTGAGCAAGGTGGACGTGCTGTTCGTCGTGGACAACACGGCCTCCATGGTGGAGGAGCACCCGAAGCTGGTGGCCGCCATTCCCGCCTTCGTGGACGCCGCGCGCAACAAGGCGGTGGACGTGAACATGGCGGTGACGACGACGGGCATCTCCGCGGTGTCCGGCGCGTGCCCGGGCGGCGCGCTGGGCGGCGAGGCCGGCCGCTTCTTCCCGGCGGACAACAGCCGTCAGCGCATCCTCACGCTGGGCACGCCCAACGTGACGCAGGTGCTCCAGCAGAACGTGCAGGTGGGCCAGTGCGCCCAGGTGGAGCAGGGCTTCGAGGCGATGCGCCGCGCGCTCACCTCGCCGCTGGTGAACAACGCGGATGATCCGCGCACGGCGCTGGCCAACGACGGCAACGCGGGCTTCCTGCGCGACTCCGCGGCGCTGGTGGTGGTGTTCGTGGGCGACGAGGACGACCACTCGCCGGACGCGGTCTCCACGTACGTGCAGTGGGCGCAGCAGCGCAAGGGGGAGAACCAGCCGCAGCGGGCCACGTTCTTCGCCATCGCGCCCACGAAGACGTCCTGCGCCACGGCGGGCGGCACCGGCACCCGGTACGCGGACGCGGCGGCCCAGACGGGTGGCGAGGTCCTCAACGTCTGCGCGGGGGACTACGCGCCGCTCCTCAAGCAGGTGGCCAGCAAGGCGTTCAGCGCGCAGGACCGCTTCCCGCTGAGCGAGGAGCCCGACGCGGGCACGGTGGTGGTGACCGTCAACGGCACCACGACCACCAGCGGGTGGAGCTACGACGCGGCGTCCAACAGCGTGGTGTTCACCACGGTGCCGCCGCCGGGCTCCAAGGTGGCCATCACCTACCGCCGCGCCTGCGCCAACGACTGAACGGTGGAGGAGCTGTGGGTGTGGACCCCGTGACGGGCCGGCCATCCGGCCCCGAACGGGGGTGTCAGACCCCGGTGCTACAGCACTGCATCTGCCTGTGCGGATGACCAGAAAATTGGAGGCGCTCCCTCGGTGTGTACCCTGCGGAGCGTCTGCACGCTGTTGCCCTGGAGGCGCTGTGAGCACCTGGACCCCTGATGAGCCCATGAAGTCCTCTCCGCGCGCCGGTGCGCCGGGACTGCGGGTCATCCGTGGAGAGGGCCAGCGCAAGCAGGAGCCGCTGGCGGACCGCAACGCGGTGGCGCGGGTGCTGATGGAAGCGGGCGCGGACCTGCTGCTCAAGCGCATCAGCACCGTGAGGGCGCAGGAGATCGAGCGCAAGGTGGACCGGGTGCTGGACCTGTTCGACCGGGTGGACGTGGCGCCGGTGCTGATGCCGGTGCTCAAGCGGCACCTGGATGAGCTGGAAGCGCTGATGCGGGAGACGCGCGAGGTCCGGGCCGTCCGCCGCTAGGGGCGCACGGACGGTGGAACCGGGAAAAACCCCAAGGGGATTCGATGTTTGATTCCCCTGGCCCGGCCGCTTACGCTTGGGGCCCGCCTCCACGCGTCCGGCCGTGTCCATCGAAACCTACGGCAGCTACCAGCTCCTGAAGCGCCTCGCCACGGGCGGCATGGCGCAGATCTACCTCGCGCGCCGGCCGGGTTCGGATGCTCCGGACAAGCTGCTGGTGCTCAAGCGGATCCTCCCGCACCTGTCGGAGAACGACGAGTTCGTCCGGATGTTCCTGGACGAGGCGCGGATCGCGGCCCGGCTGGCGCACCCCAACGTGGTGCAGATCTACGACCTGGGGGCGGAGGGGGACACGTTCTTCATCGCCATGGAGTACATCCATGGCGTGGACGCGCGCCGGCTCTGGAAGCGCTCGGAGACGGCGGGGCGTCCGCTGCCGGTTCCGCTGGTGTGCCGCATCCTCTTGGAAGCCTGCGCGGGGCTGGACTACGCGCACAAGAAGACGGACGCGACGGGGCGCCCGCTGGACATCGTGCACCGGGACGTGTCGCCGCAGAACATCCTGGTGACGTTCGACGGCGGCGTGAAGGTGGTGGACTTCGGCATCGCGAAGGCGGCGGATCAGGCCACCGTGACGCGCTCCGGGGTGCTCAAGGGCAAGTACTCGTACATGTCGCCGGAGCAGGCCGCGGGGCAGCGCGTGGACCGGCGCTCGGACGTGTTCGCGCTGGGCGTCGTGCTGCATGAGCTCTTGACGGGGGGACGGCTGTTCAAGCGTCCCAGCGACATGCTGACGCTGTCGGCGGTGGCGGAGTGCCACGTGCCGGTGCCGTCGCAGGTGGCGCCCCGGGTGCCGGTGGAACTGGACGCCATCGTGCTCAAGGCGCTCGCGAAGGAGCCGGACGCGCGCTACCAGCACGCGCAGGAGTTGCAGCGGGCGCTGGAGGGGTGGCTCGCGTCGCAGCCGCAGCCGTGCGGCACGACGGCGGACCTGGCCGCGTACATGCGAGAGCTGTTCGCGGACCGGCTGTCGGAGGAGGCGCGCTCCGGTGAGGTGCAGGTGACGGACGACGAGGCCGGTGCCGCGCCGCCGTCGCCCGCGCCGCGCCGTTCGGTGATGCGGCCGGCGACGCCCCATGGCCGCACGGAGAACGAGCCCACCACGACGCTGCGTCCGCCCCGGGCGAACCGTCCCAGTGGGAAGGTGGAGGCGCGCCGCGAGGACGCGGAGGCGGAGGGCGGGCGCTCGGAGAGCCGTGGGCCGGACACCCGTCCCGAGGGCCGCAACGCGGAGGCGCGGGTGGACGCGCGCAACGCGGAGCCCCGTGGCGATTCGCGGCCCGATGGACGCGGTGCCGTTCGCGCGGAGGCACGCGGTGAAGGCCGTCACCCGGAGGCGCACGCGGACGGACGCAACGTCGACACCCGGCCGGAGCCCCGCTCTGAAGTCCGCAACGTCGACCCCCGCGCCGATGCTCGCGCCGTCGACGCCCGGCCGGAGCCCCGCTCTGAAATCCGCAACGTCGACCCCCGCTCCGATGCCCGCGCCGCCGACGCCCGGCCGGAGCCACGAGGGACGGGGGCCCGGCGGGCGCTGGAGTCACCGCCCTCGCGGAGCATCCGTCCGGTCCGTCTGGAGGAGCCCTCCCTCCCGACGGTGACGGAGGAGGAGGACGGTCCCACGCTCGCGATGGTGGACACGCAGGGCAAGCTGTCCGGCGGCTTCCAGGTGGAGGAGGACGCGCCCACGCTCGCGATGGTGGACACGCAGGGCAAGCTGTCCGGCGGCTTCCAGGTGGAGGAGGACGCGCCCACGTTGGATCAGCGCCTGCTGGCGGCGCAGGCCCGGGAGGACGAGGACGACTCGACCCTGGACATGCGCGCCGTCTCCCGCGCGGACGTGGACGAAGGCCCCACGCAGGACATGCGCGCCGTGCCGCGCTCGGAGATCCCCGGCTTCCGCACGGGCATGTCCACCCCGTCCGGCGAGCACCGCGGCCACCGGCTCCCGGTGCCCGCGCCCCACGCGACCATCGAGGAGATGACCGCGTCCACCGCGCCGCGCTCCGTGTCCCGCGCGCCCGTGCCGAACGCCTGGGCGCCGCCGGCCCGCACCGGCACGGTCACCGAGCAGTCCGCGGTGGAGCCGCCGAAGCGCCGCGTGCTCCTGTATGGCGCCATCCTGCTCGTCGCGCTCCTGGTGGGCGTCGGCATCGTCTGGAGCCTGGGGCCTGGCGCGAGCGGCGTGCGCGTGGAGTCCGACCCCGTCGGCGCGCGCGTCGTGTTCGAGGACCGCGTGCTCCCGGAGCGCACGCCCCTGACGCTGCCCACGGTGAAGCCCGGCCGCTACTGGGTCGTGCTCGTGAAGGAGGGCTACCGCGAGCTGCGCACGCAGATCGTCATCCCGCCGTCCGGTCGGCTCGACGTGGGACCGCTGAAGCTCGTGCCCATGCAGTCGTCCGGAAAGCCCGCCACGGAGCCGCCCGCCACGGAGCCGCCGGCACCAACGACGCCGGAGCCTGGCGTGGGCCCCTCCGGCGTGGCCGCTCCCCGCGCGCCGGACGCCGCGGCCCCCGACGCGAAGCAGGCCCAGCAGACCGCTCGCGCCCAGGCTCCCGCGCCGGTGGTGAAAGCGACCGCGACCACGGTGGTGCCCGCCGCGGAGGTGCGTGAGCCCGCTCGCGCCGCGGATCGAGCCGCGTCCGTGAGCTTCGTGGTGACGCCGTGGGCGGAGGTGACGTGCAACGGACGCAAGCTGGGCGAGACGCCGTTCCAGCCGGTGGAGATGCACGTGGGTTCGTATGACTGCAAGTTCACCAACTCCGAGCTGAAGCGCACCCTCAGCCGCCGCATCGAGGTGCGCCCCATCGACCTCAACGTGGTGACGGTCAAGTTCGAGTAGGCGCGGCCTTGGATCCTTCCGTGACGCTCGAGGCAGGAACCCACGTCGGCAAGTACGTCGTGCGCCGCAAGCTCGCCGAAGGGGGCATGGCCGAAATCTTCCTGTGCACCGCGCGCGGGCCGGAGGGCTTCGAGAAGGAGGTCGTCATCAAGCGCGTGCGGGCGTTCCTCGCGAGCGACCCGGACTTCGTGCAGATGTTCATCGCGGAGGCGCGGCTGGCCTCGCGGCTCAACCACGCCAACGTGGTGCAGATCTTCGACTTCGACAAGCACGAGGACACCTACTACCTGGCGATGGAGTACGTGCGCGGCTGCTCGCTGTGGGAGCTGCGCAAGCGGAGCAAGGAGGCGATGACGCCGATGCCGCCCGTGCTGGTGGCGCACATCGGCGCGGAGGTCGCGCGCGGGCTGCACTACGCCCACCGCCTGCGGGTGAACGGCGAGCTGCTCAACCTGGTGCACCGGGACGTCACGCCCCACAACGTGCTCGTGTCCTACGACGGCGCGGTGAAGCTCACCGACTTCGGCATCGCGAAGGCGGGCAACAAGCTCACGAACCCCGGCGTGCTCAAGGGCAAGTTCGCGTACATGTCCCCCGAACAGGCCCGGGGCGAGAGCGTGGACGTGCGCACCGACGTGTTCGCGCTGGGCGTGGTGCTGTGGGAGCTGCTCACGGGCGGGCGGCTGTTCCAGGGCGACTCGGAGATCGCCGTCCTGCGCGCGGTGCAGGAGAGCACCATCGTGCCGCCCGCGCGGCTCAACCCGGACGTGCCGCCGGACCTGGACGCCGTCATCTGCCGCGCGCTGGAGCGCGACCTGTCGAAGCGCTTCCAGACGGCGGGAGAGCTGGAGCGCGCGCTGGCCCAGTGCGTGCTGAACCACGCCCGCTCCGTCGATGACACCGACGTGGGCGCGTTCGTCCGGAGGCTGTTCCCCGTCGCGGCCAGCAACCAGGCGCTGCCCGCGCTCCCGGAGCGGACGGCGCTGGAGGACGGCGCGCTGCCGCAGCCCGGCGCCGAGCCGCCGCCCCGCGAGCCCACGGCGGTGATGCCGTCGCGGGAACACGCCTCGGGCGCGAAGCGGAGCGGCTCGCCGGACGAGGACCGCCATGGGACGACGCTGGTGCTGTCGCATGACGACCGCGCCGCCGACGCCGCGAACGGACGTCCCCCCCAGCCCACGCCGCGGATGCCGCCGCAGTCGCTGGGAAGGGAGGCGCCGCTCGCGCCCCAGGGCAGGCGCGCCGGGTCCCGCGAGGTCCCCGCCGTGCTGGCCTCCCCATCCCACGACGGCGCCGGCGACCGCGAAGTCGAGACCGTCTCCGCCACCGAACCCGGGCCTGCCGTCGCGCCGAACCGCAAGCGCGCCCTGTGGGCCGGGGCCGCCGCGGTGGGGCTCGCGGGCGTCATGGGCGTCCTCGCCGTGGCCCGCTCCCATTCCGGCGCCCGGGACGCGGGGCAGGGGAGCCCGCCCGCACCCCAGGCCAGCGCCCCGGTGACGACCCCGCCTCCGGCCACCGCCACGGTGCCCCCGGCCACCGACGCCATCGACGCGGAGCTCGAAGGGCAGCGCCGCGAAGCCGCCCTCGCTTCGCCTCCGGCCACCGGACCTGCCGCCCCCGCCACGACCCCGGCGGCGGACACCGCCACGGCGCTGCCCGCCGCGGACCCGGCGAAGGCCATGGGCTCGCTCCAGGTGAAGGCCAACCCGTACGCCACCGTCTTCCTGAGCGGGAAGCGGCTCGGGGACGTGCAGGGCCGCGCGACCTACAAGCTTCCGGCCGGCACCTACACGCTGACCTTCCGGCACCCGTCCGGTGAGAAGACGTTCACCGTCGTCGTCCCCGCCAACGGCGCCGTGACGCAGGAGTTCCGCGCGCCCCGCGGCCGCTGAAGCCCCGCCGTTCCCCTCCCAGCCCCTGAAGCCACCGCATGCTGGCGCGGAGCGTCGGCCGGACGACGTCCGCCTGCCTGGCTGCGCGTCCTCCTTGACGGATGACGCGCGAATCTGGCAACTAAGGCATCCATTCAGTAGCCTCTATTCAATGGAATCGATGGACCTGCTCGCGCCCGACGAACTTGAGCGCATCGAGCGCGAGAACGCGGGGGGCCTTCCCGCGAACGCGATCCTGGAAATCTTCCGGCCCCGGGGCGTGAGGCTCTCGGAGGCGACGTTCCGGAAGTACGTCCAGGCCGGTCTGCTCCCCCGCAGCCGCCGTGTGGGCCGCAAGGGGAAGCACCAGGGCAGCCTGGGGCTCTACCCGGTGGAAGCGGTGCGGCGCATCAACGTCATCAAGAAGATGATGGCCGAAGGACACACCCTGGAGGACATCCGCCGCTCCTTCGTGTTCCACCGCAACCACATCGACCAGCTTCAGCGGGACCTGTCGGAGGTGCTGGACGGGTTCCAGGAGGAGCTGGGAGGACGGCCCCTGGGAGGAGAACGCAGGAGGTCACTCGAAGCCCAGTTGGCAACGCTCAGGCAACGGGCGCAGGATCTGGTCCGGGATGTCGCCCGGTTGGGCAGCGCCGTCACGGCGCGCGAAGACGAAACGCTCCGGCCACAATAGGATGCCCCCCAGGGTCCTGTTGAACCGGGTAGACTCCACACATCTGGAGGACGAAACATGTCGGAAGTGAAGCAGCTGCAGGAGGGCGAGGGGGGGACTGAGGAGGAGCAGCCCGCGGAACGCCGGCGCTCCAAGACCATGTCGCGCAAGGAGATGGCGCGCGACCTGCGCCGGCGCAGGCTGGCCGGCCAGCTGGACCCCGAGGAGACGGAGACGCTCAAGCTCGTGGACGAGCAGCGGCCGCGCACCCGCGCGGACTGCATCAACGGCCCGCGCCCGTGCCTCTTCGTGTCCTGCAAGCACAACCTCTACCTGGACGTGAACCCGGAGACGGGCTCCATCAAGCTCAACTTCCCGGACAAGGAAATCACGGAGCTGGAGCACACCTGCGCCCTGGACGTGGCGGAGAAGGGCGGCATCACCCTGGAGGAGGTGGGGGAGATCATGAACCTCACCCGCGAGCGCATCCGCCAGGTGGAGACGCGCGGCCTCATGAAGCTGCGCGAGGCCACGGAGGCCGAGCCTCCCGTGTCCGCTCGCAAGCCTTGAGGGCAGGGCACTGTTTCGCGCCGGGCCTGGGGTGACGTGTTGCGTTGACACCCCAGGGGGTGGTTGCTAGGACCCGCGCCACCCCCACCCATTGCGAGGCGCACACGTGCTGGCTCTCCTGAGCGTTTCCGACAAGCGCGGTCTGGTTCCCTTTGCCCAGGGCCTGGTCCGGCTGGGCTACCGGCTGCTCTCCACCGGCGGCACCCTGGAGGCCCTGAAGGCCGCCGGCATCCCCGCCACCCAGGTGTCCGAGCACACGCAGAGCCCCGAAATCCTTGGCGGCCGCGTGAAGACGCTCCACCCCCGCATCCACGGCGGCATCCTCGGCCGGCCCGACCTGGAGAGCGACCGGGCGGAGATGGCGAAGAACCACATCGAGCCCATCTCGCTGGTGGTGGTGAACCTCTACCCGTTCCGCCAGACGGTGGCGTCCGGCGCGGGCGAGGACGACGTCATCGAGAACATCGACATCGGCGGGCCGGCGATGGTCCGCGCGTCCGCGAAGAACTTCAAGCACGTGGCCATCGTGGTGGACCCGGACGACTACGCGCCGGTGCTCGCGGAGATTGAAGGCCAGAAGGGCGTGGGCCTGGAGACGCGGCGCCGGCTGATGCGCAAGGCGTTCGCGCACACGGCGGCCTACGACGCGTCCATCTCCGGGTGGCTCTCCGGCGAGGCCGAGGAGCCCTTCCCGCAGGAACTGTCGCTCGCGTTCCAGAAGGTGCAGGGGCTGCGCTACGGGGAGAACCCGCACCAGCGCGGCGCCTTCTACAAGGAATACGCCGCGCCCAAGGAGCCGTCCGTCGCCTTCGCCAAGGTGCTCCAGGGCAAGGAGCTCTCGTACAACAACATCCTGGACCTGGACGCGGCCCTGGGCCTGGTCCTGGAGTTCCCGGAGAAGCCCTGCGCGGTGGTCATCAAGCACAACACCCCGTGCGGCGTGGCGGTGGACGACGTGCTGGAGAAGGCCTACCGCACCGCCCGCGCGGTGGACGAGGTGAGCGCCTTCGGCGGCATCGTCGCCTTCAACCGCGAGGTGGACGCGGCCGTGGCCAGGGCCATGGCGGAGACGTTCCTGGAGGCGGTCATCGCGCCGTCGTACTCGGCCGAGGCGCTCCAGGTGCTGGCGGGCAAGAAGAACCTGCGCCTGCTGGAGGCGGGCCCCGCGCTGGCGTCCCCCACGGTGAAGCCGCGGCCCCAGGTGGACGCGCGCAGCGTGTCCGGCGGCATGCTGCTGATGGACCGCGACGCGGTGGAGCCGCCCCTGGAGTGGAAGGTGGTGTCCAAGCGCGCCCCCACGCCGGAGGAGGAGCGGGCCCTGCGCTTCGCCTGGAAGGTGTGCAAGCACGTGAAGAGCAACGCCATCGTCTTCGCGGCGCCGTCCCAGCTGCTGGCCCAGGGCGGGGGGCAGACGAACCGGGTGGACTCCGTGCGCATCGCGATGACGCGCGGTGGCGAGGCCCTCAAGGGCAGCGCCGTGGCCTCGGACGCCTTCTTCCCCTTCCGGGACGGCCTGGACGAGGCGGCCCGGGCGGGCGCGACGGCGGTCATCCAGCCGGGCGGTTCCGTCCGGGACCCGGAGGTGATCGCCGCGGCGGATGAACATGGGATGGCCATGGTGGTGACGGGAGTGCGACACTTCCGCCACTAACTTCATGCGCATCGTCTGCCAGAAATGCGCGGCGGCCTACGCGATCGACGACCGGTTGATCACGACCAAGGGCGTCCGCGCGCAGTGTCCCCGCTGCCGTCACCTCCAACTCGTGAAGCGGGACGCCTCGGCTGCGTCCGTGACGGCCCCCGCTGAAGGGGCCGCGCCTCCCGCCGCCGCCCCCGCGCCGCCCGTCGCGCGTGAGCCCCGGAGCAACCCGGCCGCCGCTCCAGCGCAGGCGGCGCCCCGGAACGTGCCCGCCGCGGCGAAGCCTCCGGAGGCGCAGGCCGCGCCGAAGGCGGCTCCGGCGTCGGACCTCTTCGGGGACTTCGGCGAGCTGCCGGAGCTGGGGCCACCGGGGAGCGTGGACCCGTTCGCGAACCTGGGCCCGCCCGCGTCGCGCGCCCCCGCGAGCCTGCCCGCGGATCCGTTCGCCAACCTGGGCCCGTCCTCGCCCAGGGCGAGCCCGGCCGCGAAGCCCGGTCCGCCGGTGCCCGACGCGCCCGGCGTCGCCGCTCCGTCCGCTCCGAAGATTCCGGACGACCCGCTGCTCGACTTCCTCGGGCCGGCGCCCGGGGGGCTGGAGCCGGAAGGGGCCGCGCCGCCGCCCGCCCGGGCCTCCTCCGCGCCCGCCGCCGGGGCCGTGTCGCTGGGCCGCATGTCCGCCCGCGCTCCGGCGCAGGCCGCCGCGCCCGCCGCGAAGTCGGAGACGAGCACGAACTGCCGCTCGTGCGGCAAGGCCCTGACGGATGCCTTCGACCAGGCCCTGGGCATCTGCGACGATTGCAAGCAGCGCGAGCCCGCGGCCGCCCGCGAGTCCTCCGTGGTGGTGGCGCCCGAGGTCGCGGCGCCTCCGCCTGCGAGCGGGGACCTGGAGCTGCCGATGATGAGCAGCCTGGACCCCGCAGCGGCCTCGTCCGGGGACGACCTGTCCGGGGGCGAGCTCCGGTCCGCGGGGGCCACGGCGCTGTCGCCGGACTCGCGCGTGAGCTCGGTGAAGCCCGCGCGCACCTCGCACATCACGGCCGCTCCGGTCCGCAGCGCCCAGCGCGGCGGCAGCGAAGGTGGCGGCCGCTCCGTCGTCGTCGGCCTGCTGGCGCTGGTGCTCCTCGGGGGCGGTGGCGCGGCGGGCTACTTCCTCGTGTACAAGCCCCAGCAGGAGAAGGCGGCCCGGGACGCGAAGCCCCCCGCTCCGGCCGCGGTGCCTCCGGAGGTGCTGGCCGCGGTGGGCCGGTGGAAGCTCCAGTTCCTGGAGCTGGAGGGCACCAGCGCGGAGCACCTGGCCGCGGGCCAGAAGCAGCTCGAGCTGGACCAGCGCGTCGCGTACACGGAAGCCGAGGAGTCCTTCCAGCAGGCGCTGCTGCTCAACCCCCGCAGCACGGATGCCATCGCCGGGTACGTGCAGGCGCTGGCGCTCGGACGCGGTCCGGGCATGGACGACAACTCCTTCCAGGAGGCGCGCGAGCTCATCCTGGCCGCGCAGGGCACGGCCGGGAAGACGCCCGCGCTGCTCGTCGCGCACGCGAACCTGCTGCTGGCGCGCTCGCGTCAGCCGGGCAACCTGGAGCAGGCGGCGCAGCTCGCCACTTCGGTGCTGGCGCAGCCGGAGGCCAGTGACGCCCACAAGGCGGAGGCGCACCTGGTGCTGGGGCGCTCGCAGGTGGCCACGTCGCGCGAGCTGGCGAACCAGGAGTTCGACGCCGCGCGGAAGCTGGCGCCGAACCTCAAGCGCGTGGACTACTACAGCGCGCTCGCCCACGAGCAGGCCGGTCAGTACGGGCTGGCGCTCAAGCAGCTCTCCCGCCGGATGGAGCTGGATCCGCAGGACTGGAACAGCCTGGAGGCCGCCGCCCGCATCTACGTGGAGGTCGGCGAGACGGGCCGCGCGCGCAAGCTGTACGAGGACCGGCTGAAGGCGAAGGCGGGCGACGTGCGCGCCTCCCTGGCGCTGGCGGTGCTGCGCTACCAGGCGGAGGGCAACGCGCGCGACGCGGTGCGCGCACTGAAGGACCTGACGAAGAGCGCGTCCCGCTACGGCCCGCGCGACGCCTCTGAAATCTGGAGCCACCTGGCCGCGGCGCAGCGCACGGCGGGCAACAACGCCGGCGCGTTGGACGCGGCGGCGGAGGCCCTGAAGGTGGTGCCGACGATGCCGGAGGCCCACCTGCAGGGGTTCCTGGTGGCGCTGGCGCAGAAGGACGTGGCCGCGGCCCGCGAGCACCTGAAGGGCTTCCAGGGCCGGCTGGAGGACGCCGCGCTGGAGAAGGTGCTGGAAGGGCGGATGCACCTGCTGGAGGGCGACGCGGCCGGAGCCCAGGAGCGCTTCCAGCAGGCGGTGCGGCTGGACGACCGCCGCATGGACGCGAAGCTGTTGGAGGGCGTGGCGGCGGCGAGCGCGAAGAAGCGCGACGAGGCCTTCCGCCTGTTCTACCCGGTGCTGGAGGCGCGCGACTGGGATCCGCTGCGGCTGGAGCCCCGGCCCGCGCTGTCGCGCTTCTGGCTGCGGCCGGGCGAAACGCTGGTGGGCGTGGAGAACGTGGTGAAGGCGCTGGGCGACCGCCCGGAGGACGTGCAGCCCCTGCTGTACGAGGCCCTGGTGCGCTTCCACCAGGGGGACCGGCAGACCGCGGAGCGGCTGCTGCACTCCGTGGTGGACGTGAACTCGAACAGCGGCAGTGCCCAGGCGTACCGGGCGCTCATCGCGCTGGACGCGAAGGGGCCGCAGGCGCGCGGGTTCGCCGAGCGCGCGGTGGGCCTCGAGCGGGGCCTGCCGGTGGCGCGCCTGTCGCTGGGGCTCGCGCAGGCGGCGGCCGGGGACGTGGCGGGGGCCATGCGCACGCTCCAGTCCGCGTTGGACGTGGCGCCGAAGCTGCTGTCCGCGCAGACGAAGCTGGCGGAGCTGCTGGTGGCGTCGAAGCCGAAGGAAGCGCGCGCGGTGCTGGAGAAGGTGGTGGGGCTGGACCCGTCCTACTTCCCGGCGAAGAAGCTGCTCTTCAAACTCGACGAGCGAGGTTGACGTGAAGGTCCTGTTGCTGGGGTCGGGCGGACGCGAGCACGCGCTCGCGTGGAAGCTGGCCCAGAGTCCCCGTCTCTCCCGGCTCCTGGTGGGCCCGGGCAACCCGGGCACCGCGCGGTGGGGCACCAACGTGCCCCTGCAGGCGGACTCGCCGGGGGCGGTGGTGTCGCTGGCGCGCCGCGAGGGCGTGGACCTGGTGGTGGTGGGCCCGGAGGCGCCGCTCGTCGCGGGCGTCGCGGACGCGCTGGCGCAGGTGGACATCCCGTGCTTCGGCCCCGTCGCGGCGGCCGCGCGCATCGAGGGCTCCAAGGCCTTCGCCAAGGAGGTGATGGACGAGGCGGGCGTGCCCACCGCGGCCTTCCGCGTCTTCACCGACGCGGCGGAGGCGGAGAAGTACGCCGTCGCGCAGGGCCGCATCGTGGTGAAGGCGGACGGCCTGGCCGCGGGCAAGGGCGTCATCGTCGCGCCGGACGCGCAGGCCGCGCGCGACGCGGTGCGCGCCGTGGCGGCGATGGGCCAGGCGGGCCAGCGGATGGTGCTGGAGGAGCTGCTGGAGGGTGAGGAGGTGTCGCTGATGGCCCTGTGCGACGGCGAGCGCTACGTGCTCCTGCCGCTGTCGCAGGACCACAAGCGCGTGGGCGAGGGCGACACGGGCCCCAACACCGGCGGCATGGGCGCGTACTGCCCGGCGCCGTTCCTCACGCCCGAAGCGCTGGCGAAGGTGGGCGAGCAGGTCATCGCGCCGACGCTCGCGGTGCTGAAGAAGCGCGGCACGCCCCTGCGAGGCGTGCTGTACGCAGGGCTGATGCTCACGGCGTCCGGCCCGAAGGTGCTGGAGTTCAACGCGCGCTTCGGGGACCCGGAGACGCAGGTCCTGATGATGCAGGTGGACGAGGACCTGCTGCCGCTGCTGGACGCGTGCGCGAAGGGGACGCTGGAGCCCCGGCCGCTGAAGCAGTTCCCGGGCGCGTCGGTGGGCGTGGTGCTGGCGGCGGAGGGCTATCCGGAGGCGCCGAAGAAGGGCCAGCGGATTGAAGGGCTGGACGCCGTACCGTCGAACGCGCCGGTGTTCCTGGCGGGCGTGGCGAAGCAGGACGGCGCGCTGGTGACGGCGGGCGGCCGGGTGCTGACGGTGTGCGCGCGGGGCGACAGCCTGGCCACGGCGCGCGAGCGGGCCCTGGCGGCGGCGGACGCGGTGCGCTTCGAGGGCAGGCACTTCCGCCGGGACATCGGCGCGCGGGGGCTGCGGGCGCGGTCGTGAAGCTGCTGGCGCGCTACCTGCTCAAGGAGCTGCTCGTCCCCCTGTGCGTCTGGGTGGCGTTCATGTTCCTGCTGCTGTTCGTGATGCAGTTCCTGCGCGGCACGGACGTGCTCCTGGGCTCGGCGGTGACGCTGGGCGACCTGGGCCGACTCATCGCGTACCTGGCGCCGCACTTCCTGGTGATGGCGCTGCCCATCGCGTTCCTCCTGGCCATCCTGCTGGGCCTGGGGCGGCTGGGCGAGGACCGGGAGCTCACGTCGCTGCAGGCTTTGGGCATCAGCCCGCTCCAACTGCTGGCGGCGCCGCTGAGCGTGGGCATCGCGCTGAGCGCGTTCATGGTGCTGCTCACGTCCACGGTGGAGCCGTGGGGCCTCACGGGCGTGAAGGACCTGGTGGGGGAGGTCATCCAGAAGAACGTCGCGGGCGACGTGAAGTCCGGCGTCTTCTACGAGGACCTGAGCGACCTGACGCTGTACGCGCAGAAGGTGGCGCCCAAGGGCGGTGGGTGGACGAACGTGCTGTTGCACGACGACCGCGACCCCAGCTCGCCGCTGCTGGTGCTGGCGCACAAGGGCAGCGTGGGCACGTCCGAGCGGGGCGAGGCGCTGCGGATTGAATTGAAGGAAGGCGAGGTGCACCGCGCCAACCGCTCCTCGGTGGACGCGAGCGTCGTCGCCTTCGACAAGGCGGAGATCAACGTGGGGCTGGGCGGGTCGCTGTCGCGGCGCAACCGGTTCCGCTCGCCGAAGGAGGAGCTGACGCCGGTGGAGTTGATCGCGGCGGCGAAGGACGCGGAGGAGCGGCGGGATGATCCGCGTCCCTTCCTGATGGCGCTGCACAGCCGGCTGGGCAACGCGGTGGCGCCGATGGCGTTCGCGCTGCTGGGCACGCCGCTGGCCATTGGCCGCAGGCAGGCGGGCCGCGCGTGGGGCTACCTGCTGACCCTGGGCGGCTACGTCCTCTACTACCTGCTCAGCCGCGCCTTCGAGCAGATGGGCCAGAAGGGGCAGCTGCCGGTGCTGGTCGCGGGGCAGCTGGCCAACGTGCTCTTCATGGTGGTGGGCGCGTTCGCGCTGTACCGCGTGACGCGCTCGGGGACGGTGCGATGAAGGGCACCCTCTTCGGGTACGTGGTGCGCGCGTACGTGCGCTACACGCTGGGCATCCTGGCGGGCGTGGTGGCGGTGTTCCTGGTGGTGGACTTCGTGGACCGCGCGAAGGCCTACGGGGGCGAGGGCTGGGTGCTCGATGTGCTCAAGCTCTACGGCTACAAGGCGCTGGTGACGGTGCAGCAGCTGGGGCCGGCGGCGCTGCTGCTGGCGGCGGGCACGACGGTGTCCGCGCTGCGCAAGAAGGGCGAGGTGACGGCGCTGCGGGCGCTCACCTTCGGGCCCGCGGCGCTGTACCTGCCGGTGGGCCTGTGCGCGCTGGTGGCGTGCGTGGGGCTGGTGGCCTTCGACGAGACGGTGGCCGCGAGGGCGGGCCGGCGCGTGGACGAAATCACCACGCAGCGCTTCAACCGGTGGGGCGACTGGCGGATGTACTACACGCCGAAGCAGTGGTTCCGGCGGGGCGACGCCATCTTCTTCCTCCGGGGCGGCAACGCGCAGGAGGGCTTCGAGAACGTCTCCATCTTCACGCTGACGCCGGAGTTCAAGCTGCGCCGCCGCGTGGACGCGGGGCGGATGCGCTCGCTGGAGGGGACGCGCTGGGAGCTGACGGACGTGGTGGAGCGCACGTTCACGGAGGACGGGCGCACGTCGGTGACGCAGCAGCCCACCGCCGAATACGAGCTGGGCGTGGGCGCGACGACGTTCCGCATCCGTCCGGGCCGCCCGGAGCAGATGCGCCTGGGCGAGCTGGGCGAGCAGATCGTCGCGCGAGAAGAGGTGGGGCTCGCGACGAAGGCCTTCCAGCTGGCGTGGCACAACCGCTTCGCGTACCCGCTGGCGGGGCTGCCCGCGGCGCTGCTGGCGGTGGGCCTGGCGCTGCGGACGAACCGGCGGGGGCACCTGACGGCGGCGGTGGTGGAGGGGCTGCTCATCGCCGTGGCCATGTGGGGCCTGATGGTGGTGTCCCGCACGCTGGTGCTCACCGAGCGCCTGGCGCCCGCCATCGCGGCCTGGATGCCCACGACCCTGCTGACGATTGTCGCGGCGGCCCTGTGGTTGCGCCGCGAGGGCCTGCTGCACCTGCCGCGCCGGAGCCTCGCGCGGCGGGCGTAGGGGGCTTCACCCGCGGAGCAGCCGCCGCGTGTGACGGGCAATCTGCACCTCTTCATCGCTGGGCAGCACGCGCACGGGACATGACGCCGCATCGGCCGTGATGAGCTCCGCGCTCGCCTCATTGCGCTGGGCCTCCAGCCGGATGCCCAGGTGGCCGAGCGTCGCGCAGACGCCCTGGCGCACCCGCGCGCTGTTCTCCCCGATGCCGCCCGTGAACACGAGCAGGTCCAGTCCGCCGAGCACCGCCGCGTAGGCGCCCACCGTCTTCGCGATTCCGCGCGTGAAGACGTCCACCGCCAGGGCCGCCGCCGCGCTGCCCGCCTCCGCGTCGCGCGTGAGGGCCTGCATGTCGCTGGTCCCCTCCGACAGGCCCCGGAGCCCGGAGTCCTTGTTCACCAGCGCCTCCAGCGCCTCCGCGCCCAGCCCGTCCGTGCGCATCAGGAACAGCAACACGCCCGGATCCAGGTCGCCGGTGCGCGTTCCGCTGGGGACGCCGCCCGTGGGCGTGAAGCCCATGGACGTATCGACGGAGCGCCCGTGGTCGAGCGCCACGAGGCTCGCGCCGTTGCCCAGGTGCGCCACCACGGTGCGAGCGGGCACCTGGGGCGCGAGCCTCGCGACGATGGACTCATACGACAGGCCATGGAAGCCATACCGCTGCACGCCCTGGTCGCGCACGGAGCGGGGCAGGGGGAATGTCGAAGCGACCTCCGGCATCGTCGCGTGGAAGGCCGTGTCGAAGCAGACGAACTGCGGCAGGCCCGGACACTGCCGCTCCGCGGCCCGGATGAGCTGGAGCGCGGCGGGGATGTGCAGCGGCGCGAAGTGCGTCGCCGCCTCCAGCGCCTTCATCACCTCCGGCGTCAGCGCCTGGTGCTGGCGCAGGTGGGGACCGCCATGCACCACCCGGTGCCCGATGGCCAGGGGCCGCGAGCCGCCCAGCTCGCTCAGGTGCCGCACGGCCTCGCGGAGGGCGTCCTCCTGCGACGGATGCCGCACGTCCACCGCGCGCACCTGCTTCCCCGCGCCGTCCTTCACGACGAGCCGGGCCTGCTCCGCGCCAATGGGGCTCACGCTGCCCTTGAGCCACACTGCCTCCTGGCCGTCCTGCTCGACATAGAGGCCGAACTTCAGCGACGAGGAGCCGCTGTTGATGACCAGCACCGCGCCCGGGTCGCTCATCGCGCGCTCCACTTCCAGTCAGCCACCTCGGGCATGTCCTCGCCGTGCTCCGACACGTAGAGCTTGTGCCGCTGGCGCACTTCGCTGAAGCGCTGCTCCGCGTCGTCCACCAGGTGCCGCGCGGCCTTCGCGTGCCGGATGGCATCCAGCGCCAGGGTGAAGCGGTCCATGTCGTTGAGCACCGTCATGTCGAACGGCGTCGTCGTGGTGCCCTCTTCCTTGAATCCGTGCACGTGGATGTTGGCGTGGTTGGCCCGGTTGTACGTGAGCTTGTGCACGAGCGTCGGGTAGCCGTGGAACGCGAACACCACGGGCTTGTCCGTGGTGAACAGGCGGTTGAAGTCCTCCTCGTTGAGCCCATGCGGATGGACGTTCACGGGCGCGAGCGTGAACACGTCCACCACGTTGACGACGCGCACCTTGAGCTCCGGGGCCCATTCGCGCAGCAGCGTCACCGCGGCCATCGTCTCCAGGGTGGGCACGTCCCCCGCGCACGCCATCACCACGTCCGGGTCGCCGTCGTCATTGCCGGCCCAGTCCCATGTGCCGATGCCCGCCGAGCAGTGGCGCACGGCGCTCGGCATGTCCAGCCACACCGGCGAGGGCTGCTTCCCCGCGATGATGAGGTTCACGTAGTTCTTCGAGCGCAGGCAGTGGTCCGTCACCGACAGCAGCGTGTTCGCGTCCGGCGGCAGGTAGATGCGCACCGTGTCCGCCTTCTTGTTGGCCACGTGGTCGATGAAGCCCGGGTCCTGGTGGGAGAACCCGTTGTGGTCCTGCCGCCACACGTGCGAGCTGAGCAGGTAGTTCAGCGACGCGATGGGCTTGCGCCACGGCAGCTCCCGGGCGCTTTTGATCCACTTGGCGTGCTGGTTGAACATCGAATCGATGATGTGGATGAACGCCTCGTAGCAGGAGAAGAAGCCGTGGCGTCCGGTGAGCAGGTAGCCCTCCAGCCAGCCCTGGCAGAGGTGCTCGCTCAGGACCTCCATCACGCGGCCGTCGACGGAGAGGTTCTCGTCCGTGGCCTCCAGCTTCGCGTCCCAGCTCTTGCCGCTGACGGCGTAGACGTCCTGGAGCCGGTTGGACGCGTTCTCGTCCGGAGCGAACATGCGGAAGTTCTTCGCCGCCAGGTTGTTGCGCATCACGTCCCGCAGGTAGCCGCCCAGCACCCTGGTGGCGCTGACCTGCTTCGAGCCTGGGACGCCCGGGTCGATGGCGTAGTCACGGAAGGCCGGCAGCACGAGCGGCACCAGCAGCTGGCCACCGTTCGAGTGCACGTTGACGCCCATGCGCAGCCGGCCCTTGGGCGCGATGTCCGCCAGCTCCTCGCGGAAGGTGCCGTTCGCGTCGAACAGCTCGCGGGGGCGGTAGCCGTGGAGCCACGCCTCCAGGATCTTCAGGTGCTCGGGGTTGTCGCGCACCTCCTCCAGCGGCACCTGGTGGGCGCGCCAGGTGCCCTCCACCGGCTTGCCGTCCACCACCTTCGGGCCTGTCCACCCCTTGGGCGTGCGCAGCACGAGCATGGGCCAGCGCGGGCGTGTGGGGTCGTTCTTCTCGCGAGCGTGGCGCTGGATGCGCTGGATCTCGGCGTAGAGGGTGTCGAGCACCTCCGCCATCCGCTGGTGCATGTCCTTCGGGTCGTCGCCCTCCAGGACGTAGGGCTTGTAGCCGTAGCCCTTGAAGAGGGACTCCAGCTCGTCGGGGTCGATGCGCGCGAGCACCGTGGGGTTGGCGATCTTGTACCCGTTGAGGTGCAGGATGGGCAGCACCGCGCCGTCGGTGATGGGGTTGATGAACTTGTTGGAGTGCCAGCTCGCGGCGAGCGCGCCAGTCTCCGCCTCGCCGTCTCCGACGACGCAGGGGACGATGAGGTCCGGGTTGTCCAGCACGGCGCCGTACGCGTGCAGCAGCGAGTAGCCCAGCTCGCCGCCCTCGCTGATGGAGCCGGGGACCTCCGGCGCGTCGTGGCTGGGCACGCCGTAGGGCCAGGAGAACTGGCGGAACAGGCGCTTCATGCCGTCGCGGTTGCGCTCGATGTTGGGGTACAGCTCCGTGTAGGAGCCTTCGAGGAACGTGTTGGCGATGATGCCGGGCGCGCCGTGACCGGGCCCAATGACATACATCATGTTGGCCCGGTGGTTCCGGATGATGCGGTTCAGGTGGACGTAGATGAAGTTGAGGCCGGGCGTGGTGCCGAAGTGGCCCAGCAGGCGCGGCTTGATGTCCTCGCGCGTGAGGGGCCGCTCCAGCAGCGGGTTGTCCTTGAGGTAGATCTGCCCGACGGACAGGTAGTTCGCCGCGCGCCAGTAGGCGTCGATCTTCTGCAGCTCCTCGTCACTCAGCGGACCCGCCATCTTTCATCTCCCGAGCTGAAGGGTGTGCCTCCGGGGCGGACCACACTCCAGCCCCCCACGCCACGCAATGGCCTTGGAGCAAAAAGACAAGCGCGTCGGTTTTCCGACAGGGCCCTGGGGCCCGCGTCCGTTGGCGCAACTGCGGCTCGCGTCCCACCGTTCCTTGATTGGCAATGACAAGGAGTTGGGTGATGCGCTTGGGATTCGCGTATGTCCTTGCGGTGCTGGGACTGTGGGGCTGTGGCGGGGTGCAGGACCCGGAGGCGCCAGCGGTGGAGGAGCGGGAGGTCCAGGCCCAGGCTTGCACGCCCGCGCTGGCGGCCACCAAGGTGAAGGACATCCTCCCGCCTGACGCGCCCCTGCCTTCACCGTTCCGTCCGATTCCCACGGGGCTGACGAACGTGCAGGGCACGCTGTACTTCTCCGCGGACCCCTACCAGGGGCCGGCGGCCCTGTGGCGCAGTGACGGCACGACGGCGGGCACCGTGCCGTTCAAGGTGTTCCCTGTCGAAGGGCTGACCTTCCGCGACTTCGGCTCCTTCACCGCCGTGGGCTCGCGCCTCTTCTTCACGATGAACGACCCGGTGGTTGGCTCGGAGCTGTGGGTGACGGACGGGACGGCGGTGGGGACGCGGCTGGTGAAGGACATCACGCCGGGCATCGAGGGCTCCTCCCTGTCGAATCTCACCTCCCTGGGGGGCGAGCTGAGCTTCTTCCGCGCGACGGCGAGCGGGATGGAGCTGTGGCGCTCGAACGGCACGGACGCGGGGACGCGCCGGGTGGTGGCCTTCGGCCCCGAGGAGTCGATGGCTTCTCCCACGTTGCGGACGGACGGCGCGCTGCTGTTCTTCCTCCAGGACGCGGTCCACGGCACGCGCCTGTGGAGGACGGATGGCACCGCGGCGGGAACCCAGGTCGTCAAGCGCCTGGACGCGGGCCAGCCGCCCGTGACGGCGGCGCGGCTCAGCTACACCGGCCAGGGGCTGTTCACGCTGCTCGACGAGGGAAACAACACGGAGGTGTGGCGGACGAACGGCACGGCGGCGGGCACCGTGCGCCTGGAGACCTTCGGCAAGGTGGTGCAGTTGTTGGGATCGACGGGCCCGTACGTCGTCGTGGCCGCGCGCACCGCGGACAACGAGCACCTGAAGCTGTACCGCCTGTCGCTGGCGGGAGGCGGCAAGGCGACGGTGACGACGCTGCCCAACCCCTTCCAGGGCCAGCTCTCCAACGACCCCTCCGTCCAGGATTCGCAGGAGGCGGGCGGCAGAGTCTACTTCTCCGAGCGGATCAGCTCGCCGGGCCCCGCGGCCCGTCAGGTCAGCCTGTGGGTGACGAACGGCACCGAGGAGGGGACGCTGCAGCTCAGCCAGCGGCTCATCACGTCGGACGTGCGCAGCTCGCCCCTGTTCAACACGGGCGGCGGCACGCTGCTCTTCAGCTCGGGGGACGGGGGCGATGGCATCCTGCCCCAGGTCACGAACGGGACGCCCGCGGGCACGGGCACCGTCACCACGTCCAGCCCGGGGGGGAACACGCCCGAGGAGTTCACGCGCGCTGGCAACACGATCTTCTTCCGGGCGTACTCCGGCGTCCACGGGGACGCGCTGTGGTCCGTGCCCGTCAACGTGACCTGCACGCCGCTCAGTGAGAGGCGGTGACGTCGGACAGATTCACCGGCGTGGTGACGCGCTTCACCTTGGGGAAGAACAGGCCCGCGACGAACGCGGCGATCATCGCCGCGCACATGATCCAGAAGTTGATGGACAGCCCCGTGTTCAGCGCGCCGCCGAGCGATTCGAGGATGGCGGGCGCCAGCCCGCGCCCGTGCTCGGGCCCGAGCAGCTCCGCGGCGGCGCTCACGGGGACGTTCGGATCCTTCATGAGCTGCGACACCAGCACGCCGCCCATGAGGCCCACGCCCAGCGAGCCGCCGATGGTCCGGAAGAACATGTTGCTGGCCGTGGCCACGCCGCGAAGCTCCCAGCCCACGGTGGTCTGCACGGCGACCATGGTCGCCATGGCGGCGAAGCCCAGGCCAACGCCAAACAACCCCATGGCGATCTCCGGCACGAGCATGGACGCCCCCGGCTTGAGCAGGAACGCCATCAGCGCGGTGCCAATCGTCGCCAGTCCCAGGCCACCGACGATGAGGGGCCGGAACCCGGTGCGGACCATGATCTTGCCGCCGATGAGGCTCGCCAGCGGCCAGCCGACGATCATCGGGGTGATCATCCCGCCCGCCATGGTGGCCGAACCGCCGAGCACGCCCTGCACGTACAGGGGCACGTAGGTGGTCGCGCCGAACTGGGCGGCGGAGAAGAGGGCGCCGGCCACGTTCGAGATGGCGATGGTGGGAATCTTGAAGATGCTCATCGGGATGATGGGCTCGGCGGCGCGAAGCTCCACGAACACGAAGCCGGTGAGCAGCACGGCGGCGATTGGAAGGCCGAGCAGCGACCGCCCCGAGCCCTGCACCCCGAACAGCAGCGCCACGACGCCCGAGGACAGGAGCGCCGCGCCCGCGTAGTCAAGCCGCGGGCGGGCCTTGGCCTGGAGCTGCTCGTGGAAGAACGCGACGAGCAGCGCCATGGACGCGATGCCGATGGGGATGTTGATGAAGAAGATCCAGTGCCAGGTGAGGTACTTCACGATGAGGCCACCGGTGAGCGGGCCCGCGAGGCCGGCGATGCCCCACACGGCGCTGAACGCGCCCTGGACCTTCCCGCGCTGCTCCAGCGTGTAGATGTCCCCGATGATGGTGATGGCGATGGGCTGCATGGCGCCCGCGCCCAGGCCCTGGAGGACGCGGAAGGCGATCAGCATGTTCATCGACGTGGAGAGCCCGCACGCGATGGAGGACAGCAGGAACAGGGTGGTGCCGAAGAGGATGACGGGCTTGCGGCCGTAGAGGTCGGCGAGCTTCCCGTAGATGGGCACGGTGATGGTGGACGACAGCATGTACGCGGTGAAGACCCACGCGTAGTGCTGGATGCCGCCCAGGTCGCTGACCACCGTGGGCATGGCGGTGGAGACGACGGTCATCTCCAGCGCGGCCACGAAGAGGCACAGCGCCAGAGCCAGGGTGGTGAAGGGTCGGTGGGTGGTGCGCATGGCGGAAGGGGGCCCCGGGAAGGGACGCTGGGTAACGCGTGCCCGTCCGGACCGCCAACGTCAAGCGCGTGAAATGTCGCGATGGGCGCCATCGCCGGAGATTCCAGGTCCAGTCAGGAAGGGCAGGGGAGAGCGAGGTGGGATAGGGTCCGGCGCGCACGGCATGGTCACGGATACCAAGACGGTCGAGGCAGGGCGCTGGCGGACGGCGGTCGCCGCGGTGTTGGGGCTCTACGCGGTGGGCCTGGTGCTGGCGGAGGCGGTGCTCCAGGCGGGAGCCATCCTGGCCACGGCGCTGGCCCTGGCGCTGGCGGTGACGAAGCGGCTGAGGCTGGAGAAGGACGTCAGGGCGTTCGTGCTGGCGAGCGTCGCCCTGTGTGTCTGGCAGCTCCTCTCCCCAGCGGTCGCGCTGATGACAGGGGCCGCGGCGAAGTGGCCGAGGGGCGCGAGGTACGGCCAGGCGCTGGACACGGTGGCGGGAGCGGCGGTCGCGTGCATCGGGACGCTGGGGGTGCCGTGGCTGATGCTGGGAGGCCTCATCGCGGGAGGCTGGCTCGCGGCGGCGGCCCTGGGCTTGTTCCAGCACCGGGTGCCGTGGCCCTGGGAGCCGCCGAAGTTCACGAAGCTGAACCTGTCGCGACTGCACGAGAACTTCGGGACGGAGGAGCACCCGAGGTACGCGGCGGGGGGCTTCTTCTTCCACCGGCTGAGGTTCGCGCACGGAGCGATTGCCGTGCTGGGCCCTGCGCTGGCGGTGATTGGCCGCTCGAAGGTGACACGGCGGCGGGTGCTGGCGGGCGTGATGGTGCTGGGGCTGCTGCTGTCCATCTACGCCGCCTTCGCGCGAGCGGCGTTGGGAGCGGCGCTGGGCGTGTGTGTGTTGGCGCTGCTGCTGTTGCTGCGAGGGACGGCGAGGAAGGCCGGGCTCGGGGTGGCGGTGGCGCTGGTGGTCGCGGTCCTGCTGACGCCCGCGTGGCGGGAGCGGTTCGGCAAGGCGGTGGACAACCTCTTCGGCAGCGGAGAGCGCTCGCTGGCGATGTCCGTGGGCTGGCGCCTGGTGCGCGAGCATCCGTTGGTGGGCGTGGGCTTCGGCAATCACAAACCCGCGGCCCTGGCGACGCAGGCGGAGACGGGCATCACTGACCTGCTGGCCACGGACTCACACAATATCTGGCTGACGGCCTGGGCGGAGACGGGGCTCGTGGGGCTGGTGTTGCTGGCGACGATGCACGCACTGCTCGCGAGGGCGCTGGTGCGAAGGCACCGGGCAGGTTCCATCCCGGCCACGGGAGCCCTGCTGTCCTTCGTGGGCTTCCACGTCCTGGCCCTGGTGCACTACCTGCCGTTCCACCCCAGCGTGCACCTGTCATTCATGTTCGTGTGGGGGCTGGGATTGAATGATTATGGCGAAAGAAAAAACCAAACGTGAAAAGCGCGTGCGGTCAATCCGTCATGTGCCACTTTCATCAGCCTACTTGGGGTTGCTGACGAGCTGCGAGCGTCTACAGCTCTTGATCAGTGGCAAGGACCCGTTTCCCACAGATCCCATCGGCATCCCTTTCTGTAAAGGGAGTTGGCGCGAGCAGTTTGATGACACATGCAGCGGTGGGATCGTGCTGCAGGCCCTCGGCTTCACGCCAGAGGCACTTCAGGCGCGCTTCACCACCCCTGCCGACTGCTTCATGCGTTTGGTGGATTTTGGCATTGGCTTCATTAACCTCTCGTACCATTTTCTCGATGGGTCGGCCCGCGAAGCTGATGAGGCTCCGTATTTGAAGAGCGCCGCAGAGATCAATAAGCCGTTACTCGCCAAAGCCGAGCGAGTGTTGCTGTGCGGAGAGGCGGCGAAGATGCACTGGTACGCCGGCACGCGGCCCTACGATCACATTTTGTGTCACCCAGATCGGCGTAACGCAATCACCGAGCGCGACGAAATCCGGATGGCCTGGCAGGCGACGTGGGCGCCCGGCAAGCTCGTTCAGTTCTACCGCGTGCCCGTGGCAAGAATCCTTGCACGGTGACTTCGCTTGCGCTGGAGGTTGGTGGCATCGAGGCGAGACAAGCCACGAGCTTTGCACACATGCCCCCTGCGGCCCCAGCGTGCACCGGTCGTTCATGTTCGTCTAGGGACTGGGCTCGTGCAGTCATGAGGTGCGCTCAGCCATGGAGTTGACTGAGCTTTCGATCTGATTGGGGGTGTGTGATGGACTCCGTTGCGGTCACTGAGATCGGGCAGTTCGATGCCGGGTTGCAGGAGCTGTTCTGTGACTATGTGCCCCAGGTGTTCCGCCGCGCGGATTTCCGTCGTTGGCGCGCATGGGGTGAGTGGAACGACGCCTATCGTGCGTTCGCTTTGCTGGAGGCCGGCCGCGTGGTGGCCAATGCCTCCGTGATGCGGATGCGTCTGCTGCTGGAAGGGCGCGAGGTGACGGCCTACCAGCTTGGGGCCGTGGGCTGCCTGCCGTCGCATCGTGGACGGGGACTGGCACGGGTGGTCATGAACGCAGCGCTGGACGGGTGCGGGGAGGCACCGGTGTTGCTCTTCGCCAACCCCAAGGTGCGTCAGTTCTACCCGCGCTTCGGGTTCCAACCGCAGATGCAGACGTTGTTCTCCGCCAGCTACGAAGCCGTGCCTGAAGGCACACCCGCCCCCACGCTCTCACTGGAGGAAGCGGCCGTGCGCGCTGGACTCACCATGCTCTCCAGCGAGGGACTTCCTTCCACGGAGCGCTTCGGCGCGCGGGGCTACGGGGCGGTGGCGAGCTGGCCCGTGGCCAATGGCTTCGCGAGGCCGCTGCGCCAACTGGGAACGGAGGCCTGGGTGTTCGCGGGAGTGGAGGGCGAGACGCTGTATCTCGACGACGTCTTCGCCCGTGAGCCCTTCGACCTGCGGGCCTGGATCCCCCGGCTGATTGACCAACCCATCCGGGACATCCGCTTCGGCTTCACCCCGGAGCGCTACTGGCCCGGTGCGGTGGCCTCCGGTGAGGACATGGAGGCCGACCTGTTCGTGCGCAACCTGCATCCCTCACGTGAGGCCAACCGGTTCCCGGTCATGGCCCACACGTGACCTTCGCACCTGCTCAATCCATGAGGAAAGCAGCGCGTCTCACGGGCAGGCCTTCTCGACCAACTTGATCCGCATGGCTCCATCGACGCTCGGGTCGTTGGTCTGGTCGCCGATGGCGATGGTGCCGTTCGTGATGAAGTTGCTCCGCGTGAGCTTCGCGACGCCGTCGACGCTCACCGTCGCCACCTTCGCGGCATCCACCGCGAGCTCGTAGACGTGATACGCGCCATCGGTCACGGCGAACGCCGAGGACTGCGAGTCATCCGCCCAGCCGATCTTCGCGCTGTCCAGGTAGATCATCTGTGCGCGATCCGTGCCGGTGCCGACCTGGCCGGTAAGACTCCCCAGGATTGCCGCTCCGCTATCGAGCGAGTTGTGGGGGTTCACCGATTCGACCTGCATCGTCACGCGGATCGTGAACGGCTGGGCCGGGTCGACCGCGTTCGCCCGCACGATGAGCAACTGCCCGCCTGAACGGCCGCCGCTGGGCGTCGAGGTCTCCAGGCGCACGGAGTCCTCGCCATACGTGAGCGAGTTCGGCGTCTGCCCGACCGTCGTCCAGCCTTGTGCCGCGAGGTCCGTGCCGCCGACCATCATCGGAATGCCCGAGCGAGGCGACCACGTCGTAGTCGACGTCGTGGGCGTGCACACTTCGCAGGCATTCAACGGGCTCGGCGTACCCTCGGCGTAGAACGTGCCGTTGATGAAGCACTTCGGGCTGCACGCGCCGGCCGAGCAGATCTGACCCGTGCCGCACGCCGCCCCGTCCACGAGCGGGGTCCACGCCGTCGCGGACGTCGCGGGCACACACTGCTCGCAGGCATTCGCCGGGTTCACCGCCCCCGCCGCGAACTGCTCCGTGCCGATCCGACAGACCGCGACGCAGGCGCTGGCCTCACAGTCCTCGGTGGCCGAGCAGGCCTGGTCGCACCCTCCACAGTGGGCCGGGTCGGTTGCGGTGTTCACACAGGTGTCGCCGCACTGCGTGGTGCCCTCGGTGGTGCACATCTCCGGCACGGAACCATCAGGCACGGACGCGTCGGGTGTCCCGCCGGGGTTGGGGGAATCGTCACTGCAAGCGGCGAAAAAGCTGATCACGACCACACAGGAGAGCGCGATGGAACGAATGGAGGTCATGGATGTACGTGACTTTGCGCCCGCATCACGGATCGCAGGGGTTCGCGTCCTGGTTCTTCGCGAGGCGTTGTCAGGGGCCAAGCTCCAAGCCGATGCCCAGAGCCACGGACCAGAGCGTCTTTCGGGAGCCCGTGCCCGGGTACCACTCGCCGACCAGCTGGGCGCGGAGGAACTCCAAAAAGGTGATGCCCACGAGCCCCTTGACCACGGGGCGTGAGCACGCGTTCACGTGGCTGGCGCCTCCGCCCTGGACAAACCTCACGAGGCTCCACGGCATCTTCGCTCCAAGCGCGAAGGCGCGGTCATTTCCGTCCACTCGAACGCAAGTCCTTGCATGGACGGCATTGGGAGATTTCCATCAAGAAGTAGTCGCTTGCGATCAGGACGAAGGCCTTCTAGAAGAACTGGAGTTCCTGGCGGACCGGCGCCTGTGAAAGTCGATTCTCTCGGCACCTGTGCAACGCATCTGCTTGCGGCAGGATTTCCACTGTCAATCATGAGTGTCCTCCCGAATCGCCAGTCCGCACGCCCAATGCGAGTCTCTCCGTCACGTCCCATCCGTGTCTGTGCCGCGGTGCTTGGCGCGGGGGCGGTTGCCCTGTTGTGGCAACCGCTGGGGTGCGTGGGCTCAAGGAGAATGGGCCCTGATGCGGCCCGCCATCCAGACAGGGGGCTCAAGGGAGAACGGCGTCTGCTGCCGCTGTGTTACAGCCCTTGTGAGGACCGCTGGGAGGATGCTGGCGGATATTTTTGTCACTGCCCGCCAGGGTTTGACGAGGGGGCTCCCGATGACGCCCCCTCATCCCCGCAGGACTCGGGCCACCGGATTCCCTGACGTACCCCCTGATGAGAGGTTGGATGAACGGCAACGATAGATGATGCGACGCTGTGCGCGGAGAGCAGCGCGGCGAGTTGCTGGGCCGCTAGCGTAGGCCACCGGAACGACCCGAGCTGTCCGGCCCTGATCCCCATCCACGTCTGCCCAAAGCACATCTTCCTGTGACAAGTCTGATTCTGCCCAACCCAAGCCACCTGGAATTCGATTCTCCTCAAACTCGCTGATTCTGGATTGTCTCTGGTTTGGGGTGAATGTCATCCAGCATCAAGCCATTGGTCTGTATTCGCATTAGAGCCCAAGCTCCACGCCAATGCCCGGGGCCACGGACCAGAGGGTCTTCCGGGAGCTGCTTCCCGGGAACCACTCACCGACGACTTGGGCGCGGAGGAACTCCAGGAAGGTGATGCCCACGAGCGCCTGGACGACGGGCCGTGAGCACGCGGTCACATGGCTGGCGCCGCCGTCCGTGCAGAGGTTCGTCCCGTAGCCATCGTTCGCGCTGAACAACCATCCGGCACGAAGCGCGAGGCGACTTTGGGAGAGGAAGGTCTGCTCCGAGCGGGGCTGGAACTCCAGTCCGCCCGTGAGGGCCACGCCGAAGGGGTCGCTGCTGCTGCCGGAGGAGAGGACATCCTCGAGTCCCCGGAACCCGACCGCGCCCGCGAACCGGAGCCCGGACGACAGAGGCATCTCGGAGGCGCCGACGCTCAAGCCGACCTCGCTCTCGGTGGGCCCCATGGTGATGTGCAGCGACAGCCGCTGGGGCTCATAGCTGATGCTGTCCACCGCGAGTTTGCTGGCGAAGCGGACCGTGGGCTTGTCGGAGGCGGGCTGCACCGCCGCGAGCCGGTGGGCGGCGGCTCCGAGTAGATGGCGGATGCGCAGCACCGCGAGCTCTCCCCGGCCCTTCGGCACGCCGAGGTCGCGAAAGCCAAAGCCATAGGCTCCGAGCAGTCGCATCGAATACGCCAGCTCTGATTCCTTGTCGCTCTGCTTCCATTCCGGCCATTCGCCAGGCTGGAGGCCGGGGACCCTCGGCGGCGGCTGTCCCGCGAGGGCGCGATCACAGTGCGTGTTGCGCCATGCGCCAGCGGGGACTGTCACCGCGGGCTTGCTACAGGCGTCGTAGAGCTGGTCCAGCGACATCTGCAACAGTGCCCGGAAGTCCGCCAGCGCTTCACCCTGACACACCTGCTCCGCGCTCGGAGAGGCGTCATAGACGGCGCTCATGCAGGCGAAAGGCTGCCATCCGCCAAGACCATCCATCGCCGCCGCGCGTGGCTTTTCCGCCTGCGTCCGCCCTTCCCGGAACGCGTCATCCATCATCCGGCGGGCGTCATACATGCCCAGGTAGAAATCAAAGACACGGAAGCTGGTCTCGAAGAAGCCCAGGAACGCGAACAGGGGGGCACCGGCAGCGGGGAAGTGTCGGCGCGGCAAGGTGAGGCGCTGGGCGATCTCCGGTTCTTCCTCCAGGAGCATGGCCAGTTCCTTCGAGCGCGCTGTGTCCACGAAGGTGGCGAGGAGCTCCGCGAGTGTCGCGGGCAGGGAGGTGGGACTGGCGTCAGCCGGAGTGGGCGGGGCTACCGGGTACTCGGTGGCATCCGGGTCGATGAAGGCGAACGCGATGCCCGGGGGCGTCGTGCGCACGTCCGGCTGTGGAACTGGACGCCACTCCAGCTTGCCATCCGCTGTTTCGCGCAAGCCATCGCGAGCCAGCCCCACGGCCAGGCGAAGGGGCGTGTTGTCAAAGACACCGCCATCAATGAACAGCTCCCGCCGCGCCTCCGATGGCAGGCACACGCCTGGCTTGGTGGACGCGTTGGGTGAGCAGGTTCGCAGGGGGTGGGGCGGGAAGGCGATGGGGAAGGACATGGATGCGAGCAGCAGCTCGCGCAGATTCCCGAAAGGGATTTCCCCCTGCTCGTCTGTCTCCAGCAGCAGCTCCAGACGCCGGCCCTCGCGAGTGGTGTAATTGGTTGCGCGAGGAGGCCGTCCCTTCCCACGTCCCTGGATGCGGATGGCGAACTTCTCTTCGAGCCGGGGCAGGTCGAGCCGTCCATTCGCGGCCTGGAGCGCACGAGGCGACAGGCGCGTCGTCGATACTCCGAGCACGACGTCGCAGGCTGGGTCCAGGCCGCGATTCCAGGCCTGTTCAATGTGACCGGCACGGCGTTCCAGCGCCTCCCGGGAGAAGACACCCAGCGGCGTTGTCGAGGACGGGATGAACAGGTCGTTGAAGCCAATGGGTACCCAGATGTCCCAGAACAGCGACTGTGCCGGCGTCGATGCATCCACGCCACAGGTAGCCATGACCGCCAGCAGGGCGTTGAGGCTTCCCGCGGAAGCACCCGTCACGAGCCGCAGGTCCACGGCGCGCTCCCCTTGTGAGGACGTCCCTGAGTAGTACAGGAAACCTGCCTCATATGACCCCAGGGACACGCCTCCGCTCACGGTAAGCGATACGGTCTTCGGCGTCGCGGATTGGAGGGAGGGGAGGGCTTGGGCGCTCGCGTTCGAAGCAGTCAGGAACAGAACACAGGCGATGGTTCGGGTCGGCAGACCAGGAGTGCGTGATTTCACACGACTGAGCATGGAGCACTTCTCACTTCCCAGAGAGGAAATACACTCTCAGAACATCCGCACAGGAACATGCCCGTTACTACCTGGGCCTCATTCAAATTGCCTGCGCCCTGCTCTAGTTCCGAAAGTTGCTCCCTGCTAGGTCTGCATCGATTTGAGATAACCAGTAAGGGGCAATGGCGATCACTGGCGATGCTGTTTTGCGGCGTTTGCGTGTTTGAAGCAGAGTGCAGCTGTGATGATATATTTTTAATCCCGCAGCTCTCTGCATCCACAATTTCTAGCTGGGCTGAGATTTCGCAGTTTAGATCTGATGTTTGAGGGAACTTCTTCTAGAAGGGAAGGTCTGGTGGCCTTGGGATTCGTCGTTCCATTCCAATGAACGGTCATTTGGTTGCCCTGGCTGGAACCCTGAAATCTGTGAAAAAAACCGTGCTCACATAGTGCCCACCACGTAGAGCCGTTTTGATTTGCAGGGATGCCATACTGCAAGATTGTCGAGGCAAAGATGGGGATGTGGGACTTCTCGTTATTGTAGTTGCGGTGCGTAGGGTCGTGATGACCTGGATCGTCATAGTCAGGAAGAAGTGGGATGCGGTTTGAGATTTTCGAAAAGTGCGCTTTGGGATGAGCAGAGTGCCAGATGTTATCTAGCGCTTCAATGCGATTAGTGTTTGAGGTTGTTGTGACTTGAGCGGACAGTGGCGTCATTCGCCATTGCGGGAGGTCAAGGCTGACAATCATTCCGTCCAAATCCAATGCGACGCGGGCGCCAGCGGATTGATTTTGGCCGAGCGTAACAGATGCCCTGTCGCTTGCTTTAGGGCTGTCGTATAGGATTCCCAGCTTGTCGTGCCATGGACCGGAAGTGAGCACGTCTCGGATTAAATTTGCCGACTCGCGATCCTGGCTTGTGAGTGCTCTTAGTGATTGAGATATTGTGTTTCCGTCGGGAAGTATTTCTGCGCCAATGCCATCCAATACTACGATGACTATCCGCTGCCTGTCGTGCTGCGAGACAGCTTGGCGAATGCTTTTTAATGTACTCGCCAACGCGATTAGCAACTGGACGCCAGTCTGCTGGGCAGTGGCAGTGGTTCTGAATGACAGTTCGTTTAATGTGAGGTAAGCATGGGTCATTCTTGGATACCTCTTGGGATCGGTTCCAGCAAGGTGTCAAGAAGCCGCGCGTTTTCATCAAAAAAGCCGGGCGGCCAATGTTTGATTCGGCCTCGGCGATCAATTTTGAGTGACTGTACTGATTCCTCCTCGAAGGGAGAGAAAAAGAGTACCGTTACGTCCTCGTCCTCTATCTCCCCTTGATGGACCGCTACTCGAATGCCATTAAGTACATGATCGCTATGGGTTTCCACAAGAACTTGGATTCCAAATGCAGCCGCGCGTGCACAGAGTGCCCCAATTCGGGCCTGAGCTCTTGGGTGGAGATGTGCTTCAGGATTCTCAATTACAACAGCATCTCCTTTCTTGGCAGAGAGCAGTGCAACGAGTACTGGAATGGCAAAAGTCATTCCGAAGCCAACATGATGAGGACGATGGAAGTCGGTCGCATCGTTAGTACGAATGCCAAGTGTAACTAGATTTGCATTTTTAACTCGTTGGACGTCGATCACGGCTCCAGGAAATAGATCTGAAAGCCACGCTTCGACCTGTCTAGGGAAAACTTCGAGAGCCAACCTGCTTGGATGGCGCATTTCTTGAGCGACCAAGAGATCCGTGTTGACGAACATGCTGCCAATGGCACGTTCTGCACGAGGCCCGAGCGTTTCATGCTCTTGGGGCTCCATGAGTGGATAGGTCTGCTCTGGACCCACTCGGTCAGCCGGAATGTATTTCAGTGTGTGTATTTTTCTGAGGATGTCAATGTTGGCAGGTGTTGTTAGTAGACTGGGCGGAAGGAAGCTGCCACCAGAATCCGTAATCCAGTCGGAGGTGCCCAAGGGCTTCCAGTCGATGCTTCCGATTGACACCGCCAAATTGTCTCTAGATGCTTCGGTGGCGGCTAGGTGCCATTTAATTTCAGTATCAGGGGATGCCAATCCGATAGTAAACCCTTGGCCGCCATTAACTTTGTCGATTACGTCCCTTGCGCTTCCTAGCGAGAGGAGCGGGCCGTTTAGCGCGAGTGTTCGACGTGCGGACGCACTCTCGATTCCATCAGCAAGCGACTGATGCAGCAAGACAAGAGCTTGCAAGACCGTAGACTTGCCGCCGCCATTGAAGCCCGTGAGAAGTGTTAGTCTTCCGCAAGAAAATTCTCGGTCCTGAAAACACTTAAACTGCTTGAGATGGATTTTACGGATCACCGACGACTCCACGCAGTGCAGTCTCCGTTTGGTGGAACCTAGTCTTGACGTTCTCGGGTGAGGTGGTCGCGTAGCTAATCGCGTTGTGGTATTCGCGTTGATTCATTAAGTTTTCGCATGTTCGCTTTACTTCCGGCGCTTTGCTTAAAATCTGCGCTTCTTTGTACTTGGCGAATACGACGGAGAGCACGTCAAACAATGCAATATTAAATGGCTTCCTGCGTTCGCTTGGGGCGCTGTATTTCCTGAATGCTCGGTTGCCGAACAGGTGATGGTTGATTCGCATGCTTTTGCGGAAGGACTTTTCGAGTTCTGAGCGTTGTGTTTCGGTAGAGTTGTTTATTTGCTTGAGGGCGCTTCCGAGAAATTCGTCGATATCTCCCGTGCCTCGCTTTACGTACTCGGCCCATCCTAGTGTTTGGAACGCGAGGAAACGATTAACAACTTCGCGATCTCTCATGTTGCTCTTGTGGTTTTCCGTTAATAGGATGTTGTCGGTTGCGTTGAGGAAGTCTTCGCAGGAACTTAGATCCCGAAGTAGCTTTGTTGCGGGACCATTGTATAGAGCATTTCGCATTTGCTGGCGTGTTAGAGGTACTCCAGAATTGACTCTTTCGAAAATATCGAGTTGAACTCGGTCGGGCACCCTTGGGTCAATGAGGTAGAGGGTTAGCTGTCCGTCCTCGAAGCGATTTTGGAGTTTTTGGGTTAGCATTTTGAAGGTTTTTGAGTTTAGTTCATTGCTGTTGGGTAGGCTTAGAATGAGTTCATTGGCGTGGAAGCGGTTGAGTGTCGAGAGGCGCTGCAGGCCATCGACGACAACAAGCCGTCCTGCTGTGTTTTCGGCTAGATAAAAAACAGGAAGAGGGATTCGCATCAGGACTGATTCGACAAGCCTGCTTTGGCGTTCTTCCTTCCAGATGAAGTCGCGCTGGAAGTCCGGATCGAGGAAAACCATGCCTTGGTCGATTCTTCTGAGGACGTCAATGATGGCTCTGGTTTCGGTTCGGATTAGGAGGTTGTCGAGAGGATAGTTGTCGATGGCTTGCTTTGGTAGGTCATCGCCCTCGATTAGGTCGCTGAAGTCTTTTGGGGAGTCGGGGGTGTTGGTTGTGTTTTTGTTTATCATTATTGTTGGTGGCTTCGTGGGGTTATTGTCTGGATGGCTTGAGCTGGAGTGCTCTGTTGATGACAGTTGATGTTCTTGTTGCGCAGGTGTCCCAGGTGAAGCGCGCAGAACGCTGACGGCCTCGCTCCGTGAGGTCTTTTCTTAGCGTAGAGTCGCGTAAAAGCCGAAGTGTTTCTTCGTGCCAGGCTCGTGCGTCATTGGGTGGCAGTTGGATAGCTGCATTGCCAACAACTTCGGGTAAGGCAGATGTGTCCGAGGTAATGACGGGACAAGCGCAAGCCATTGCCTCTAATGCGGGGAGACCAAAGCCTTCGTACTTCGACGGCAATAGCAGCGCCGCGGCGGCGCCGTAGAACAACGGCATCTCCGTCTCGGGAAGTTGCTCCAGATCGATGACGTTCTCGTGGAGCCCCGTCTCGTGCGCCACCGCCCCCTTGCCCGCGAGCAGCACCAGTGGCACCGGCAGGTCCGGCGCGAACTTCCCCAGCATCGCCAGATTCTTGAACGGCTTCGCGTTCCCCACGACCGCGATGTACCGCTCTGGCAGTTCATGCCGCTCCCGGAACGCCTTCGCCTCACTGGCCGTCGGCGGCTGGAACCGCGAATCCACGCCGTTGTGGATCACCTGGAACCGATACGGCGACATCTTCAGGTACTTCCCCAGTTCCTCCCGGGAGAAGTCAGACACGGTGATCAACGCCGACGCCAGCCGCGCCCGCGGCCCCACCACCGCCTTGTAATAAATCGCCTGCACCGGCGTGTACTGGTCCGCCAGCGCCAGGTGGTTCGCGTCGTGCAACGTCGCCACCAGCTTTCCCGGCCAGAACAGCGGCAACGAGAACGACGTCGCGTGGAACAGGTCCGGCTTCAGCTTCGTCAGCTCATAGGCCAACAGCGGCTGCTCGGTCGGTGACAGGTACCCGGCACGCGAGCGGTGCAGCGGAATCTTCGGCGTCAGTTCCCCCAGGTCGTCTGGCAGGCCCTTCGCCGGCACCAGCGCGGAGAATTCCAGGTCCGGGGCCAGGGCGGGCAGACGGCGCGCCAGCTCCAGCGCGTACCTCGCGATGCCGTGGAGCTGACCGCGCACCATTCTCAGGTCGAGGAGGACAGAAGGCACGCTCCCTGGCCTACCACACGCGGCCTTCCACCCGCACCGCCGCGCATCCAGTGCTAGAAGGCCCTTCCGTGAAGGTCGCCCTCGTCCACGACTGGCTCGTCACCCACCGCGGCGGAGAGCGCGTCCTCGACGCCCTCTGCGAACTGTTCCCCAGCGCGGACCTCTACACCCTCATCCACCAGCCGGGCAGCCAGCCTGCGCGCATCGAGAACCGGCGCATCACCACGTCGTTCCTCCAGCACATCCCCGGCGTCCACTCGCGCTACCGGCACTTCCTGCCGCTGTTCCCCCGCGCCATCGAAGCCCTGCGCATCACCGGCGACTACGACCTGGTCCTGTCCTCCAGCCACTGCGTCGCCAAGGGCATCCACGCCCCTCCCGGCGTGCCCCACCTGAGCTACGTCCACGCTCCCATGCGGTACATGTGGGATCTGTTCGACGAGTACTTCGGCCCCGGCCGCACCCGCCTCCCCGTCCGCGCCGCCGCCCTCGCCGTGCGCCCCTACCTTCAACACTGGGACCGCACCTCCACCCAGCGCGTGGGCCGCATCGTCGCCAACTCCCGGCACATCGCCGGGAAGGTCCAGCGCTTCTGGGGCCGCGAGGCCTCCGTCGTCCCGCCCCCCGTGGAGCTCGACCGCTTCACGCAGGTGCCCCTCGAAGGGGGAGGGCAGGGCGGCTACTTCCTGTGGCTCGGCGCCTTCGCCCCCTACAAGCGCCTGGACGTCGCCCTGGAGGCCTTCCGCAGCCTGGAGACACCCCTCTGGGTCGTGGGCACGGGACAGGAGGCCTCGCGTCTCACGTCCGGTCCGCTTCCGCCCCACATCCGCTTCCTCGGCAACGTTCCCGACAGCGCGCTCCCCGCCCTCTACCGCGACGCGCGCGCGCTCCTCTTCACCCCCGAGGAGGACTTCGGCATCACCCCCCTGGAGGCCCAGGCCACCGGCCGCCCCGTCATCGCCTTCGGCAAGGGCGGCGCCCTGGAGACCGTCACCCCGAAGACGGGCCTCTTCTTCCCGGAGCAGACCCCCGCGTCCCTCGCCGCCGCCGTGCGCCAGTTCGACGCGTGGGAGGCCTCCTTCCGCCCCGAGGACGCCCGCGCCCAGGCCGAGCGCTTCGGCCGCGCCCGCTTCCAGCAGGCCATCCAGGCGGAGGTGGACGCACTGCTGGGGCTGTCCAAGGCCTCCCCAGCGGTGTGACAGCGCTGTCCGCGTCGTCCCCAGTTTCCCGAGGCCCGCCTGCTCAGCGTGTCGGAGGATGTCGGGTGCCCTGCGGTCCAACCGGTTGGATTCACGGGAAAACCCGTGCTAGGACGCCGCGCCGGGGGAGGGGCCCGGGCGCCTGACGGTGGCCGGGGCAAAGGGTGCGTGTCTTGCATCCGACGGACGGTCTTCGTCTCCCCCGTCAGGAGTCATCGCGGTGTTCGGTCGCCTGCAGCGCTTCTACACGTCCATCAAGGTCGCCGCCGACGCGGGGATGCTCGCGGTGGCGTTCGTGCTCGCGTACTTCACCCGCTTCAGCGGCGTGTTCCCCATCACCGAGGGCATCCCGCCCCCGGCCGAGACGTTCGTCTCCCTGGTGATGGTGCTCGTCATCTTCCCGATGACGTTCCAGCGGGCGCGGCTGTACGCGACCAACCGCGCGCGCTCGCACATGGGGGAGCTGTTCGAGCTCTTCAAGGCCACCATCACCGCGACGCTCGTCCTGGTGGCGGTGACGTACTTCATCCGCGAGCGCTACTCGCGCCTCACGCTGGCCATCTTCGTCGTCTACGCCTTCACGCTCATCGCGCTCTCGCGCATGTTCATGCGCCACCTGCTCAGCGAGGTGCGCCGGCGCGGCTACAACCTCAAGTCCATCCTCGTCATCGGCGAGGAGGAGCTGGGGCTGCGCACCATCGAGACGGTGGAGAGCCACCGCGAGCTGGGCTTCCGCGTGACGGGCGTGCTGGCGCTGAAGGAGGAGAAGGTCGGTCAGTGGGTGGGCGGCGTGCGCGTGGTGGGTCACGTGGGCGGGGTGGAGGCCTACCTGGATGCCCACCCGGTGGATCAGGTCATCATCGCCGTGCCGCTGGAGGACCAGGCGCGGGTGAAGCCGCTGATGGAGCAGCTGGCGCTGCGCACCGTGGACGTCAAGGTGGTGCCTGACCTGTACCAGTACATCACCCTGTACGGCGGCCTGGAGGAGTTCGGCGGCCTGCCCATCATCAGCCTCCAGGGCGACCCCATGGACGGCTGGAGCCGCGTGGCCAAGCGCGTGTTCGACGTGCTGTTCTCGCTGGTGGCCATCGCGCTCAGCGCGCCGATGATGGTGTTCACGGCCCTGCTGGTGCGCCTCACGAGCAAGGGCCCCATCCTCTACCGCCAGGAGCGGATGGGCATGGACGGGCGGACCTTCTCCATCCTCAAGTTCCGCACCATGCGCGTGGACGCCGAAGCGCAGGGCGCCACCATGGCCAGCGCGGCGGATGCGCGCCGCACGCCGGTGGGGACGTTCCTGCGCAAGTACTCGCTGGATGAACTGCCGCAGTTCTTCAACGTGCTCCGGGGCGACATGAGCCTCGTGGGCCCGCGCCCGGAGCGGCCCGTCTTCATCGAGGAGTTCAAGCGCCAGATTCCGCGCTACCACCTGCGCCACAAGGTGAAGGCGGGCATCACCGGCTGGGCGCAGATCAACGGCCTGCGCGGCCAGACGTCCATCCAGAAGCGCATCGAGTACGACCTGTACTACATCGAGAACTGGTCGCTGCTGATGGACCTGAAGATCCTCCTGCGCACGGCGCTGGGCGGCTTCCTGTCGAAGAACGCTTACTGAACTCCCGTCCATTGGTCCGCGGACGCCTGCTCGGCTAGCGTCCGTGGCATGCAAGACATCTGGAAGAGGCGGGGGCTCTTTCTGCTGGTGGGACTCTGGGCGGCGCTCGCGGGCTGCGGCTCGGAGCCCTCCACGGGCAGCGCGCAGCTGGTGGCGCTGGTGCAGGGCGCGGTGGGGGCGGACGCCATCGCCCAGGTGAGCGTCACCGTGACGGCGCCGGACATGGCCGCCCTCTCCGGCGCGCTGACGAAGGGCGAGGACGGGAACTGGGGCGGCACGCTCAGCGCGCTCCCCGCCGGCTCCCAGCGCCTCTTCACCGCGCAGGCGTTCGACGCGTCCGGCGTGAAGCGCTTCGAGGGCCAGGCCCAGGACGTCACCATCACCGGTGGGCAGCTGGCCGCCGTGGCGTTGACCCTCCAGCAGGTGGGAACTCCGCCGCCCTTCGACAACGCGGTGCCGAGCATCAACTCCGTCGTCGCTTCCGTCAGCACCGTGGCTCCCGGGGGCACCGTCTACATCACGGCCAGCGTCACCGACCCTGGCGACACGCTCACGTATTCCTGGAGCGCCCAGGCCGGCATCTTCTCCTCGCCGACGGGCACCTCGACGCTCTGGACGGCTCCCGAGACCGAGGGCCCCGTCGTCCTGACGCTGACGGTGACGGACTCGCACGGCGCCTCGGCGTCGATCTCCTTCCCGCTCACGGTGACGTCCGGCCAGGGGAGCGCCGTGCTCACCGCGACCTTCAACACCTGGCCCCAGGTGACGAACGTCACCGCCACGCGCAACCAGGTGAATGTGAACGAGCCCACGCAGCTGACGGCCTCCGTCACGGAGACGGACGGGGACGCACTCACCTATGAGTGGACCGCCGGCTGCCCGGGGGCATGGACGAACGTCGCGTCCGCCACCGCGACCTTCACCCCCGACGACGAGATCATCCCCTCCGAGACCTCCTGCGGACGCTGCCCCATCACCGTCACCGTCAGCGACGGGCGGGGCGGGGTCGCGAAGGGCACCCTGCGCCTGTGCGTGGGCGCCCCTCGCCCCGCGCGCTTCCCCCCGCAGATCGTCAGCACCTCGCCCGCTGGCAACACCGTGCCCGTGGTGGGGGCGATGACGTTTCGCGTGACGGCGAGTGATCCGCAGGACAGCCCGCTGACCTTCACCTGGACGGCGGGCACCGGCACGCTCGGCAAGACGACCACCGGCGCCACCACCAGCGAGGTCCTCTGGACGCCGCCGAGCTGCCTTGCGTGGGGCCAGTGGCCCGACATCCGCGTCACGGTGCGGAACAACCATGGCCTGTCCACGTCCAGGCAGTTCATCCTCACGGGCCTGCCGGAGTGCGCCGTCATGGGCTGGCGCAGCACGGAGCACATGGGGACCGCGCGGCTGATGCACACCGCGACGCTGCTCCAGGACGGCCGGGTGCTCGTGGTGGGGGGATACAACACGGACACGTCCGCGCGGGACGCCCTCGCCTCGGCGGAGCTCTATTACCCGGTGACGGGCACGTGGCAGCCCACCGGCAGCATGGCCGTGCCCCGCCGCAACCACACCGCGACGCTGCTGCCGGATGGCCGCGTGCTCGTGACGGGTGGGCACCTCAACACCAACACCAACTCGTATGCCTCCGCCGAGGTGTACGACCCGAAGTCGGGCATCTGGACCTCCGCCGGCAGCATGTTCACGGCGCGCGACTATCACCACGCCGTCCTGCTGGGCACGGGCCAGGTGCTGGTGCTGGGCGGCGAGCAGTGGCAGGGCGGCACCCGGACGAAGCTCGCCAGCGCCGAGCTTTATGACGCCGTCAACAACCAGTGGACTCCCACCGGAAACCTCACCGTGCCGCGCTACTTCGCGGCCGCGTCGTTGCTGCCCTCGGGGCAGGTGCTGGTGACGGGCGGCGAGGGGACACTCGGGGGGCAGGTCGCGACGGCGGAGCTGTACACCCCTGCCTCCGGCACCTGGAAGGCCACGGGCTCCATGGCCGTGAGCCGCCGCTATCACACGCAGACGACGCTCCCGGACGGCCGCGTGCTCGTCACGAGCGGATACGGCTCCCCGTCGAGCACGAGTTGGACGAGGACGGCCGAGCTGTACACCCCAGCCACGGGCCTGTGGAGCAGTGCGGGGAACCTGGCCTATGGCCGCGTGGACCACACCGCGACGGTGCTGCCTTCGGGCCGGGTGCTCGTCGTCGGTGGGTTCGCCTACATCACCAACGGCTCCTACCACACGAACACCGCGGAGATTTTCGACCCGGAGCTGGGCACCTGGACGACCACGAGCAGCATGCTCATCCAGCGTGAGGGCCACACGGCGACCCTGCTGCCCACGGGCAAGCTGCTGGTGGCGGGCGGCTACTACGGCTACGCCCACATCTCCGCGGAGCTGTACACGGAGTAGCGGGCGCGGCACCCAATCCCAGCCAGGTGCACCGGCCTGGCGGCGGCAGGCAGGCGGGCACGACGGGCGCGCAGGTCGTATTCGCGCGCACCCTCTCATTGGCACCGCGAAGCCGTCTAGACTGCGGGCCGACATGGGCGACAAGCTGGGATTGACGCTGGTCCGCAAGGGCCTCCTGACGCAGGCGCAGCTCGACCAGGGCATGAGCGCACAGCTCGTGCACGGAGGCCGGCTGGGCTCCCGGCTCGTGGAGCTGGGGTTCCTCGACATCGAGACGGTGGGCATGGTGCTGGGCGAGCTGACCCGGCTGCCCGTCGCGATGGAGGCGGACTTCGACGCCGTCACCGACGCGACGCTCAAGCTGCTCACGGCGGATCAGGCGGAGAAGCACCAGGCGTTCCCGCTCGCGGTGGAGGGCCGGCGGCTGAAGGTCGCGATGGCCAACCCGCTGGATCTGCAGACCACGGATGCGCTCGGTTTCATCACCGGGATGCGCATCGTGCCGTACGTGGTGCCGGAGCTGCGGCTGTTCCGCTACCAGAACCTGCGCTACGGCATCGACCGGCCGACGCGTCCCCTGAAGGCGGCCATTCCCGTGCCCGCGCGCCGCTCGGTGTCCATGCCGGCGGTGGCCCCCCTCTCCGCGGCGCCGGTGGTCGTGCCGCCGCCGGCCATGCCGCCTCCACCCGCGCCCGTGCGCGCGGAGCCCGAGGTGGCGGGGATGTTCGGTGGGCTCGCGCCGGGACAGTTCCTCAGCGATGAGTCGGAGGATCAGGACGCCGACGCGGACCTGGCCGAAGCGGCCATCGTCGGCGAGGAGCTTCCGGACATCGTGATGGGGGAGCCGGTGCGTGCGCCGCCTGTCGTGGAGATGGCTCGGCCCGGGGGGAGTCCTCCGGCCGGGCCGCCCCGGTTGGCCATGTCGCCGCAGCCTCCGGGCATGGTGGCCCGCCAGGGTGGGGTGCCTCCGGCTGGGATGGGCGGGCCCGTGGCTCCGGGGGTGCCGTCGGCGCCTGTGCCCGGCGTCCCTGCGCAGGCGGCGGGTCTCCCGAGTGTGCCTCCGCACGGGGCCGCGCCGTCGGCCGCTGCTCCGGGCATGCCTCCGCATGGGGCCGCGCCGATGGGCGCTCCTCCGGGGGGGCCTCCTCCTGGAGCCGGAGCGCCTCCGCGCGCGGCGCCTCCGCCGGGGGCTCCGGGCGCACAGCCTCCTGGGATGATCGGGCGGGGTGGGCCGGTGCCGCCGGGGGCTCGGCCTTCAGCGACTGGGATCCCTACCGTTCCGAAGACGCCGCCTCCGGGCATGCGTCCCGCCGGGCCGGGGACTCCCGGTGCACCGGGGCCGCGTCCGGTGGGCCCTCCGGGGGCGCCGATGCCGCCGGGGATGGTCCGGGCCGGACCTCCGCCGGGAGCGCCCGGCATGCCTCCGGGTGCGGCGCCTCGGCCGCCTCCGGGCATGCCTGGGCCCGCGATAATGGCTCCTGCTGGCGCGGGGCCCGTGCCTCCGGGGCAGCGGCCTCCGACCGCTCCGGGTGTCGCACCCGTGGGCGCGCGTCCGATGGGGCCTCCCGGTGTGCCGGGTGCCGCACCGCCGAATGCCGCGCAGGGAAGGCCTGGAGGCCAGCCGCCTCCACCTGGAACTCCACCGCGCCAGGGGCCTCCGTCTGGAGCCATGCCCCCGGTTGCCGTTGGCGCCATGGGCGCCGTGCCTCCTCCGGGTGTCCCGGCGTCCGTTCCGCCGCCGCGTCCAGGTGCGGCGGGTCCCGTCGCTGTGCCTCCGCCGGGGAACCCGGCTGCGATGGCTCACGGCGCGGCGGGAGGCCCGTCTGCTGTGTCTGTCCAAGGACATGCTGGCCCCATGACCGCCGCTCCCGGGAGCGTGCCGCCCGCCATGGCTGACGGCTCGGTCGGGGCGACGAATGCCTCTCACGGTGGTGTTCCAGTCATCGCGCCTCAAGGCCTGTCTGGCGGAACGAATGCCACGCTGGGGCCTGCTCCAGACGTCCAGGCTTCGTCCGAACCCATCACTGACCTCGCGAAGGCTCCGGTAGGGATTGCCGGGGCTGAGACGGCGGCCCCGAATCCTGTCGTCGAGCTGTCTTCAGGTGCAGCCCAGCCCCCCGTGGCTCAAGCAGTCACGGCCTCGGACGTCCCGGCCGCCAGTGGAGGGGGGCTGGACCTTGGAGGAACGTGGGCGGATGCATTCTCGGACGCCCCGTCGAATACGAAGGCGGACGCTCCCACCGCTCGGCCTTCCCAGACCTCATCGCTGTCCGAGCTGGTGCTGGATGCCGAGTTCGTCGAAGACGCCGACGTCAGCCTGAGCCCCGAGTCGTTCGATTCCGCGCCCGTCGCAGCCGCAGCCGTGAAGGCACCCGAAACCGCGGCGGTCCCGACCGGTGATGATCTCTCCGACGACGACATCCTCGAAGACGTGGATGCTGTGTCGGCGGAGCCGCCCAAGGCCGCCGTTGCCGAGGCCTCGGATGTCCTCGAAGACGTGGACGTGATGTCCGCGGAGCATCACGAAGAGGCAGCGGCCCCCGAAGCCACGGACGTCCTCGAAGACGTGGACGTGATGTCCGCCGAGCCGCACGAGACCCCGTCGATTCCCGAAGCAGAGCCGGTCCTGGCCTCAGCTCCCGAAGCACTCACGCCCGCGGCTGAATCGAAGGACGCCCCTCCGCCGGAGCCCATCTCCACGCCGGCCATCGCTGACGCTCCAAAGTCCGATGGGCTGCTGGAGGCGATGGAGTTCAAGGACCTCCCGGAAACGCCCGCCGCTGTCGAAGCCGCGAAGCCGGAGCGCGTGGAGGCTGCGACGGCGTCTGTCATTGCCGCACCCGTCAAGCAGGACGCCGAAGCGGACGCGCTCGAATTCAGCCTGGCGGGAGACTCGCCCAGGCCCTCCGCCACGCCTGCTGAAACCGCCGAGTCCTGGCAGGTCGCCGCCGCCCCCAAGGCCGACGCAGTGTCCCCCGCGCCTCTGGAGGAGACCCCCAGCCCCGCGCCCACCGAGGAGCGCCGGACCGACCTCCCTCCGGAGTTCGAGGTCGCCCTCGTCTCCAGCGCGGAACCCGCCCTCAAGCCCGTTCCGGAGCCCGCGCCCGAACCGGCCTCCCCGTCCGCGGCCGACGCGACCCCCACGGAAGCAGCGGAGCCCGCGGCCCCACCCAAGCCGCGCCTCGTGGCCGCCCCCCCGGCCCCGGTCCGCGACCGGACGCCCATCGCCCTCGACGACCTGCCCACCTCCACGGAAGAACCCATGCAGCTCGCCTCCACGTGGGAGTTCGTGGGCTGGCAGGGCGGCGGGGAAGGGGAGGGCGCCGTGGGCCACAGCCCGGAGACCACCTGGGCCGACCGTGTCGTGGACCTGGACGTCCCTGCCGCCGCGCCCGCCACCTCCGAGGACGGCGTGGCCCTGGCCTCCGCGTGGGAGTTCATGCAGCAGCCGTGGCAGCCGCAGGCCGTCGCGAACATCGACCCGGCCCAGGCCCTGCTCGCCGCCGCCAGCGCGTCCACCGACACGCCCGTTGACGGCCCCGCCGTCACCGCCGAGCAGGTCCTCTCCGCGCTCGACACCGCGGACTCGCAGGGCATGGTCGGCAAGGTGCTGCTGGCCTACAGCGCGGGCCGCTTCCGCCGGGCCTTCCTCCTGGGGGACAGCTTCGGCCTCGCGCGCGTGGGCCGCGCCTGGGGCCCGGGCAGCGACCGTCCGGAGGTCTCCGCGCTCAAGGTGGACCTGGACACGCCGTCCCTCTTCACCTCCGCGCTGAACGGCCCCAGCCCCAGCGTCTTCAGCGCTCCGCAGGCCCCCCAGGACGAGGCCATCTTCTCCGCGCTGTGCGGCGAGTCCGAGCACCACCTGCTCGTCTTCCCGCTCCACTCGCGCGGGCAGCCCGTGGCCTTCTTCGTCGCCGAGCACGGCCCCGCGCCCGTGGACGTCGCCATGCTGGAGGAGCTGGGCCGCATCGCGGATCGCGCGGTGGAGATCTGCACGCGCCTGCACCGCTTCCCCTGAAACACGAAGGGCCCCGGAGCCTTGAAGCCCCGGAGCCCTTCTTCACTTCACCCTACGACCGCGGCGGCCTTCAGCTGCAGCCGCTGGTCGTGCCGCAGTTCGCGCACTTGTAGCAGGCGCCGCTGCGCACGGTGATGGCGCCGCACTGGTGGCAGGGCGGAGCGTCCGCCTGGTTCAGGTACGTGTTGCGCGAGTTCATCGCGGACAGCTGCAGCGTCCCCGCCTGGGCCGGCACCGCCGCCTGCGTCACCGGCTCCGGACGGGCCTCCTCCACCGGCGTCACCTCCGCGTCGTCCGCGCAGGGCTCCGTGGGCAGGAACTTCAGCGACAGCCACCGGAAGATGTAGTCGGTGATGGACTTGGCGATGGGGATGGCCGGGTTGCCCGTGAAGCCGCTCGGCTCGTAGCGGGTGTGGCAGAACTTGTCCGCCAGCACCTGGAGCGGCACGCCGTACTGGAGCGCCAGCGACACGCTGGTGGCGAAGCTGTCCATCAGGCCGCTCACCACCGAGCCCTCCTTCGCCATCACGACGAAGAGCTCGCCCGGCTTGCCGTCCTCGTACATGCCCACCGTCAGGTAGCCCTCGTGGCCCCCGATGGAGAACTTGTGCGTGATGGACTGCCGCTCGTCCGGCAGCCGGCGGCGGAGCGCCTTGGGCTCGGGCATCACGGCGGGGATGGGCTCCGCGGCCACCGCGCGCTTCGCCTCCGGGGCCTTGTCCTGCGACGTGTTGAGCGGCTGCGTGCGCTTGCACCCGTCGCGGTACACGGCGACGGCCTTCAGGCCGCTGCGCCACGCCTCGATGTACGCCTTCTCGATGTCCTCCACCGTGGCGTCATTGGGCAGGTTCACCGTCTTGGAGATGGCGCCGGAGAGGAACGGCTGCGCCGCGGCCATCATCTCGATGTGGCCCATCCAGTGGATGCTGCGCTGGCCCTTGGACGGCTTGAACGCGCAGTCGAACACCGGCAGGTGCTCCGGCTTCAGGTGCGGAGCGCCCTCGATGGTGTCGTGCTTGTCCAGGTACGCGATGATGTCCTGCGCCTGCGTCTGCGGGTAGCCCAGCTTCTCCAGCGCCAGCGGCACCGTCTGGTTGACGATCTTCAGCATGCCGCCGCCCACCAGCTTCTTGTACTTGATGAGCGCGATGTCCGGCTCGATGCCGGTGGTGTCGCAGTCCATCATGAAGCCGATGGTCCCCGTGGGCGCCAGCACCGTCACCTGGCTGTTGCGGTAGCCGTGCTCCATGCCCTTCGCGAGCGCGTCGTCCCACGCCTCCTTCTGCGCCGCGTGCAGCTCCGCGCTCACGCCGTCCGCTGGCAGCTGGTACGCCGCCTTGCGGTGCTTGCGGATGACGCCGAGCATGGGCTCCGCGTTGTTGCCGTAGCCCGCGAACGCGCCCTGCTTCTCCGCGATGCGCGCGCTCGTCGCGTACGCCTCGCCGCACATGAGGGACGTGATGGCCCCCGCCAGGTTGCGGCCAGCGGGGGAGTCGTACGGCAGGCCGGACGCCATCAAGAGCGCGCCCAGGTTCGCGTACCCCAGGCCCAGCGGCCGGTAGTCGTGGCTGTTCTTCGCGATGCGCTCGGTGGGGTAGCGGCTGAAGCCGACGATGATCTCCTGCGCCAGCAGCACCACGGACACCGCGTGCTTGAAGGCGGCCACGTCGAAGCCACCCTCCAGCGTGCGGAAGTGCATCAGGTTCAGCGACGCCAGGTTGCAGGCCGAGTCATCCAGGAACATGTACTCGGAGCAGGGGTTGGACGCGTTGATGCGCGCCGTGCCGGAGCACGTGTGCCACGCGTTCACCGTGGTGTCGTACTGGAGGCCCGGGTCGCCGCACAGGTGCGCGGCTTCGGCAATCTCCCGGAACAGCTCGCGGGCCTTGTACGTCTCCATCACCTGTCCGTCGCGCACCGCGCGCGTCTGCCACGGGCCGTCGTTCACCACCGCCTTCATGAAGTCGTCGGTGACGCGCACGGAGTTGTTGGAGTTCTGGAAGAACACCGACCCGTAGGCCTCGCCGTTGAAGGACGGGTCGTAGCCCGCTTCAATCAGCGCCCAGGCCTTCTTCTCCTCGTTCGACTTGCAGCGGATGAACTCGAGGATGTCCGGGTGCTCGGCGTTGAGGATGACCATCTTCGCCGCGCGCCGCGTCTTGCCGCCGCTCTTGATGACGCCCGCGAACGCGTCGAAGCCGCGCATGAACGACACCGGGCCGGACGCGGTGCCGCCGCCCGCCAAGAGCTCCTTGCTGCCGCGGATGCTGGACAGGTTGGAGCCCGTGCCGCTGCCGTACTTGAAGAGCATGCCCTCCGTGCGCGCCAGCCCCAGGATGGACTCCATGTTGTCGTCCACGCTGTTGATGAAGCACGCCGAACACTGCGGATGCTCCTCCACGCCCACGTTGAACCAGACGGGCGAGTTGAAGGCCGCCTTCTGGCGCAGCAGCAGGTGCGTCAGCTCCGCGTGGAACGCCTCGCGGTCCACTGCCGACGCGAAGTAGTGCCCGTCCTCGCCCCAGCGGGTGAGGGTGTCCACCACGCGCGCCACCAGCTTGCGCACGCTCGTCTCACGCTCCGGCGTGCCGGGCGTGCCCCGGAAGTACTTCGACGCCACGACGTTCGTCGCCAGCATCGACCAGGACTTGGGGACCTCGATGTCCTTCTGGTCGAAGACGACCTTGCCGTCCTCGCCCTTGATGCTCGCGCTGCGGTACTCCCACGCCAGCTCGTCCGCCGGATCCACGCCGGGCGTCGTGAAGAACCGCTCGACGGTCAGCCCCGTGGAGGCCGTCGCCGCCTTGCCCTTCGCGCGGCCTCCGCGACGCGGCTCCCTGCCTCCGACCACCGGCTTCCCACTCAGTTCCTTCTCCATGACGCCCACCTCCAGATTCACTGAGAGTGATGATGCAAAGTTTGCAAAATGGCCAACGCCGCGAGATCCCAGGGGATCCGTTGATCAGTTCCAGGCACAGGGACGGCAGCGTTGAGAATGTCGGGGACGGGCAGAGACGAGGGGACGCACCCCTGGAATCCGGGCCCGGGCCTGACTGCCCTCCCGCCGGGCGGGCGGATCCATATGATCGCTGGTGGGGTCCGTCAACATCGCCTGCGCCCCCATATCTAGTGTCAGAATCCTGCTTACACACTTCATTTGGTACACATTTCGACACGGCCTGATCTTGCGCCCAAGGCTGATCTAATAACCCTCTGCCCGGTGGCAATGGCAGCTGTGGCTGGCAATGTATCGTCATGGCCATGCAAAATCGGCCCATGAGGGAAGGGGGCCTGTCCAAGCGCTTGTGATCACTCGCGGATGTTTGCTGTCAGTCCGTGTAGCGAGCGTAGGAGCGCTCCCGGGCCCACGCGACAAACGGGCCGGGTGGGGTGGGCCTGGACGGTCGCCTGCTGAACGGGGGCATCGATTTCGACGCTCGGCCGCGTTAGGAGGCGAACCATGCCGCCTCCCTTCGAACGCCACGTCTTCGTCTGCACCAACCGCCGCCCGGACGGACACCCCAAGGGGTGCTGCGCCACCAAGGGGGGAGAGGAGGTGCGGGCCGCCTTCAAGGAGGAGCTCGACAAGCGCGGGCTCAAGCGGAGCATGCGCGCCAACGCGGCGGGCTGCGTGGACACGTGCGCGTTCGGCGTCTCCGTGGTCGTCTACCCGGAGGGCACCTGGTACGGCGGCGTGAAGGTGGAGGACGTGCCCACCATCGTGGAGGAGCACCTGGTGCAGGGCCGCCCCGTGGAGCGGCTGCTGATGCCCTTCAACAAGAAGGCGGAGCGCTGAAGGCGGTTGCCCGCCTCGCGCCCCGCCCTCGGGGAACTCCGTTGAGCCCTACCGCCCGAAGCTAGTCGCGGCGGTTGCCCAGCAGGCGCAGCAGCGACAGGAACAGGTTGATGAAGTCCAGGTAGAGGGTGAGCGCGCCCACGATGCTCACCGCGGTCGTGCTCTTGAAGCCGGTGCCCGCGTGGTACTCGCGCAGCTTCTGGACGTCGTACGCGGTGAGGCCCGCGAACACGAGCACGCCCGCGCAGGCGGTCACGAACGACACGGCGCTGCTCTGGATGAAGAAGTTCACCACGCTGGCGATGACGATGCCGATGAGCCCCATGAAGAGGAACGTGCCCCAGCCGCTCAGGTCCTTCTTCGTGACGGTGCCGTAGACGGCCATCGCGCCGTAGGTCGCGGCGGTGATGAAGAACACCTGGCCGATGGAGCTGGCCGTGTAGATGAGGAAGATGACCGACATGGTCACGCCGGTGAGCGCCGCGTAGCCCGCGAACATGACCGCGGCCACCGGACCGGACAGCCGGGGCGCCAGGATGGACAGGCCGAACACCACGCCCAGCTGCACCAGGAACAGCACCATCCGGTTCTGCACTGCCATGCGGAGCAGCGTCTCATTGGCCAGCGTCACCATCGCCATCACGCCGGTGAGCGCCAGGCCCGCGAACATCCAGCCGTGCACGCGCGACATGAACGCGCGCTGCGACTCCTGCACCAGGACGTCGTCTACCCGGGCCGCCTGCCCGCCCTGCCAACCACCTGATGATTCCCACGCCATGTGTTCCGTTTCCTTTCGGGCCGGGCCCCGCTGCGCCCTGGCCTCTGTCTAACGAGGAGCCTTGGGGGACGCCTTAAAGGGCCTTCCAGGCCAACAAAAGCTTTGAAGCCACTTCCGTCGTGATGAGCGGCAGGACACCCCCGCCGCCCACGATGTTGACGATCTCCGACATGGACCCACGGCACACCCCGCCCCACGCGGGCTGCTTCGCGAGCCCCACGGAGGCATACGCCGAGTAGTCCACGAAGAAGGAGGTCGGCAGCACGCTGTTCTGGCCGCAGAGCAGGTGCTCCTCCGGCTGCGTGTCCACCACCTCCTGCACCACGTAGCCGCCACCCTGGGGGGCCGTGGCGGCGAGTTCGCACAGCTCGGCCCACGTCTTGGACTCGCCGAAGGCGCCCTTGACGCGCTCCTCGTAGGGCACGGTGCCCACGGAGCGGCCCAGGAAGACGGCCTTGCCGCCGTAGTCCCACGCGCGCTTGAGCACGAAGCGCGCGGGCTCCTCCGCCACGCGCGCCACGATGTCGTCCACCGGCGCGCCGTCGGGGCCCACGCCGGGGCCGTGGCGGAAGGGGCGCGTCCACGGCACCGCCGCGCGCACCGCCTCCAGCTCGTCGGGGGTGAGGTCCGCGGCCTGCGCGAGCGCCGCGTCCGTCACCGCCTGGGACAACAGCGCGAACGTCGTCTTCACCTCCACCTGCGAGGCGGGCGGGTTGAGGAACACGGCCTTCTTCCCGGGAACGACGCCCAGGAAGTCCTCCACCCACGGGGCGGGGTTCTGCTCCAGCCGGCGCACGAAGAGGTGGCGGTAGACCAGGTCGTACTTCTTGCCGTTCACCGTGAAGGCGTCGTCCCCGGACACGTCCTCCGGGTGCACGATGTCCGCGTCCGCGCCGAACTCGCGGAAGCGCTCGCACAGCCAGCGCAGCTCCGTGATCTGCGCGTCGTTCTTGCGGCAGAGCAGCGCCACCGTGTCCGGCATCTTCCCGTCGCGCTCGGCCGCGTAGCCGTCCAGCAGCGCGCGGTAGAGCGCCAGCGCGTTGTTGCCGTTGAGCGTGATCAGCGCCGCGAGCGCCTTCTCCGGGTAGCGCAGGTGCTGCGCCACGACCTCGATGAAGGTGCGCGCCGCGATGTCCGAATAGCCCTGCATGGCCGGGATGGTGGCGTTCACCTCCAGCGCCCAGGGCCGGCCCGCGGACACGAAGTAGTCCACGCGCGTGGTGACGAGCTTGCGGCTCGCCTCCCAGGTGGCCTGCGCCAGGCGGCGCTCCAGCGGCGACAGCGCGCCCAGCAGCACCTCCGCGTCCGGGCCGCCCAGCATGGCGCGCGCCATCTTCATCGTCGCGGAGGCCAGCGTCGCGGACAGCAGCGCGCGGCGTTTGATCTCCTCCGCGTCCAGGATGACGGGCGTGGCGGTGATGGGGATGGGCTGGGTGCTGCCATCCGGCTTCGTCACCGCGAGGCCGCGCTGGTAGGCGGTCTTCGCCAGCTCCGGTCCGAAATAGTGTGCCTGCCTGCGCAGGACATCCATGAGCTCGTGCACGCGCGGAACCTACGACCCCAGGGGCTCGTGGGTCCACAACCCGCGACCCGCGCCGTTGTTCCCCATGTCCGCCACCTCGCCCTGCGGCCCGGGTCCTCTCTGCGTCCAGGCTTGCACCAGGGCCGCGAGGTCGCTTAAAACAACTCAGTTGCTTTACGAGACCGGGTAGACGTGAGCCGCCTCCGCCGCCACCCCAGCACGATCCGCTCCCTGCCGCGCCTGCTGGCGCTGCCGTGGGTGCTCGTGTGCGTGCTGGTGTACGTGGGCAGCGTGCTCCACTTCGCGCTCGTGCAGCACACCACGTGCCTGGAGCACGGGGACGTGATGCACGTGAGCGAGGCCTCGCACGCCGGGCCGTTGGAGGAGGAGCTCTCCTTCGACGATGCGCGCGTGGCGCGGGCGCCGGTGGCGAAGGCCGCGCCCCACGGCACGGAGGCCCACTGCCACCATGCCTTCTTCCGCCGTGAGGCTCCGCCTCCGGCCGGGTCCGCGCCCGTCGTGGCTGCGGTCTCCACGCGCTCGAGCCCGGCGCTGGCGGTGTTCCGCTTCCACGCGGCCCCCGTCGCGCTGCTGAGGCTCGCGCCCAAGTCGTCGCCGCCGCGCGCCTAGCCTCCGCCGTCGAAGCCCGCCCTCCCGGCCCCACGTGTGTTCGTGGGACGGGGTGCGCCGTGGCCACCGGAGTCCGGGTCGTGCGCGTTCCCGTTCACTGAACGGATCCGCCGCACGCGCGCGGGCGCTCCATCGCCGCGCGCACCCGCGCGCTTCGTGCCGCGGTCCCTCCTTCCAGTCCCGCCCGGTCCTTGCGCGCTCCCTCCTCTTGGGAGCGGTGCGCGTGGGGGCCGGGGGCTGGAGTTCCCGCAGTCCATCCCCGTGTCCATGGAGTCCCCATCATGAAGAAGAAGCTTCTGTCCGCGCTGCTGCTGTCCACCGCCCTCCTCACCGCCGGTTGCGGTGGTGACGACGAGGAGGCCCACGTCGACGAGGAGGGCTGCGAGCACCTGCAGAAGGGCCCCGCCGTCAGCGTCACCGCAGCCACCAGCGGCAACGGCCCGGCCGTGAGCAACGATCACAAGCGCTACGACATCGCGCTGGTGGACGTCGCTGGCGGCAAGGGCGGCGCGGTGTCCTTCGCCGTCTCCGAGGCCACGGACTACGTCCTCTATGCCAGCGCCCCGGTGCCGGTGAAGGTCACCAACGGCAGCGGCGCGGCGGTGGAGTTCGAGGAGAGCGCGACCAGTTCCTCGCTCTGCACGGACATCCAGGGCCGCTACGTCGTGCCGCTCACCGTGGGCACGCACACGCTCACCTTCGGCCCTTCGACCCTCTCCTCGGTGTCGCTCGTCATCGAGGAGTCGGGCGAGCACGACCACGACCACGAGTAGCCACCGCTTCACCTCTTTCCAATGAAGCCCGAGGCGCCCCATGTCCAAGGCCTCTTCTGGCAGTGCTCCATCCCTGCTTCCCTGCGACGTGCGCCGCGATGGCGACCGTCTGTTCGACGTGGCCATGTGGTGCCTGGGCCAGGACGTGCGTTGCCCGGACGGCAACGTGCTGCTCCGTCATGGCCTGGTGCGCGAGGCGCGTCCGCCGGGCGTGGAGGGACAGAGCGCGTACCAGGGGAGGCTTGGGGACGGGGGGCGCCTCACGCTGTGGGGCTTCGGCGCGCTGTGTGACGTGTGCGGCGCCGCCCTCTTCGTGCCGCGCGACGGCTTCGTGCCCCGGTGGGTGGAGGGCGCGCGCGGCACGGCCTTCCGCGTGGAGGACGTGGGCTTCCGGCGGGACGTGGCCACGGGGCCGGAGCGCAGGGCGGCGCGGGCGGGGCTCGCGCTGCTGGCGGACTGGCTCGCGGAGTACGAGGCGTGGGTGGCCCGCGACGTGGGCCTGGCCTGGCGGCGCGAGTGTCTGGCGGCGCGGCGCAAGGCCTCTCCCATCCCCGCGGAGGAGCTGTCCACCGCCTGGAGGCGGCTGGCCGTGCGAGTGCGCGCGACCGACGCCTCGGTACAACACCCTGTCGCTCCGATGACCGGAGCGTGAGGAGGACACCATGCTGGCACGTCTGTTCCGAGCCGATGCCCCGTCCGTCCATGCCCACGTCGCGTGGGAGGACCTGCCGGACGAAGCCCTTCCCACGCCGCCGCTGCGAGACGGACTGGGAAGCGCCCACCTGCGCGTGACGACGCGGGTTCCCCTGGCGCAGGCGTACTTTGATCAGGGCCTGCGCCTGCTGCACCTGGGCTGGGCGCTGGAGGCCCGGCGCGCCTTCGCGGAGGCCGCGCGGCAGGATGCGTCCCTCGCCATGGCGTGGTGGGGGCTCGCGCTGGCCCGGGGCGTGGGGCAGCGCTTCGCGGCGGACCGCGCGGAGGCCATCCGCAAGGCGCTGACGCTGGCGGAGGGCGCCACCGACGTGGAGCAGCGGCTGGTCGTCGCCGCCAGCCTCCTCGCGGAGAAGGGGCCCGCCAATGGCAGACACGCCTTCGTGCGTGAGATGGAGTGCCTCGTCGACCGCTTCCCCGAGGAGCCCGAGCCGCGCCTGCTGCTCGCGGGCTTCCTGCTGGACGGGTACGAATCCGACGGACGTCCCGGGCAGGGACAGCCCTATGCGCAGATGCTCCTGCGCGACCTGCTGCGCACGCACCCGGACCACGCGGGCGTGCACGTGGCCTGGGTGCAGGCGTGGCTGCCCAGCGCCCGGCCGGAGACGGCGCTGGAGAGCGCGGAGCTGCTTCCGTCGCTCGTGCCCGCGGGAAGCCCCGCGCTGCTCGCCGCCGGACGGCTGCTGCTGCGCGTGGGCCGGGCGGCGGAGGCGAACCGCATCCTGGAGGCCGCGGTGACGGCGGACGACGCGTACCTCGCGCGGGAGTCGCTGCCGCTGGACGTGGCGCCGAGCGCGGACACCGCCCTGCGCCTGCTCAGCGAAGGCTGCGTGGAGGTGGGGCAGTACCGGGGCGCGCAGGTCTGGGCCCGCAAGCTGCGTCAGCGCGTGGAGGCCTCGGGAGGCCAGCCGCAGGCGGTGCTCTTCGCCGCCACCACGCTCGTCGCCGCGCACCTGCGCTTCGGCTTCAGCCGGGCGGCGGCGGAGGTCCCCATGGAGCTGGGAGACAAGGCCACCGTCGCGGAAGCCGGGCTGCGCGACGCCGTGCGCCTGTACACGCGAGGCGTCTGTGCCCTGGAGACGGGACGGCTGGGCGACGTGGAGCGCGCGTGCGGAGCCCTGGACGCGCGGGTGCTCACGCTGTCGGAGGCGCCGCGTTCAGAAGGCCGCGCCCTGTGCCCTCGCGACGTGGCGCGCACGGTGGAGGTGGCCGCGCAGGAGCTGCGGGGCACGCTGGATGCGCGGCGCGGAGACTCCGGCCGCGCGGAGGCCGCGCTCACGCGAGCGCTGCGCCTGGAGCGCCGCCTGCGTCCGGTGGGCCCCGCGCTCTTCTGCCGTCCGCCCCGTGAGACGCTGGCCCGCGTGCGCCTGCGCTCCGGCCGCGAGGAGAAGGCCCTGGAGCTGGCGCTGGAGCGGGCAGGGGAGCGGCCCGGATGTGGCCACTGCATGTTGCTGGTCGCGGAGGCCCACGTCGCCTGCGAGTGCATGTCCGAGGCGGCGCGGGACTTCGCCGTGGTGCTGGACCTGTGGCGCGACGCGGATCCCCACCTGCCGGGCCTGCAACGCGCGCGAGGCTTCGCGGCCCATCCGGGTCGGGGCCGCGCCGCGCTCCGCGGGGTGCCGGACGCACCGGTGGACACCGCGCCCGCACCCCGGGGCGGGAAAGCGACCTGGACCGTTCACGGCGGCTGAGCGCACGCGCCGCCGCGCTTGACGGGAGGCGCGGCGTTCGCGTCACTAGGGGCCATCCTCCAAGGAGCCGCCCATGCCGTCGTTCCGCCTGAAGCCCGAGCAGGCCGCGCTGCTCGTCGTCGACATCCAGGAGCGCCTGTGCGCCGCGATGGACCGCGACGCCCTGGACCGCATGCTCGCGCGCACCGGCGCCGCCGTCGAAGGCGCGCGGGCCCTGGGCCTGCCCGTCATCGTCACGGAGCAGTACCCGCAGGGGCTGGGCCGCACGCACTCGCTCCTCAAGCTGCGCCTGGGGGAGTTCAAGCCGCTGGAGAAGATTGAATTCTCCGCCGCCACGCCGGACGTGCTCTCCGTGCTGGGGGACCGCAAGCAGGTGCTGATCACCGGCATGGAGACGCACATCTGCGTCTTCCAGACGGCGCGCGACCTGGCGGACAGCGGCCGGGAGCCGTGCCTGCTCGCGGACGCCGTGCTGTCCCGCGCGGAGGAGGACCGCCGCGTGGGGCTGGAGCTGTGCCGCGACGCGGGCGCCCGCATCCTCACCGTGGAGTCGGCCCTGTTCGACATGCTGGGCCGCGCGGGCACGCCCGAGTTCAAGAAGGTGTCCGCCGCCGTCCGCTGAACCCCGGGACGACGGCGGAACCGCCGCTCACGCCCTGCGCTTGAAGGGCACCTGCACCAGGCGCACGAGCATCATCAGCAGCACCAGCACCCCGGACAGGACGGTCTGCGAACCGCCCACCGGGAAGTCGTAGAAGTACGCGAACAGGTACCCGCCCGCGCCCGCGATGCCGCCCAGCACGGTCGCCGTGAAGAAGGTCCACGGCAGCCGCAGGTCCAGCACCAGCGCGGCGATGGCCGACAGCGTGGAGAACGCGAAGACAGGCAGGGCGCCCAGCGCCCGCGCGCACACGCCCACCATGATGCCGATGGACACCATCAACACCGTGTCCAGCAGCTTCACCGGCAGCCCCTGCACGGTGGCGCCGATGCGGTCGAAGCTCACGAAGGCGATGCCCCGGAACCACCACAGGTGCAGCACCATCAGCACCGCGCCCGCCACCGCCACCGCCTGGAGTTGATCCGGCGTCACCAGCACCGCGGTGCCGAAGAGGATGCCCTGGATGTCGTGCGCCTCCTGCGCGATGCGGTCGCCCACCAGGATGGCCGCGCCGCCCGCGAAGGCGAACGCGCACCCCAGCAGGCTCTCCCGCGACAGCCGCAGCCTCGCGGGCTCCACCATCAACAGCAGCGTGGCCGCCACCGACAGCACCACCGCGCCAATGAGCGGATCCACGTGCACGCCCAGGTGGATCTCCGCGAAGAAGGCCAGCGCCACGCCCAGGCCGGCGGTGTTCGTCACCGCCGCGCTGACGAACACCATGCGCCTGAGCACGACGTAGACGCTGAGGAAGCCCAGCACGCACCCGGCGATGAGCGCGCAGAGGATGGGGTCGCGGAACAGCTCCCAGCCCGCCTGGAACTGTTCCCACTTCGAGGGCTCAAGCAGGGTTGTTTCCACGGTGGGGTCCCTGGGGCGCGCTGTGGCAGTAGTCGTCGCCGTACTGGCGGCGGAAGGCGGGGTGGCAGAATACGGTGCGCGCATCGCCCATGACGAAGCAGCGGTGCTCGCGGTCCACGAAGAGGATGACGTCGGCGTGCTCGGCGGCGACGGACATGTCGTGGCTCACCACCACCACGCCCAGGCCCCGGTCGTGCGCGAGCGCGCACAACCGCAGCATCGTCTGCTTCTCCGCCACGGCATCCATCGCGGCGGTGGGTTCATCCAGCAGCACCACGTCCGCCTCCGTGGCGATGACCCGTGCCAGCAGCGCGCGCTGCTTCTCGCCGCCGGACAGGTCGCGGAAGGGCCGCTTCGCGATGCCGCGCGCGCCCGCTGTGTCGAGCGCCGCCTCCACCTTCTGCCGGTCCGTCTTGCTGGGGAAGGGCCGCAGGAAGTTCCATCCGGACAGCCGTCCCCAGCTCGTCAGCTCCCGCGCATGCACGGGCAGCAGCGAGTCGATGGCCGACATCTGCGGCACGTACGCGCTGCGGATGTTCGGCCCGGCCAGGGTGATGCGGCCGGACACCGGAGGGATGAGCCCCAGCAGCGTCTTGAACCAGGTGCTCTTGCCGGAGCCGTTGCGGCCCACCACCGCCACGAACTGGCGGCGGCGCACCACCAGGTCCATGGGCGGCAGGATGTCCTTGCCCCCGTAGCCGATGACGAGCTGCTCGCACTTCAACAGCGGCTCGCCCGGCTCCACTGGCGCCGCGGCGCGGTGTCCCCGGTCCAGCTCCGTCTCGTGCTCACCGTGAGCCACGGTTCACCTCCGCGGTGGGGCTCAGTGCGGCCACCTTCTCCAGGAGCGCGGCGCGCACCGCCGCGTTCACGGGCGCGTCCAGGTCCACCACGCCGTCGGCGCCCGGCGTCGCGGCGGCCCAGTCCACCGCGTCGAAGAGGGCCGGCGTCAGCTCCAGCTTCAGGCCCAGCTCCACGCGTGGGGCGTTCTCGCGGTCGGACGGCACGTCCAGGTCGCCGGTGAGCACCGCCACCGGCGTGGCCTCCGCGCCCGCCACCGTCGCGGTGAGGCGGAAGGGCAGGGCCCCGGCGAAGCGCGCCGGGACGCGGCCATCGCGCACGCTGCCCGTCATGCGCAGACCGGTGACGGACCAGCGCCCGCGCGACAGCGTCGTCCTCCCCAGCTCGCACGCGGGCTCGCAGGTGAGGCCGCGCGCCGCGGGCGACAGCAGGTCCAGCTCCGCGTCCACCGGCAGGTTGGCCACCGTGACGGTGGTGCTGCCACCGCCGCCCAGCTCCGCCTCGATGTCCTCGTAGTCCACGAGCGCCCCGGAGTCGCTGTGGCAGTGCCCGTTGTGGCACAGCGTGTAGCCCGGTGGCGGCGAGGAGGGGTCGAACGTCGTGCTGCCGCCCCCGCCGGAGCTGGCCAGCAGGTCGATGCTGCCCAGGCTCACCGTGCCGGTGTCCATGCGCACCTGGAAGTCGGAGGCGAGCGCCTGGTAGCCGTCGCCCGCGTTCCGGCCGGACAGCGGCGTGTACGCGGCCTCGACGGAGGGCTCCAGCACCGCGAAGCCTTCGCCCGCGTCGAACGCGCACCCGGACACGAGCGCGAAGGGGAGCAACCATGCTCTGGAAGAGAAGCGCTTCATGGCGTCATCCCCCCTTCCCGGCGAGGCCCTGCTCCAGCCGGGTCACCATCAGCTCCATGCGCTGCACGTACGTCTGGCTCGAGCGGAAGTCGGTGCCGCCGGGCAGCGTGACGAGCGCGGCGGGGATCTTCGACGCCACGAGCTTCGCGATGTTGTCCGGGTAGTAATCCTCCCGGACCACCAGCTTCACATTGCTCGCCTTGCCCTTCGCCAGCACCTGCGCGACGTGGGACGGGTTCGGCGGGATGCCCGGCTTGGGCTCCAGGTACGCGAGGGTGTTGAAGCCCAGCCAGTCCTGCAGGTACGCCGTCGTGCGGTGGTACGCGATGACGGGCACGCCCTTGAGGCCCGCCAGCCGCTTCTCCCAGCCCGCCTGCGCCGTCTGCACCTCCTGCGTGAACTTCGCGAGGTTGGCCTTGTAGGCGGCGGCGTTCTTCGCATCCAGCTGCGACATGCGCGCCTCGATGGCGGCCGCGACCTTCAGGGCCTGCCGCGGATCATAGAGGTAGTGCGGGTTGCCGCCGGGGTGCACGTCACCCTGGCTGCGGTCCACCTGCCCCGCGGGCACCTCCTGGAGGTTCACGGAGCGCGACGCGTCCAGGTAGCCCGGGTTGCCCGTCTGGATGCGGCTGTTGCGCGCGCCGAGCTGGAGCGTGGGCAGCCAGCCGATCTCCAGGTCCAGGCCCGCGGCGATGAGCAGGTCCGCGCGGTTGAGCGCGAGCGCCAGGTTCGGCTTGGCGTCCACGAAGTGCGGGTCCTGCGTGGACAGCGCGAGCGCGGTGACGTCCGCCTTGTCCCCGCCCACGGCCCTGGCCAGCGCGGCCAGGTCCGGGAGGGTGGCGACGACCTTCAGGTCCGCGCGGGCGGGAACGGCGGTGAGGCTGACGACGGCGGCGCACACGGCCGCGAACAGGCGAAGGGAACGCATGGAAGGGCTCCGGAAGAAGGGGTCAGAACGCATGGGCACCGTGGGCGCCGGTCACGACTTCAAGGGCGAGGAAGGCCGAGTAGTCCGGCGAAGTGCGCCAGCCCACGCGGTCCGTGGCGGCCTGCAGGCGCAGGCGGGAGAACTCCGTGGGCCAGAACGTCACCTCCGCGGTGATGCGGTGGCGGTCGGAGATCCACTCGGGGTCGAGCGGATCATTCGCGACGCGGCCCTCCTGCGTCTTCGCGGCCGAACCGAACTCGTAGCGCAGACCCGTGGCCCAGCGGTTGGAGAAGCGCCACACCGTCTGCGCATAGCCGCCCCAGTCCGACAGCACGTCCTCCGGGACCTGCCGGCGGCGGTAGAGCACCTCCGCCTGGAGCACCAGCTGCTGCGCGCTCTGCGACGTGATGGGCCGGAACTTCAGGTAGACGTCCGTGCCGTAGAGGGTGGTGCTGTTGCGGTAGCCCGTGGCGTTGGGGCCCGTGGCGGCGGACAGGCCCCACAGGAGCGACAGGTCATCCGACAGCGCGAAGAACTGCTTCACCGCGCCGGTGAGCTGGAAGTCCAGCGGCGACAGCACACGCTCGTTGGCGGCGCCGAAGAAGCTGCGTGCGGTGGCCTCGCCGTTCGCGTCGGTGGCGCTGCCCACCACCTCCACGTACCAGGGCAGCGGCGTGAGCCACGAACCCTCCACGCCCAGCCCGCGGTTGCCCTCCGCGCCGAAGTAGCGGCTCATGATGAAGGGCTGGTCCACGAAGTCCCACGCGTGCGGGTGCGTGGCGTTGATCCGGCCGAAGCGGGTGAGGAACTGGCCCGCGCGCACCTGGAGGTTGGCGGGCAGGTCCAACGTGGTGACGTAAGCCTCCTCGATTTCGACGCCGAACTGGCTGAAGACGAGGTTGCTGTCGAAGCGGAAGTACGGGTCGACCACGGAGCCGACAGACAGCTCCAGTTGCTGGAGGTTGAAGCCGTTGCGCGTGGGGTCGTGCGCGCCGCCCTGCAACGGCTCCTTGGCGGTGAAGGCCGCCAGCGCCATGTCCAGGATGAAGCTCAGGTTGAGGAAGTTCGTCCCACCGGAGATGGCGTTGGGCAGCTTGAGCGGCGTCACGCCGGAGTCGTTCGTCGCGGTGGGCGACGCCGGGGAGGTGTCGCCGGACGGACGCGCGCGCGTGCTCGTGTCCGTGCCCAGCGCCTTCTCAATCTCCTCCATCTCCTCCGGACTCAGCGCCGGTGCGTCCTCGGCGGGCGCGGCCTGGGCAGGGGCAGGGGATTCAGCGGGAGGGGGAGACGCGGTGGAGGGAGGCGATGACTGCTGGGCCCAGGCGGCGGTCGCGGACAACTGTGCGGCGAGCACGACGGCGAGGGCGCGGGGATTCCTGCGCGGAAGGGATGACACGGGGGGTTGCTCCTCATGACCGGCCGGTCGAGGAGCATGCGCATGCGCGCTCCACGACGACCGTCGACCTGATGACCTGCTTCACGGACACGACACGCGGGCACTACGCGTGCGTCGGAGGCGAGGCCTTGGGCGCGATGTCGAGGACGGCGAGCGGCGCGAAGGAGCGAGGCGGCGCGGTGGCTGGGTGCTGGCTCTCCACGCACACCGAAGCGGAGGCGACGGCAGCGCCCGCGAGCGCCTCCACCTGCGGGGCGGCCGTGAGCAGCGGGCACGTCTCGTGGTTGAGGCCCGTCGCATCCGCCACCGCGGGCGGCACGGACGCGATGACGGGGGCGCGCTCGGTGAAGCGGGACAGCGCCGGGTTCGCGCGCCGCGCGTCCTCTTCGAACGTCTGGTGCTGCGGACAGAACCGGTGCGCGTGCTGCTCCACGTGCAGCGCCAGACCCAGCGGCTGGGCACCCCAGAGCGCGACGAGCAGCATCGCGGTGAGGCGGGCAAGGGTGTGGGCGCGCGAGAGCATCAGTGGGTCCCGGCTGGCTTACTGTCGCCCCCCGGGAGTGTCAAGGCAGGCAGGGGCATCCCTCTTTCTGACGGGTATGTCTGACACGGACGGGTCGTTTTCATTCCGGACGTCCCTCGTGGCCGCATCGGTTAGGTTGAAAGGGCTCCACCGTCACCGCCCCCGCGCCAGGAGTTCCGCCGCCCGTGCCTCCCTCCCGCCCCCGCCGCCGCGCTCCTGTCGCCAAGGCCCCGGCCCCTCGCGCCGTGCGCCCCGATCCCGCCGCCATGGCCCGGGCGGTCCGCGACTTCCTCACCGCCGCGGGGCTCGACCTCCAGGACGTGAACCTGGTGGACACGCCCACGCGCGTGGCCGACGTGTGGGCGAACGGCTTCCTCGACGGCTACGGCCGCACGCCCGAGGAGGCGCTCGGGAAGACCTACCCCGCGCCCGCGGACTCCTCCGGGGAGCTGGTGGTGGTGACGGACCTGCGCTTCCATTCCATGTGCCCGCACCACCTGCTGCCCTTCACCGGCCGCGCGCACGTCGCCTACGTGCCGGGTTCGCGCGTGGTGGGCTTCGGGCGCATCGGGGCGCTGGTGGACTCCTTCGCGCACCGGCTCATCCTCCAGGAGGACCTGGCCCGGCAGGTGGCGCGCTCGCTCGCCCGCGTGCTCGGAAGCCCCGCCACCGCCTGCATCCTGGAGGCGGAGCAGGCCTGCTTGCGGCTGAGGGCCGACCACCAGCGCGACGCCGTCACCCACGCGGAGGCTTATGAAGGGCGCCTGCGGCGCGACGGCCCGCTGCGCCGCGAGCTGTGGGCCCGCCTGGGGGCGCGGCCGGGGGCGGGAAGATGAACCCCGCGGCCCAACGCTTCGACCGGGTGGCGCCCGAGCGCGTGGCGGAGGTGCTGGAGGCCCTGGCGGGCGTGCTGTCCGAAGGCCAGGTGAAGCGCGACGCGGACACGCTCGACGCCTACGCGCGCGACGAGTCCGACAGCGGCGTCTACCGGCCCGACGCCGTCCTCCTTCCGGAGACGACCGCGCAGGTGTCCGCCATCTTCAAGGCGTGCCAGGCGCACGGCGTGCCCTTCACCCCCTGCGGCGCGCGCAGCGGCAAGAGCGGTGGCTCGCTGCCCCTCAAGGGCGGCATGGCGGTGAGCCTGGAGCGCATGAACCGGATCCGCTCCATCTCCACGGAGGACCTCACCGCGGTGGTGGAGCCCGGCGTGGTGACGGGCGACCTGATGAAGGCCGTGGAGGCCCAGGGCCTCTTCTATCCGCCCGACCCGAACTCCTGGGAGTTCTGCACCCTGGGCGGCAACGTGGCGGAGAACGCCGGCGGCCCGCGCGCCCTGAAGTACGGCGTCACGCGCGACTACGTCATCGGCCTGGAGTGGGTGATGCCGGATGGCGAGGTGCTGCGCGTGGGCCGGCGCACCATCAAGGGCGTGGCCGGCTATGACCTGGTGGGGCTGTTCGTCGGCTCCGAGGGCACGCTCGGCGTGGCCACCGAAATCACGGTGCAGCTGATTCCGCTGCCCCGCCAGGTGATGACCGCGCTGGTGGTGTTCCCCTCCGTGCTGGAGGCGGCGCGGGGCGTCTCCGCGGTGCTCGCCGCCGGCATCCTGCCGCGCTGCCTGGAGCTCATCGACGAGGTCGCCGTCCAGGCCATCGTGCACCGGGGCAGCTTCCAGTTCCCCCCGGGCGCGGGCGCCGCCCTCATCGCCGAGGTCGACGGCAACACGCCCGAAGGCGTCTTCGCGGAGCTCCAGCTGCTGGGGGGCATCTGTGAACGGCACGGCGCCACCCAGACCCTGGTGGCCCAGGACGAGTCCCAGCGCGAGAAGCTGTGGGCCGCGCGGCGCGTGATCTCCCCGGCCCTGCGCGCGCTCAAGCCAGCCAAGATCTCCGAGGACATCGTGGTGCCCCGCTCGAAAATTCCCGAAATCATCGAGCGGCTGAAAAAAATGGGCGGAGAGCTGGGGCTCACCGTCGCCACGTATGGCCACGCCGGGGACGGCAACCTGCACGCCAACATCCTCTACGACGGCCCCGCCCAGCGCCCCCTCGTCGACGAGGCGCTGCGCCGCATGCTGATGCTCACCGTGGAGTTGGGCGGCACCATCACCGGAGAACACGGGGTGGGGCACGCGAAGCGGGAATATCTGGCGCTGGAGCAGTCGCCCGCGCTGCTGGAGCTGCAGCGCCGCCTGAAGGCCTTTTTCGACCCATCAGGCCTGCTCAACCCCGAGAAAATCTTCCCCGCCGCCAAGCGTTGAAAGCTTCGTGGCCGGAAACGTAGGTGCTGTCCCACCCGTCGCGTCGCACGCCCTCAAAGGCCCGGAAGGGCAGGTGCGTGACGGGCTTTTGACAAGGGTAAGCGGGCGAAATGCCCTTCTTGGAAGGAATGAGAAACCCTTTCCGTCGTTGCGCGTCCTAGTGACAGATGGACGCGGTTCGTCGGGGGATTCATCGCGTCCGGCAGTTACGAACGGAAGGACGGGAAATCATGGCCAACTCGACGAAGTACGCGGCAGAGGGCCTTTCGCATTACCTGCGTCACCTGGGCGGGCACCAGCAGCTCACGCGTGAACAGGAGTACGAGCTGGCCCGCCAGGCCCGCAAGGGTGACGAGAGCGCCCGACAGACGCTCGCCAGCTCCAACCTCGCTTTCGTGGTCGCCGTGGCGAAGAAGTTCGCCAACCGCGGGGCCCGCCTGGACGACCTCATCCAGGAAGGCAACGTGGGCTTGATGAAGGCCATCGAGCACTTCGACCCGAAGAAGAACGTGCGCTTCGCCACCTATGCCGTGTGGTGGATCCGCGCCTACATCACCCGCTACCTGAAGGACAACCGCAGCCAGGTGCGCGGAGGTGAGGCGGAGCGCGGCAGCATGGTGGACTTCTCGCTGGACGCCACCATCGACGAGGAGGGGGAGACGACCTTCCTCGACCGCATCGAGGACGGCGGTCCCTCGCCGCAGGAGACCTTCCTCTCCCGCGAGCAGGACACCGAGATCCAGGAGGCCCTGGCCAAGGTGCGCAAGCGCATTGGCGACCTGGGCTGGGACATCCTCCAGGAGCGCCTCACGCAGGACAAGCCGCTGACGCTGGAGGAGCTGGGCCAGCGCTGGGGCGTGTCGCGCGAGCGCGTGCGCCAGGTGGAGCTCAAGACGAAGAACTTCCTGGAGCGCTACCTCATCGCGTTCAACGAGAACGAGGAGCACACCGCCACGGCCGACGCGGCCTGAAGCGGCCCGGGATGTGTTGCTCCGGTGACGGGGTCTGGCGGGGTGTTCGCACCTTGCCGGCCCCGTCTTCTTTTTTGCCGCGCCGCGTCTGGCGCGTTCGGTTGATGGTGGGCGAGCGTGCGTGCTAAGGCATTTCGATGCGCTTGAAATTGCTTGCCCTTTGGATGCTTTGGGCGGTCCCGGCACACGCCGCGGATCCCGCGCTGCTCGACCAACTCGACGCGTTGTACGCCAAGCGTGGCGACGCTGAGTCGGTGAAGGCGCTGGACAAGGAGGTGTCCGAGGCGCTGAAGGCCGCGCCGGACGACTTCGACCTGGCGTGGCGCAAGGCGCGCGTCCTCCAGTGGCAGGCGGACGGCGCCACGGAGAAGAAGCTCAAGATGGTCCTGGGCAAGCAGACCTGGGAGGCCGGGGACAAGGCCGCGAAGCTCCAGCCCGCGCGCGTGGAGGGCTACTACTTCGCCGCCTGCGGCATCGGTTCGTACTCGCAGGCCGTGGGCATCATGAAGGCGCTGGGGGACGGCCTGGAGGGCAAGTTCAATGAGCGCCTGGACACCGCGCTGAAGATCGACCCCACGTACGAATACGGCGGTCCCTGGCTGGTGAAGGGGCGTTACTTCTACGAACTGCCCTGGCCGAAGCGCGACCTGGGCAAGTCCGTGGAGTACTACCAGAAGGCCATCGCCAAGTTTCCGCAGTCGCTGCGCGCGCACTACTACCTTGCCGAGACGCTTCTGAAGGACGGCAAGGCGAAGGAAGCGAGCGCGGCCATCGAGAAGGTCAAGCAGGGAAGCACCGCGTACAACCCCGCGGAGGGGCAGCGCGTGCAGCAGTGGGCCAAGAAGGTGGATGCCGACATCCAGGAGGAGCTCAAGTGAGGGCAGAGAGTCAGGTCACGACGGCTCCCGCGGCGGGCGGGACGCAGGAGCAGAACCTCGTCCAGTTGCTCGTTCAGCGGGCCCAGAACGCCTCCAAGGTGGGCGTCACCCACAAGAAGGACGGGCGCTGGCAGGACGTCACGTACGCGCAGGTGCTGGAGGACGTGAAGGCGCAGGCGGCGGGCCTCATCGCCCAGGGTGTCCAACCCGGGGACCGGGTGGCCATCTTCGCCAACACCAGCCTCCAGTGGATCATCGCGGACCTGGCCATCAGCGCGGCCCAGGCCATCACGGTGCCCATCTACGGCTCCAACACGCCGGATGAGTGCCACTACATCCTGAACCACTCGGAGACGAAGCTGCTGCTCGTCGACTCCGACGAGAAGGACGCCAAGCAGGCTGGACGCCTGTCGCGCGTGCGCTCCAAGCTGGCGAGCATCCCGGCGCTCCAGAAGATCGTCGTCTTCGAGGGCCCCATCTCCGGCGACAAGGAGATGACGCTGGCGGACATGGTCGCCTCCGGCAAGGGCCACCCGCAGGCCACCGAGGCCGCGTTCGCCGAGCGCGTGGGGCAGGTGAAGTCGGACGACACCAACCTGCTCATCTACACCTCCGGCACCACGGGCGCCCCCAAGGGCGTCATCCTCACCCACGGCAACTGGGCCTATGAAGCGAAGGCCACCCAGGCCATGGGCATGATGAAGCCCGAGGACTCCGTCATGCTGTTCCTGCCCCTGGCGCACGTGTTCGCCCAGGTGGTGAAGGCCGCGTGGCTGTCCATGGGCTTCCGGCTCATCATCGCGGAGTCGGTGGACAAGCTGCTGGCGAACCTGGCGGAGACGCGCCCCACGGTGCTGCCGTCCGTGCCGCGCGTGTTCGAGAAGGTCTACAACAACGTCGTGGCCAACGGCTCCGCGGCCCCCGGCATGAAGGGCAAGCTCTTCAAGTGGGCCTTCGGCCTCTTCGACGAGTACGCCGAGGCCAAGGGCCAGGGCCGCGAGTACAGCTCGCTCCAGTTCTCCCTGGCGAAGAAGCTGGTGTTCTCCAAGGTGCGCAAGACGCTGGACGAGAAGCTGGGCGGCAACATGCGCATCTTCATCTCCGGCGGCGCGCCGCTGTCCCGGAAGATCGCCTACTTCTTCGACCTGCTCGACCTCAAGGTGCTGGAGGGCTACGGCCTCACGGAGACGAGCGCCCCGTGCAACGCCAACCGGGTGGAGAAGATCAAGATCGGCACCGTGGGCCCGCCGGTGCCGGGCACGGAGATCAAGATCGCCGCCGACGGTGAAATCCTGGTGCGTGGCCCCTGCGTCATGAAGGGCTACTACAAGAACGAGGAGGCCACCAAGGAGGTGCTGGATCCGGACGGCTGGTTCCACACCGGTGACATCGGCGAGGTGGACTCCGACAACTACCTGCGCATCACCGACCGCAAGAAGGACATCATCGTCACCGCGGGCGGCAAGAACGTGGCGCCGCAGAACATCGAGAACACGCTCAAGACCTTCCCGCTCATCAGCCAGGCCATGGTGTACGGCGACAAGCAGCCGTACCTCGTCGCGCTCGTCACGGTGTCGGAGGATCCGGCGCGCAAGCTGCTGGAGGACAAGGGCGCCCCGGTGGGCAGCTACGAGCAGAACTCCCAGCGCCCGGAGATCCGCGCCGCCATCGAGGAGATCTTCAAGAAGGTGAACGCGGAGATCCCTCCGTACTCCACCATCAAGAAGTTCCAGGTGATGACGGCGGACTTCACGCAGGAGTCCGGCGAGCTCACTCCCACCCTCAAGGTGAAGCGCAAGGTGGCCAGCCAGAAGTACATGAAGTTCATCGACGCCATGTACGCCAGCGGCAAGGGCGGCGGGGACTGAAGCACGCCCCAGGCGCACCCCCGTGACTTGAGGTCGCGGGGGGCGCGTCCGGCTGAAACGCCCGACGCCCGTCCATGGCCGCTTGAGAGCGGACCAGGGTACGGGCGTCACGGGTGAACGGCGGTGATGTTTTCTTCCGTCAGGGGCGGGGCCTTCCCGGGCCCACCCGGACGGCGTCAGGCGTGGTGGCTGGGCGACTTGGCGGCGACGTCCTTGTCCACGCTGGTGGACGCGGACAGCGTGCCGGGCTTCTTGTCGCTGGCGTCGTCCTTGTCGTCGTCGCTGGAGAAGCCGCGCTTGAAGTTGCGCAGCGCGCTGCCCAGGGACGAGCCCAGCTGCGGCAACCGCGAGCCGCCGAACAGCAGCAGCAGCGCCGCGAAAATCAGAAGAATCTCAGGAAGCTTCAAACCCATGGCTTCGCTCCTCGCGAAATGCGCGGGGGAGCATACCGGTGGGAGGTGGGTCGCGCTAGCAACTCCCGCTTCCGCGACTCACGCCTGCCAGCCCGCTGGATGCCCGACTTCTTCCTCCAATGACACCGGCAGCGTGAGGAAGAGGGTGGTGCCGCCCACGTCCGCCTGGGCACCGACCTGGCCGCCATGCGCCTCCACCTCCTGCCGGGCCAGGAAGACGCGCAGCGGATCCTCCAGCTTGCGCTCGCGGAAGGCGCGCTCCTCGCACTGGAAGACGGCGGTGATGTCCTCTTCCGGAACGGCCGCGCCGTCGCGGCGCACCTCCACCCGCACCTGATGTCCCAGCCGCGCGGCGCGCACGTGGAGCGACTCACCGGGCTGCGCGCGGCCCAGCAGGTGGTGCACGAAGGCCTCCACCGCGTGCTGGATGCGGCCCGCGTCCACCTGCACGTCGGGCAGCTCCGGCAGCTCGTCCAGCACCAGCCCCACGCTGGCGGCGGAGGCGGCGGCCCGCGTGCGCTCCACCGCGGCGTCCAGGATGGGCAGGAGCGGCTGGCGCTCGCGCTCACACGCGAGCGCGCCCAGGTCCGCGCGGCTGGAGTCGAAGAAGTCCTGGGCGAAGGAGAGCGCCCGGTCCGCGTTGCGCAGGATGGTCTCCAGCCCGCGCTGCGCCTTGGGCTCCAGCGGGATGCGCCCGTTGAGCAGCAGCGCCGCGTACGAGCGGATGTTGGCCAGCGACCCGCGCAGGTCATGCGACGCGAGCGACAGGTAGCGCACGCGGTCCGCCACGCGCTCGCCCGTCAGGGACGCCTGGGACGTGGCCTGCCCCGCGCTCCAGGGCACTGGCAGCGCCCACACCAGCCGTCCGCCGTCCTCCAGCGGCTCCTCGCCCACCAGCAGGGTGCGGTCCTCGCGCTCCCACAGGTTCCGCTCGCCTTCGCGCCGGCGGAAGCCCGCGGCGGCCATCAGCCCGTCAATGCCCGCCACGCCCGGAGCGGGCGGCAGGGCCTCCAGCCCCAGGTAGTCCAGCAGCAGGGGACCGAGCAGGCGTGGCGTCCCCTGGCGGGGCAGCAGCGCGAGCCCCGGCGCCGCCTCGTTGCTCCCAGGTGTCTCCCCCATCCACGTCACGCGGACCTCCCCTGCCCGTGCCACGAATCACCGGAAGGGTGGGCAGTGACTGTCGGTTTTGCAACGGGCTCCCGCTCTGGGGAGAACGCCCTTAATTTCTTGCGCCAGGAGGGCCGCTGATGGTGGATGATCCCCCCTTGGTAGCGGTATCGAGGAGACACCTCTGACCTCGCTCAACGCACAGCACACTGGCGCACCCGTGGTTCTGGTCGTGGACGATGATCCCGACATCCTGGAGGCCCTGTCGGAGATCCTCGAAGCCGAGGGCTTCGAGATCCGCCGGGCCCGCAACGGCAAGGAGGCCCTGGAGCGCCTGGAGCCGGACCCTCCCCACCTCATCCTGTTGGACCTGATGATGCCGGTGATGGACGGCTGGGAGTTCGCCCAGCGCATGCGCCAGAAGCCGGCCTTCGCGGGCATCCCCATCATCGTCCTCAGCGCGGACCGCAACGTCGGCAGCAAGGCGAAGGACATTGGCGCCATGGGCCACCTGGCCAAGCCCTTCGAGCTCAACGACCTGCTGTCGATGGTGCGACAGTCACTCAGCCCCCCGGTGGACACCTCGCGCGTCTGAGGACGCCGCACAGGGCCGTGCTTGACCCGACGGTGGGGCGCCATTACGGTCCGCGCAGGCTTGATTCACCAATCAACGCTGATCAAAGGAGCGAGTCATGGCGACCGCGAAGGAAATCATCGAGACGGAGATCCCCAACCGGCTGCAGGCCAAGCCTGAGCTGGCGAAGGAGATCAACGCCGTCATCCACTTCGACGTCTCGGGTGAGGGCGGCGGCAAGTGGACGCTGGACACCACCAAGTCCGAGGGCTGGGTGTCCGAGGGCATCAACGGCGCGTCGAAGATGACGGTCTCCGTCAGCAACGACGACTTCGTGAAGATCACGGAGAAGAAGCTCAACGCGCAGATGGCCGCCATGCAGGGCAAGCTCAAGTTCAAGCCCATGGACATGGGCCTCGCCATGAAGCTGGCGAAGCTGCTGGGCTGAGCCTCTCCGTATCGTGTCGTACCGACGGCGCGTCACCCTCGAGGGGACGCGCCGTCCGCATGTCTCCACCTCCCCCTGGAGCCCCCTTTCATGCCTGAGCCGTCTTCCCCCCTCGCCGGCCTGCGAGTGCTGGACCTGTCGCGCCTGCTGCCTGGCCCGTACGCGACGCTGGTGCTGGCGGACCTGGGCGCCACGGTGGACACCGTGGAGGATCCGGACGTGGGGGACGCCACCCGCCACATGCCGCCGCACCGCGACGGCGAGGGTGCGCTCTACTACGGGCTGCATCGCAACAAGCGCTCGCTCACGCTGAACCTCAAGACGCCGGAGGGCCGCGACGCGCTCTTGCGCCTGGTGTCCCGCTACGACGTGCTGGTGGAGAGCTTCCGCCCCGGCGTCATGGACAAGCTGGGCGTGGGCGAAGCGGTGCTGCGCCAGCGCAACCCGCGGCTCATCTACTGCGCCATCTCCGGCTACGGCCAGACGGGGCCGGACCGGCTCAAGGCCGGGCATGACCTCAACTACGTGGCCCGCGCGGGCCTGCTGGGCTACGGCGGCGAGGCCGGCGGCGCGCCCGCGTTCCCGGGCGTGCAGATGGCGGACATCGGCGGGGGGAGCCTCTTCGCGCTGGTGGGCATCCTGGCCGCGCTCTACGAGCGCGAGCGCACCGGCGTGGGCCGCTTCGTGGACGTGTCCATGACGGACGGCGCGCTGGCGTTCCTCCACCTGCACCTGGCCTCGCGCCTGTTCATGGGGAAGGAGGGCGCGCCGCTCCAGCGCGGAAGCGAGCCGCTCAACGGCGGCTATCCCAGCTACGGCCTGTACCGCACCGCGGACGACCGCTGGCTCGCGGTGGGCGCGCTGGAGCCCAAATTCTTCGGCGCGCTCTGCGCGAAGCTGGGCCGCCCGGAGCTCATGGACGACGCGTACACCGGCGGTGAAGCCAGCGCGCGCGTGAAGGCGGAGCTCACCCGCGTCTTCGCGGGCCAGCCCCTGGCGCACTGGCGCGAGCAGCTCTCCGGCGCGGAGTTCTGCGTGGAGCCGGTGGCGGAGGGTGACGAGGTGCTGGCGGATCCGCAGCTGCGCGCGCGCGGCCTCTTCGTGGAAGTGGATGATGCGCAGCGCGGCATGCGCGTTACGCACCTGCTCACGCCGCTGCGCATGGGCGACGTCGCACTGCGTCCACCGCCCACGCTGGGCCAGCACTCGCGTGTCATCCTGGAAGACGCGGGTTTCACGGCCGAGGAAATCTCGCGCCTGATTGCATGAGTACCGCGTGATACGACCCGTGAAGGCGGGTTCGTACGCGGATCCGAAGTGACCCGTTGCTGATTGACAGCTCTGGGGCCACAGTTAGATCTTTCCTGTTTTCTGACTGGAAAATCGACTTTCAAGCCCTGGGAAGGAAGGTCCCCCGTGCCCGACGCGCAGGAGCTCGAGTCCTACATCCGAAGGAAGTTCGCAGAAAACGTGGGTCTCACGGAGGCAGAGCTTTTCTCCGAGGACCTGAGCCTCTCGGCGCTGATTACACGCTCCGAGCGGATGACCAACAGCGTGGACTTGATGGAGGCCTTTGCCCGCACGTCCAACGGGCTGCGCAAGGACTTTGGACTGCGGGTGCGGCTGCCCGCATTGTCCCTGGATACCCCCGTGTCGAAGGTCCTGGCGGTATTCATGGGCGAAGTCACGAACCCGGAGCGAAAGTCGGCATGAGCGTCCTGGCGCGAAGCCTCGAGCACGAAGAAGCGACCGTCGCCTCGTCCCCCCTCCCGCCGTCCGAAAGCCGCCCGGCCATCCAGTTGGAGCTGTACGAAGCCTTCACGCAGCGCGGCCTGTCGCTGGTGGACGTCACCTGGGAGCAGCAGCGGCTGCACGAGTCGCGGCGCTGGAGCGTGGTGGAGCTGCTCTCCCAGGTGGACTTCACGCAGATCGGTGAAGCCGACCGGCACCTGGTGTGGAACGCGGGGCGCGCGGAGCTGACGACGAAGCCGGGCGCGGACCGGCTGGAGCGGCTGGCGGACCTGGAGTGCCGCCGGTGGCAGGAGACGAACCCCACGGTCGCCGCCATCATGCAGGCGTGTGGCACGTGGAGCCGGTACTGGAACGAGGAGGAGGCGCACCACGAGACGGCGTTCAACCGCCTGTCCACGGTGCTGCGGCTGGAGCCCGTCTCCGACGCCACCTTCATCGAGTTCCGCAAGGTGTTCCCCGACGACGACATGCTGCGCACGCTCACGCTGCTGGCCATCTCCGAGGTGGTGGCGGCGGTGGACTACGGCCAGTGCTCGCAGATGGTCCAGGACCCGGGCCTGCGGGCGCTGTTCAAGCAGGTGGCCGCGGACGAGGTGCAGCACATGACCTACTTCATCGCCTTCGCGAAGGCGCTGGTGGACAGCGGCGCGTACAAGGCGAAGGAGGCGTTCGCGGTGGCGCACCTGTTCCTGCGCGACGGCGGCGAGGTGCACGGCAGCAAGCGCGAGCGCGTGGAATCCCGCGACACCCACGTCAACTGGTGGGATCAGCTGGAGCACCGCGAGGGCTTCTACGCGCCGGACGCGCTGCGCAAGAAGGAGCAGCTCATCTTCCACGCCCTCAAGCGCATCACCGGCATCACGGTGACGTCGCGCGAGGAGGTGGAGGACACCTGGATGGACCTCGTCGGGTGCTGATGGGCCTGGGCCACGACCTCCAGTCCATCACGGAGCTGGAGGCCGCACGGGCCCTGCGGGAGCCGGACGTCTTCTTCACCGCCGCGGAGCTCGCCCACTTCGAGCGCGCGGCGAACCCGGAGCAGAGCCTGGCGGCGGGCTTCAGCGCGAAGGAGGCCCTCTTCAAGGCGCTGCCCGCCGTGGACGGCTGGTTCTGGACCGACGCCGAGCTCGTCCACGACGCGCGGCACGCGCCGCGCTTCCGGTTCCACGGCACGCTCGCGGCGCACGTGGCGCGCGAGGGCCTGCAGGTCGCTGTATCGCTGTCGCATAGCGGAGGGTTCGTCTCGACCGTGGTCCTCGTGACGCGCGCTCCGTCCCCCTGAAGTCGCTGCCACCCCCCCGGCAGCCAGAAGGACATCTCCCCGTGCACTTCGAAGAGTCCTCCCTCACGTTGCGCGTGCGTCCCAACGACCTGGACGTCCTGGGGCACGTGAACAACGCCACCACGCTGGAGTACCTGGAGGCCGGCCGCTGGGCCTGGCTGGAGCGGCAGGGGCTGACGCGCGGCGGTCCGGTGGTGGCAGTGGTGTCGCGCGTGGAGGTGGACTACCGCCGGGAGATTCCCCCGGGCGACGTGGTGGTGCACACGGAGCTGGAGTCGCCCGCCGCGGACGAGCTGGAGGCGGACGGCCTCAACTACCGCGCCCGGTTCCGGCAGCGCGTGTTCCTGGCGGCGGACGGGCCGCTGGCGGTGGAGGCCCTGGTGAGCGTGGCCTTCCTGGACGCGCGGGCCCGGTCGCTCGCGTCGCTGCAGCAGTTCCTGGACGGCGCGCGCGTCCCGGCGGCCACCTCCGCCCAGGAGCCTCTCCCATGAGCACGAACGCGAAGCCGGAGTTCGCCTCGCAGGAGCTCTGGGTCCCCACGTCCCAGGCGCACGCGCTGCACGTCGTGGAGGCGCGCACGTCCGCGACGCCCGCGACCGCGCCGGGCATCCTCTTCGTCCCGGGCCTGTTCTCCGACGGCCGCTTCTTCCTGGGCGGGCAGGGCGATGGGCCCGCGCGCTACTTCGTGGACGAGGGCTGCGTGGCGTATGTCGTGTCCCTGCGCGGCCATGGCAAGAGCCGCTGGCCCGCGAAGCGCGCGTATGACTGGAGCTTCGACACGTACGTGCGCCACGACATCCCGGACCTGGTGCGGGCCGTGCGCGCGCGCCACACCGGGCCGCTGTTCCTCCTGGCCCACAGCATGGCGGGCTACGCGGCGCTGGCGGCGCTGGGGGTGGACCCGTCGCTCCAGGCGTCGCTGTCCGGCGTGTGCACGCTGTCCTCGGCGGTGAACGACTACAGCGATGGCGGGTTCAAGAAGCGCTTCCAGCTGGGCATCTCCTCCGCGGTGGCGGGAGTGCTGGGGCGCTTCCCGGCGAAGGCGCTGAAGCAGGGGCCCTGGGACGAACCCGCGGGCGTGATGCGGCAGTTCACGGACTGGGCGCCCACGGGCGCGTTCCGCAGCGCGGACGGCGCGACGGACTACTGGAGCGCGCTGGGCCAGGTGACGCTGCCGGTGTTCGCGGGCGTGGGCGCGGCGGACGTGTTCCATGCGTCCCCCTCGCGCGCGCAGAAGCTGGTGGCCCACCTGGGCAGCGCTCGCAAGGAGCTGGCCGTCCTGGGCCGAGCGCAGGGGCTGAGCTGGGAGGCGGGCCACTTCGACGTGGTGCGCGGAGAGCGCGCCCGCGCCGAGGTGTTGCCCCGCGTACTCGCGTGGATGCGCCAGACGGCGCCCGCGCACTGAAGAACACGAGGAGGGGAGGTCTGCATGCTCGACATCATCCAGCGGCTGGAGGCGGTGGATCCGCGACGCGGCCTGTTTCTCTACGACGACTTCGTCGGGCCGCCTGAGTTCTTGCCCTACCGGGAGTTCGCCTCCCGGGTGGCCGGGGCGGCGGAGCACTTCCGCGCGCGCGGCATCACGCCGGGCACGCGCGTGGTGCTGCCCTTTGAAACGTCCGCGCCCGTCATCTTCGCGTTCCTGGGGCTGATGGAGCTGGGCGCGGTGCCCCTGTCCGTGAAGCCGTACATCCTGAGCACGCCGAAGGGGCCCTACCGGGACTTCCTCGCGCGCATCCGGGAGCGCTACGGCGCCTCGCTCGTGCTGGACGCGCCGAGCCTGGCCGGGCTGGAGCTGCCCCTGGAGCGGCTGCCGCTGCCGCCCGCGGGGGCGAAGCGCTCGGGCGTGAAGCTGCGCGAGGTGGCGCCCGGAGAGCTGGCGTTCGTGCAGTTCTCGTCGGGGTCCACGTCGTTCCCCAAGGGCGTGCCCATCACCCAGGAGAACCTGGCCGCGAACCTGCGGATGATCACCCGGCACGACGGCCGTACGTCCGAGGACCGGGTGACGAGCTGGCTGCCGCTGTACCACGACATGGGGCTCATCGGCGGGCTGCTCACCTGCCTCGCGGTGGGCAACGACCTGCTGCTGTCGCAGCCCGCCTCGTTCCTGATGGATCCGCTGGGCTGGCTGGAGCTCATCTCCACCGAGAAGGTGATGGGCTCCGTCATCCCCAACTTCGCCATCGACTACGCGCTGAAGTCGCTCAAGTCGGCGGACGCGGACGACCTGAAGCGGCTGGACCTGTCGCGCGTGCGCAGCATCTACCTGGGCAGCGAGCCCATCAACATCCCCAACCTGGAGCAGTTCCTGGAGATCCTCGCCCCGTGCGGTCTGCGGCGCGACGTGTTCATGCCCTGCTACGGCATGGCGGAGACGGTGCTGATGGTCGCGAGCGTGCCGCCGGGTCAGACGGTGCGCGTCATCACCGCGCCCAACGGCCAGCCCGCCATCTCCGTGGGCCAGCCGCTGACGGAGTTCGAGGTGCGGCTGCGCACGGAGGACGGCCGGCTGTGCGGCGAGGGGGAGATGGGCGAAATCGAGCTGCGCGGCGGCAGCCTGGCGCCGTCGTACTTCCTGGACGACCGGCCCCTGCGCGGCGCGGAGGGCTTCTACGCCACGGGCGACCTGGGCTTCCAGAAGGGCGGCGAGCTCTTCATCACCGGGCGGATCAACGACCGCATCAAGGTCAACGGCCAGAGCTTCTTCTCCGCGGACTTCGAGCAGGCCGTGGAGCGGCTGGCCTTCATCCGGCCGGGCCGCACCGCCGTCATCCAGGTGAAGGGCCGCCTCGTGGTGCTGGCGGAGGTGAACCACCCGTCCGCGCTGGAGCGCCTGACCGAAAGCCGCAAGCAGGTCTGCCAGTCGGTGCTGGAGACGGTGGGCGTGACGCTCGCGCAGGAGGACGTCCTCTTCATCCGCTACGGCCAGCTCCAGAAGACGAGCAGCGGCAAGCTCCAGCGCCGCGCCATCACGGAGGCCTACGAGCAGGGCCGCATCCGCACCGTGACGCCCATGGAGCTGCGCGCGGACCTGCTCCAGATGCGCGCCCAGCGGCTCGTGCTGGGCTCGGTGATGGTCGCGCGGCAGCGGGGCCGCCGGTGGATGGCCTCCGGGAAGGCCGCCCTCTCCGCGGGCCTCCAGCGCCTGCGGCCGGGCGGACAGCGTCAGGACGGGCCCTGAAGCTCGGGCTGACGCTCGGGCCGACGCCCGTGACTCACCGGGCCTTCGCGGAGGCCCACAGGTCCCAGCCGCGCGCCGCGTGGCACGCATCGCCCACCAGGTCCAGGGCGAGCTGGGGCTGCGTCCGGGCCAGGCCTTCCGTGTCGCGGAATGCGCCGGTGGCCTCCAGCCGGAGCGTGGCGCTCTCCAGCGCGGCGCGCGCCCCCTCCACCGCGCGGGCCTGCGCGGGCGTGGGCTTCCAGCCCGTCTCGTCCCGGTAGCGCCCCAGCGCCTCCAGGAAGTGGCCGTAGAACTTCACCATCTGCACCAGCACCGGTACGCGGTACGCGGGCGCGGCGGTGAGCGCGGCCTCGTACTGCCGCGTCTCCGAACCCAGCCGGTACACCAGCACGTCCACCTGCGCGTCCAGCCGGGAGCCCCACGCCTTGCGCACGGCGGGGAAGCGCGCCCAGCCCGCGACGGCCTGGAAGAAGTGGAGCCCGCCACACGGGTGCGCGTAGATGCCCTGCTTGTTCTTGGGCACCTGGGGGAGGCCCGCCTTCATGCCCCGGGTCAGCTCCGCGTTCGCGGCCTCCAGCGCGGCGAGCGCGGCGTCCATGACCGCGTCGATGCGCACCGTCTCTCCCGCGCCGTTGACGAACGAGCCCCCGGGCTCCAGCACGTGCGACAGCGCGTCCAGCGCCCACGCCCCATCCGGCGAGGCGGCGAGCGCGGGACGGAAGTCGTGCTGGAGCGACGCCACCAGCTCGCGCAGCGTCACCTTGCCCCATGCCGTGGGGAAGGCATGCGAGCGCGGGTATCCCGCGAGCAGGAAGGTCTTCACCTGGAGCGCCGGGTGCGGCTCCACGGGCGTGCCGTCCGGGGTGAAGGCGTCGAAGAAGTAGCGGGCCGTGGCCCCCGCGTCCGGGGCGTCGCGGCGCAGGAAGCCCGCGACGATGGCGTCCGAGGCCGGGCGGCCGTCCCGAGCGCGGAAGGCCCTCCCATCCAGGTCCATGCCGTGCGCGAGCGCCCAGGGACGGGCAGGGTCCGCCGCGTGCGTGCGGCACTGCGCGTGGAGCACCGCGGAAGCGGGGGAGGGTGGGGGAGCGGCGCTCAGGCCAAGCCCGAGCAGGGCCACGAAGGAGGGGAGCATGGGCGCGGGCAGTGTCGCAGCCCGCGCCCCTCCACGCACCTGCCGTGCCCTTCAGCGCGGCGGGGCGCCGGCCTTCATGCGGGCGAGCATCCGCTCGATGATGCCGAACAGCGCCTCGCGGTCGTCCTCGGGGAGCAGGCCCATCAGGCGACGGATGCCTGCGTCCGTCATCAGCTGGATGACGCGGTAGATTTCACAGCCCCGCTCGGTGAGCTTCGCGGTGACGGCGCGGCGGTCCTCCGCGTCCCGGCCGCGCTCCACCATGCCCATGTCCTCCAAGCGGTCCACCACGCCGGTGATGGTCTTCTTGGTGATGCCGATGCGCTGGGCCAGCACCCCGACCTGGATGGGGCCGTCCATGCCCAGCCACCCGAGCGCGTGCACCTGGGTGGGGGTCAGCCGCATGTCGTCGCAGAGGCTCGCCAGCGGGTCCCTCAGGGAGCGGAAGTGGGCCAGCTCCCGGATGAGCCCCATGAAGCGGCGTGAGTCCGGCGTGGACTGGTCCCCTTCCTGGAGCAGGCGCTCCATCGCGGCCTTTTCTTCGACGGCCTCATCCTTCCCCTCGGAGCGCGCTTCGGACTCCGAGGGGGAGGTGATGGAGGTGGGGCGACGCATCAAGCCGTCTCCACCCGCGCCGCGGCGGCCGCGGCGGCTTCCCGCTCGCGGTCCTCGTTGCCCGGGCCATGCGCCGTGCCAGAGCCACCCGCGAAGCCCGCGTCGCTGCCCTTGTTGCGCTTGAAGCGCGCGGCCAGCTGATCCATCAGCGAGTACACCACCGGCACCACGCCCAGCGTGAGGAACGTGGAGGTGATGAGGCCGCCGATGATGGTGATGGCCATGGGCGCGCGCGTCTCCGCGCCGTCGCCCTTCGCCAGCGCCACCGGGATCATGCCGGCGATCATCGCGATGGTCGTCATGAGGATGGGGCGCAGACGGACCGGGGCGGCCTCGAGGAGCGCCTCGTGCGCCGTGCGGCCCTTCTCACGGACCTGCAGCGTGAAGTCCACCAGGAGGATGCCGTTCTTCACCACCAGACCCATGAGCATGATGACGCCGATGAGGGCGAACATGGACATGTACTGGCCGGTGATGAGCAGGCCGCCAATGGCCCCGATGAACGCGAAGGGCAAGGACAGCATGATCGTGAACGGGTGGATGAGGCTCTCGAACTGGGCCGCGAGGATCATGTAGATGAGGATGATGCCCAGCAGCAGCGCCGTGCCGAACGCGGCCACCGACTTGCCCAGCTCCTTCGCGTTGCCTTCCAGCTCGCCCGTGACGCTCTTGGGCAGCTCCTTCGCCGCGTAGCCCTGCATGTAGGTGATGGCGTCGGACAGCGCGTAGCCCTCCTTCAGGTTCGCCAGCATGGTGACCTGCCGCTTCTGGGCCTGCCGGTCGATCTGCACCGGGCCCTCCGCCGGGACGATGCGCGCCAGGTTGCGCAGCTCCACCAGCTGCCCCGTGGGGGCGCGCACGGCCAGCTGGCCGAGCGCGTCCGCGGAGGCCAGCGTCTCCGGAGGCAGGCGCAGCTTCACCTCGTAGGTGTCACCGCCCTCGCGGTAGTCCAGCACCTTGTCGCGGCCCAGGTAGGCGCGCAGCGTGGCGCCCAGGGACGCGGCCGGGACGCCCAGGAGGGCCGCGCGGTCGCGGTCCACCTGCACGTCGTACTGCGGCTTGCCGGAGCGGTACGTCATGTCCACGTCGGTGAGGCCCGGGTTCTTGAGCATCGCCTGGCGCATCTTCTCCGCGGACTCGGTCAGCTCCTTCCAGTTGTCGCCGCGCAGGTTGAACTGCACCTGCTGCGAGCGCGCGCCACCACCGGACACCGCGGCCACGTCCTGCACCGCCACGGTGACGCCCTTGGGCGCGTGGATGTTCTGGCGCAGGTAGGCCTTCAGCTCGCTCTGCTTGAAGGCGCGGTCCTTCACCGGCTTCAGGTTGATGAGCACCTCGCCCTTGTGGACCTCCTCCTGCACGCCGCCGCCCGCCGTGGTGAACGTGGACGCGATGCCCGGCAGCGCCCGGACCTGGGACGCGAAGGTGTCCAGCTGCGTCTGGGTCTCCTGGATGGTGGACCCGATGGGCAGCTCCACCGTGAGCTTGATGTTGCCGTTGTCCTGCTCGGGGATGAACGTGAACTTGAGGAACCGCATCATCCCGAAGGTGAGGAAGAGCACGCCCACCGCGACGATCATCGTGATGAGCCGGTGCCGGAGGATGCCACCCAGCATCTTGCGGTAGCCGTTCTCCATGCCCACCAGCACCTTCTCCACCGCCGCGGAGATGCCCGTCGGGTGCCCGTGCTCACGCAGCAGGCGCGAGGACAGCATGGGCGTGAGCGTCATGGACACCACGTAGGAGATGAGCGTCGCCACCGCCACCGTGACACCGAACTGGTAGAAGAACTTGCCGATCATGCCGTCCATGAAGGCCACCGGGATGAACACCGCCACGATGGCCAGCGTCACCGCGAGCACCGCGAGGGCAATCTGTCCGGCGCCCTCCAGCGCGGCCTGCATGGGCGTGGCGCCCTCTTCCATGTGACGGACGATGTTCTCGATGACCACGATGGCATCGTCGATGAGCAGACCGATGGACAGGGTCAGCGCGAGCATCGTGATCATGTTGAAGGTGAAGCCCAGCGCCGCCATCACCGCGAACGTACCCACCACGGACACCGGCAGCGCGATGGCCGCCACGATGGTGGAGCGCAGGTTGCGCAGGAACACCAGCACGATGAGGACCGCGAGCACGCCGCCCAGGATGAGGTCCTCCTGCACCGCGTGGATGGACGAGCGGATGAACCGCGCGTTGTCCGTCACCGTCTCCACCTGGATGCCGGCGGGCAGCGACTTGTTGATCTCCCCCAGCGACTCCTGCACCAGGTCCGCCACCTGCACCGTGTTGGAGCCGGACTGCTTGCGCACCACGAGCGCCACCGCGCTGCGCTCGCCGCTCTTCGCGCCGGAGCGCTGCTCCGCGGGGCCGTCCACGACCTCCGCCACGTCACGCACGCGCACCGGCGACCCGGCCGTGCTGGTGATGATGATGTTGCGGATCTCCTCCACGCTCTTCGCTTCGGAGGTCAGGCGCACGATGCGCTCACGGCCGCTGTCCATGCTGCGGCCACCCGGCACGTCCAGGCTCTGGGCCTTGAGCGCCTGGCTGACGTCGCTGATGGCCAGACCGAAGCCGCGCAGCCGCTGCGGGTCCACCACGAGCTGGATCTCCCGCTCGCGGCCACCGACGATGTCGATGCTGCCCACGCCCGGCTGGCGCTGGAGGGCCGGCTTCACCACGTCATCCGCGACGCGCGTCAGCTCCTCCACCGGCATGGCGCCCGCGAGCGCCAGCGTGATGATGGGGGCCGCGCCGATGTCGAACTTCTCGACGACGGGGGTCTCCACCTCGTCCGGCAGCTTGCTCAGCGTGGCCTGCACGCGGTCGCGCACGTCCTGCGCCGCGACGTCCACCTTGGTGGACAGCTTGAACTGCACGACGATCTGCGAAACGCTTTCGACGTTGATGGACTTGAGCGTGTCCACGCCGTTGAGCGTGTTGAGCGCCTCCTCCAGCGGGTCGGAGACGTTCTTCTCCATGGACTCCGGGTCCGCGCCCGGGAGCACGGTCGTCACGGTGACGACGGGGAAGTCGACGTCGGGGAACTGGTCCACGCCGATTTTTGGATAGGCGAAGAGGCCGAACACCACCACCGCCAGCATCAGCATGGCGGTGAAGATGGGCCGGGAAATGAAGGTCTTGAGCGGACTCATTCAGGTTCCTGAAGGGAAAGAGGAGAGGGGGAACCGCTACTGCGCCACGCGCACCGCGGTTCCCTCCTTGACGTCCAACGAGGCGTCGGCGAGCACGCGCTCCTCCGCCGTCAGGCCCTGCAGCACCTTCACGTAGCCCGGCAGCACGCGCTGCACGCGCACGTCGCGCTTGCGCACGGTGCCGTCCTGCACCACCCACACGTAGCCCTCCTGGCCCTTGCTGCTGACGGCCTGGGCCGGCAGGAACAGGCCGTTGCCCGTGTCGCCCGCGGCCTTGGAGAAGTCCATCTCCACCAGCGCGCCGGGGCGCAGCGGGTGCTCCGTCTTGCCCGTCACGTCCGCCAGCACCTCCACGGTGCGGCTCTGCGCGTCGATGACGGCGCCCACGTTGGCCACCTTCGCCTCGAAGCGCATGCCGCTGGGGTTCACGGTGCCCGGCGTCACGGTGCCCGGCGTCACGTTGTCGATGACGGACTCCGGCACCATCATCCGGATCTCCAGCCCGTCCGCGTCCACGATGGAGAACACCGGGGTGGAGGGCGTCATCGCCACCGAGTCACCCACGTTCTTGTTGCGCGCGGTGATGATGCCGTTGAAGGGCGCCACGATGGAGTGGTCCCGCAGGTTCTCCACCGCCAGCCGGTAGGCCGCGCCGGCCTGGGCCGCCTGGGCCGCGGCCTGCTTCTGGCCGATCTCCGCCTGCTCCAGCGCGCTGGCCGCGACACCGCCGGACTCGGCCACCTTGCGCGTGCGCTCCAGGTTGCTGGTGGCCAGCTGGAGCGCGGCCTCCGCCATCTCCTTGGCCGCCTTCGCCTGATCCACCGCGATGCTCACGTTGGACGTGTCCAGCTGCGCCAGCACGTCGCCCTTCTTCACCTTGTCGCCCACCCGGACGTTCACCTTCGCCAGCGTGCCCGTCGCCTGGGGACCCAGGACGGCCTCCTGCTTGGAGCGGACCTGGCCGGTGACGCGCGTCACGTTCTGCTCCAGCTCCGTGGCCGGCGTGATCGCCTTCACGCCCAGTGCGTTGGAGCCTTCCTGCTGAGTCGGAAGCTGCGCCTTCTCCGCGCCCGCCTTCGAGCACCCCGCCGTCGACACCGCCACGGCCACCACGGCAGCCAAGATTCGCTGATTCACGCGTCCGAACTCCTGCCGGGTCGCCGGCGGGACACCCGCCCTGGCACCTGCTCCGGCTAATTCTTTGTGGGCTAGAAATTACCGACACTCGATTATCTGTCAAGAGGATACTCCGGAGTGCGGACTATCCACTCCCCAGTCATCCTGCGGGCTTGGCTGCCTGCCCCCCAGGGCTCAAGACTTCTTCACAACACCGTCACCGGTGCGCTGCGTCACCAGGGAGGCGGGCGGCGCGGGCGGCAGGGACGGGGTGCGTCGCTTGTGGCTGACGGTGGGCGCCTGCTATTGACTCGCGAATCAACCCACAGCGGGACAACCCCCGAGGACTCGCGATGCTCAACCCGTTCACCGAGGAGCACGAGGCGTTTCGCAGGACGGTGCGCGCCTTCGTGGAGAAGGAGATGGCGCCCCATGGTCTGGACTGGGACCGGGCGGGCATCTTCCCCCGCGAGCTGTTCAAGAAGTGCGGCGAGCTGGGCTTCCTGGGCATCAACCACGACCCGAAGTACGGCGGCAGCGGCCTGGACTACTGGTACGTGACGGCGTTCGCGGAGGAGCTGTCGCGCAGCCGCAACGCGGGCGTGAACATGGCGCTCCTGGTGCAGAGCCAGATGGCCACGCCCATCATCAATGAAATCGGCACCGACGAGCAGAAGCGCGAGTTCCTGGAGCCCGCGCTCAAGGGCGAGCGCATCGCGGCGCTGGGCGTGAGCGAGCCGGGCTGCGGCTCCGACGTGGCGAGCATCAAGACGACGGCGCGCCGCGACGGGGACGACTACGTCATCAACGGCTCCAAGATGTGGATCACCAACGGCACGCGCGCGGACTTCATCACGCTGGCGGTGCGCACGGGCGAGGAGGGCTACGGCGGCATCTCGCTGGTGACGTTCCCCACGGACGTAAAGGGGTTCGGCGTCTCCAAGAAGCTGGACAAGGTGGGCAACCTGTCCTCGGACACGGCCATCCTCTACTTCGAGGACTGCCGCATCCCCGCGCGCTACGTGCTGGGCGAGGAGAACCAGGGCTTCTACCACATCATGACCAACTTCCAGGGTGAGCGCCTGGTGGGCGCCATCACCACGGTGGGAGGCATGGACCGGATGCTGGAGGACGCGCTCCAGTACGGCAACGAGCGCGAGGCGTTCGGCCGGCCCCTCATCAAGTTCCAGGTGTGGCGCCACAAGTTCGTGGAGCACCTGACGGCGGTGGAGGCGGCGCGGCGGCTCAACTACTACGCGGTGGACCTCTACGACCGGAAGGAGAACCCGGTGAAGGAGATCTCCATGGCGAAGCTGTTCGCAGGCGACCTGGCCCAGCGCGTGGCCTACGACTGCCAGCAGTTCTTCGGCGGCATGGGCTACATCGAGGAGACGCCCATCGCGCGCATGTGGCGCGACGTGCGGCTCATCACCATCGGCGGCGGCACCTCCGAGGTGATGAAGGAGATCATCTCCAAGCTGTACGGCTTCTAGCTACTTCCTGCCGAAGAGGGCCTCCGCGGCGCTGAGCAGCGCGTCGCGGGAGTCCTTCTGGTGCAGGCCGCCTTCGCCCAGCTGGAAGAACTCGCAGAAGTTGGCCTCGTCCTTGTCGCGGGGCGCTTCCGCGAAGGGCTCCTTGCAGGCCTTGGCCACGGACTCGTCGAAGTGCCGGCAGTTGCGGCACGAGCGCAGGTCCTCCTCACAGCCGGGGCACGTGTCGCGCCGGCCGACCTGGTTGGCGATGATGTCGAGCGTGCGTCCGCAGTGCGCGCAGCCGGGCATGGCGGTCCTCCCCGTTAGACAACAACGGGGCGCATCCTGCCAGAGTCCTGGCGGGCTATCGCTGGACGCTGGGCGCGAACGCCGGGGCGGGCAGGGAGGTGGCTTCCTGGGGCCGGCGCAGCTCGCCGGTGGCGTCCAGGAGCTGGTCGTCCAGCCGCTTGAGGAGGAAGAGGACGTAGGCGGACAGGGCGGACAGGACGGCGGCCATGATGCCCAGCAGCATGCCGCGCTGCCAGCGGTGGGCCTGCTCCATCACGCCGCGGCGTTCCTTGAACGTCTTGAGCTGGGCGTCCACGGAGGAGCCGTCCAGCTTCTGGGCGAAGTCGGAGGCCTGGGCGCTGCCCCGGGCCATCAGCCAGCGCCCTTCCGCCTGGAGGGCCTCCGCGCGCGCGTAGCAGAACGCAGCCCCACCCGCGAAGAACAGGGAGATGCACAAGGCCGCTGTCACGCTCCGGGTGCCCATGCCACCAACCCTCCGGATATCCGATGGCGCGGCCAATGAACAGGCCGCGACTGCTCCGGCTTTCCGAAGACAGTAGCGGATGCTAGGGACGGCTTCTGACATGGGCAAGCCCTACCGTCCTAAAGACCACTATTTCCAGAAAGCCAAGCAAGAGGGACTGCGGGCGCGTTCGGCCTTCAAGGTCGACGAGATCCTCAAGCGCTTTCCTACGTCCGTGAAGAAGGGCGCGGCGGTGCTGGATCTGGGCGCCGCGCCGGGCGGCTTCCTCCAGATTCTCGCGGACGCGGTGGGCATGCACGGGCGCGTCGTCGGCGTGGACATCGTGGCCATCCGGCCGTTCTCCCAGAAGTGGGTGACGACGGCGGTGCTGGACGTGCTCGCGGACGACTTCGACGCGAAGCTGGCCGCGATGTACGACGGGCCCTACGACGCGGTCATCTCCGACATGGCGCCCAAGACGTCCGGCATCAAGGGCACGGACGAGGCGCGCAGCCTGCGGCTCGCGGGCAAGGCGCTGGAGGTGGCCGCCGCTCGCGGCAAGCCCGGGGGCACGTTCGTGGCCAAGGTCTTCATGGGCGGCGACTTCGAGGCCTTCCGTGACGAGGTGCGCCAGCACTTCGAGGAAGTGAAGATCGTCCGGCCGGAGGCCACGCGCGGCGCCAGCATGGAGGTCTACGTCGTGGGGCTGCGGCGCCGGGGACCTGCGCCCGCTGCTTCCTGAAACACCGAAGGGAACGCCACGGGCGCGGGCGGCGTCTAGAGTGCCGCCCCTATGTCTGCTCCTTTGCGCCCGCGTACCGCAGCCGTCGTGTTGTGCCTGCTGTCCCTCGCGTTGTCCTCCGTGTCCGTGGCGGCCCCCGCGAAGGCGCCCCCGACGTGGAAGGCCATCGACGCGCTCGTCGAGGACGACAAGGTGGAGTCCGCCGCGCAGGGGGCCGAGGCCCGGCTTGCCGCGGCGAAGGCCCAGGGGGACGCGGACGAGTGGACGCGCGCGCTGATCCGCACGGTGCAGCTGCGCACGCGGCTGCACGGCTACGAGACGACGGTGCGCTTCCTGAAGGAGCAGCCCTGGCCGGAGGGGCTGCGGCAGCAGGCCACGCTCCACCTCTTATCCGCGGCGGTGATCGCCAACTACGTGCAGGCGTACCGCTACGAGATTGGCCAGCGCGAGCAGGTGGTGTCCTCCGGGCCGGTGGACCTGAAGGCGTGGACGAAGGATCAGCTGGCGGCGGAGATCCAGCGCTCCTACGCCGCGGTCTGGGAGCTGCGCCAGAAGTTCGGCACCGAGCCGGTGAAGGTGCTGTCCGAGTACATCCAGCCCAACACGTACCCGGAGGGCATCCGCTCCTCGGTCCGCGACGCGGTGACGTACCTGTGGGTGGCGTCGCTGGAGGACACGGAGCTGTGGCGTCCGGAGCAGGAGCAGGGCGTGTACCGGCTGGACCTGGGCGCGCTGCTGGAAGGCACGCCGAAGGTGGAGCTGAAGGACCCGTCCGCGCACCCGCTCCTGAAGGTCGCGGCGGTGCTGGGGGACCTGGAGGCGTGGCACCTGGCGGCGGGCCGGCGTGAGGCGGCGCTGGAGGCGAGGCTGCGGCGCTACGAGGTGCTGGCGACGTCGTTCAGCGACGCCGCGGATCAGCGGCGCATCCGGGAGCACCTGGCCGCGCACCTGAAGGGCTTCCGGGACGTGCCCTGGTGGTCCAAGGGGCAGCACCAGCTGGCGACGATGGAGGCGCGTGCGGGCCGTGCCATCACCGCGCACGCGCTGGCGAAGGCGGGCGCGGAGGCGTGGCCGAAGTCGGTGGGCGGCGCGCAGTGCGCGGCGCTGGTGGCGAGCCTGGAGGCGCCAGAGCTGTACGCCACCGGGATGCAGGTGGACGGGCCGGGCAAGCGCTCCATCCTGGTGGGCCACCGCAACGTGGGCCCGCTGTACCTGCGGGCGTACGCCATGGACGTGGAGGCCCGGCTCGCGAAGCCCGACCCGGACATGTCGCTGTACGCCTCCGAGGCGGAGGTGCTCCGGCTGGTGGCGGGGCGCAAGCCGGACGCCGCGTGGAGCACGGCCCTGCCGCCCACGCCCGACTTCCAGCGGCACCAGACGTTCGTGACCACGCCGGCGCTCAAGCCGGGCGCGTACGTCATCGTGATGTCCACGCGCGAGGACTTCGCGAAGAAGGACAGCAAGCTGCTCTCCCTGTCGATGTCCGTGTCGCCCTGGGCGATGACGGTGCGCAAGGCGGACCCCCACCAGGCGGAGCTCCACGTCGTGGACGGGGCCACGGGGGCGGGCGCACCGAACGTGGAGGTGCGGCTGGTGAAGCCGGACTACGTCACGCGCCGCTTCAGCGTCGTCAGCCGCCGCACCGACGCGAATGGCGACCTCTTGCTGGTGGGCAAGGACGCCGACCGCTACGAGGACATGCTGCTGGTGGTGGGCAGGGGCAAGGGCGCGATGGTGTTCCCGGGCTCGGTGTACCTGTCACCCCTCTACGAGTCGTCTCCGCAGGACCAGACGCTCATCTACACGGACCGCGCCGTCTACCGTCCCCAGCAGAAGCTGCTGTGGAAGGTGGTGGCCTACCGCCCGGAGGAGCTGTCGAAGCGCTACCGCGTCCTGCCGGATTCGCCGGTGACGGTATCGCTCGTCGACCCCAACGGCCAGGAGGTGGCGAAGCGCGAGGCGCGCACCAACACGTTCGGGTCGGTGGCGGGAGAGTTCGACCTCCCCTTGGGGCGGCCGCTGGGCCAGTGGACCGTGCGCACCAGCCCCAACGGCTACGCGGGCGTGCGCGTGGAGGAGTACAAGCGGCCCACCTTCGAGGTCACGCTGAAGGACGCGCCGGAGGCGCTGCGGCTCAACCGGCGTGCCAGCTTCCAGGGCGAGGCGCGCTACTACTTCGGCCTGCCGGTGACGCGCGGCGCGGTGAAGTGGCGCGTGTCGCGCGAGCCGGTGCTGCCCCGCTGGTGGTTCTGGGAGCGCGTCCCGGCCACCACGGAGCTGGTGGCCTCCGGCACGGCCACGGTGGGCGAGGACGGTGGCTTCACCGTGGCGTTCACCCCGGAAGCGGATGAGCGGCTCGCGAAGGCGGAGGGCATGTCGTGGCGCTACCGCGTGGAGGCGGACCTGACGGACGAGGGCGGGGAGACGCGCTCCGCGAGCCGTGCCTTCCGTCTGGGCTTCGTGTCCGTGGAGGGCCGGGTGGAGTCCGACGTGGGGTTCGTCCGCGAGGACTTCCCGTCGGAGGTGCGGCTCGTCCGCGCGAACCTGGATGGCGCGCCGCAGGCCGGACCGGGCCGCTGGCGGCTCGTCGCCTTGAAGGCTCCGGCCCGCCCGCTGATGCCGTCGGAGGTGCCGGTCGAAACGCCCCGGCCCCTGGACGCGGACGCGCGGGAGCCCAAGGAGGTGTCCCCCACGCCGGGTGACGCGCTCAAGCCGCGCTGGGACGCGGTCTACGACGTGGAGCAGACGCTGCGACGCTGGGACGACGGCGCGGAGGTGGCGCAGGCGGCGGTGACGCATGGCGCGGACGGGGTCGCCGCCGTGAAGCTGCCGGCGCTGCGCGCGGGGGCGTACCGCCTGCGCTACGAGACGACGGATGCGTTCGGCCAGAAGGCCACCGCGCAGCGGGACTTCGTGGTGGCGGGGGTTCGGGCTCCGGCGGGGCTGCCGGCGGTGCTGGCGGCGGAGCGTGCCTCCGTGCGCGTGGGCGAGATGGCGCGGTTGATGGTGGCCTCCGGCTTCGAGGGCCAGCCGCTGGTGATGGACGTGTACCAGGGGCGCCAGCGCGTGGAGCACCGCCTGCTGACGGCGGGGCAGGGGCGCGCGGTGGTGGAGCTCCCGGTGACGGAGGCCCTGCGCGGCGGCTTCACGGTGGTGCTCTCCATGGTGCGCGACTGGCAGGCGCTGAACTTCCAGCAGACGGTGTCCGTGCCCTTCGACGACAAGGAGCTCAGCCTGGAGTTCGCCACGTTCCGCGACACGCTGAGGCCCGGCGCGAAGGAGACCTTCCGAGTCACGGTGAAGGGGCCGAAGGGCGCGAAGCTGGAGGCGGGGGCCGCGGAGCTGCTCGCGTACATGTACGATCAGTCCCTGAACGCCTTCGGGCCGCACACGCCGCCCCAGGTGGCGCAGCTGTATCCGCAGCAGACCCTCTACGTGGACTTCCGCGCGTCCGGTGGCGTCTCCGGCGCGGACTGGCTCTTCGACGAACTGGACCGGGACCGGCCCTCCGCGCCGGAGCCTTCCGACGACACGCTGAAGTTCGGGGACGGCTACGGGCTGGGCGGGCCGGGCTACCGCAACTACTACGGAGGGGTGCGCCGCATGCGCGCCACGGCCGCGAAGCCCGGGGCCGTCCAGCGGGAGTCGGCCGACGCAGCACCGCCGCCGCCTCCGCCGCCCGCACCCGCGCCGTCCGCCGCGAAAGCCGCGCCGCCGGGCGGCCGGGTGCTGGAGCAGAAGCGGCGCGAGATCATCCAGATCATCAAGGGCACCCCCGGCGCCCCGGAACCGGGAGCGCCGGAGGAGCCGCTGCGCTCCAACTTCGCGGAGACGGCGTTCTGGATTCCGCAGCTGCTCACCGGACCGGACGGGGCCGCGGTGCTGGAGTTCACGGTGCCGGACTCGGTGACGGCGTGGGACGTCTGGGTGCACGCGCTCACGCGCGACCTGCGCGGTGGCTCCACGCAGCGCTCCACCCGCAGCGTGAAGGAGCTGATGGTGCGCCCCTACCTGCCGCGCTTCCTGCGCGAGGGGGACCGCGCGGAGCTGGAGGTCGTGGTGAACAACGCGGGGGCGCAGACGCAGCAGGGGCAGCTCACGCTCGACATCGTGGACCCGGACACGCAGAAGAGCCTGGCCGCCGACTTCGGCGTGAAGACGGCCACGCAGGCCTTCACGGTGGCCGCGGGGAAGGGCACGCACCTGCGCTTCCCCATCACCACGCCCGCGCGCGTGGGGCCGGTGGCCTTCCGCGTGGTCGCGAAGGCGGGGGTGTTCAGCGACGGGGAGCTGAGGCCCCTGCCGGTGCTGCCCGGCCGCATGCACCTGTCCCAGTCGCGCTTCGTGACGCTGCGCGACCAGGACCGCAAGACGCTGACGTTCGACGACCTGAAGCGCTCGGATGACCCCACGCGGGTGAACGAGCAGCTCGTCGTCACGGTGGACGCGCAGCTGTTCTACTCCGTGCTCCAGGCGCTGCCGTACCTGGTGGACTACCCCTATGAGTGCACGGAGCAGACGCTCAACCGCTTCGTGTCCACGGGCATCGTCTCCAGCCTCTTCGACAAGTATCCGTCGGTGGCGAAGGTGGCCAGGGACCTGAGCCAGCGGAGCACGCGCTTCGAGACCTTCGACGGCGTGGACCCGAACCGGAAGATGTCGCTGGAGGAGACGCCCTGGCTCAACGAGGCGAAGGGCGGGACCGGCACCGACGACGCGCTCCTGCGCGTGCTGGATCCGAAGGTGGCCCGGGCCCAGCGCCTGTCGTCCCAGGAGAAGCTGCGCAAGTCACAGAACGCGGACGGTGGCTTCCCCTGGTGGCCGGGCGGCCCGTCGTCGCCGTACATGACGCTCTACATCCTGCACGGCCTGTCGCGCGCCATGGAGCACGGCGTGGAGGTGTCGCCCGCCATGACGGAGCCTGCGTGGGGCTACCTCACCACGCACTTCCGGAGCGACTACGCGAACCGCCTGATGAAGAAGGACCTGGGCTGGGAGTTCCTCACGTTCCTCAACTTCGTCGCGTCGGCGTATCCGGACGCGCGCTACACGGGCGAGTCGCTCACGGCGGCCGAGCGGCAGCGCATGCTCGACTTCTCCTTCAAGCACTGGAAGGAGCACTCGCCGTACCTCAAGGGGTACCTGGCGCTCACGCTGAACCGGGCGAAGCGCACGAAGGACGCGCAGAAGGTCTGGGACAGCGTGATGGACTCCGCGAAGACGACGGAGGACCAGGGCACCTTCTGGGCCGCGGAGGACCGCAGCTGGCTCTGGTACAACGACACCACGGAGTCCCATGCCTTCGCGCTGCGCACGCTGTCGGAGCTGCGCCCGAAGGACGCGCGCCGCGCGGGCCTGGTGCAGTGGCTGCTCCTGGACAAGAAGCTGGGCCACTGGAAGTCCACGCGCGCCACGGCGGAGGCGCTCTACGCGCTGGTGAACTACCTGGAGGCGGAAGGGGCGCTGGCCGTGCGCGAGGAGCTGAAGGTGACGGTGGGCCCGAAGGTGGTCCCCATGAGCTTCTCGCCCGACGTGTACACGGGGAAGAAGAACCAGGTGGTGCTCACCGGGCCGGAGGTGAAGCCGGACACGGCGACCACGGTGGTGGAGAAGACGACGAAGGGCTTCGCCTTCGCCTCCGCGACGTGGCACTTCTCCACGGAGGAGCTGCCGAAGGAGGAGCGCGGGGACTTCTTCCAGGTGTCGCGCCGCTACTTCGTGCGCATCCGCGAAGGCACCCAGACGCTGCTGCGCCCGCTGGCGGACGGCGCGACGCTGCGGCCCGGCGACGAGGTGGAGGTGCAGCTGTCCCTGCGCCTGAAGCACGCGGCGGAGTACGTGCACCTGCGTGACCCGCGCGCCGCGGGCCTGGAGCCGGAGAACGCGCAGTCCCGCCACAAGTGGGACCTGGGCATCGTCTGGTACGAGGAGACGCGCGACTCGGGGACGAACTTCTTCTTCGAGGCGCTGCCCGCGGGCGAGTACACGTTCAAGTACCGGCTGCGCGCGAACCTCGCGGGCAGCTTCCGCGTGGGCCCGGCGACCGTGCAGTCCATGTACGCGCCGGAGTTCACCGCGTACTCCACGGGCACGGTGCTCACCGTGGGCAGGGCGCCGTAGGCCGTCAGCGGGGCAGGGGGCCCGCGTCCTTCAGGGGCGCGGGTTCGCTACTCCGCGCAGGTGGCGGCCTCTTCGGTGGGGTGCAGCGTGGCGATGCCGTAGGTGCCGTTGCGGGTGCCGCACCAGATGCGCCAGTTGCCGCCACCGATGTCCGGCGCCGAGTACACGCCGCCTTCCTTCTTCGCCCCACCGCGCGCACAGCAGCGCGCGAACGCACGGGTTCCGATGGCGGCGATGGAGACCGCGTCCTGTGACGTGGAGAAGCCGCCCATCCGCTTCACGCCGCAGGACCAGGGCGCCAGGCCCTTGAAGCTGATGAGGTACTGCTCGCCCTGCACCGCGTCCTCACCCTTGGCCGGGCCCTGGTAGCAGACCTTCCCCTCCGCCTCGAGCTGCGCGTAGCGGGGCAGGAAGTGGAGGCCGCCAATGGGGCCGCGCTGCCAGTCATCTCCGCAGAAGACGTGCGTGAACGCGTTGCGCGGTCCGGTGCTCACCCACAGGCCCGTGAGCCACTCGATGTTCGCCTGCCGCGAGCCCGGCCGGCCCGCCGCGGAGAGCGCGCGCTGCACCCGCGCGTCGTCGTAGTGCTTCGCGAAGAAGCGCTGCACGTCCCCGGCGCTCACGCTCGCGTCGGGGCGCGCGGGGCACAGGTCCAGCACCTCGCGGTCGAGCGCGGACAGGGCAGGCGCCTTGGCGAAGAGGGGCGGCTGCTCACAGGTGCTCGCGCACGCCGCTGCGTCGCCCGGAGCCGCCGCGCGGCCCGCGGGGGCACGCACCACCGACACCGCGCCAGCTTCTTCGTCATCGGGGGCCGTCGTGGGCGCGCCCGCGCCAGCGCCGCTTCCCACCGGCCCTCTCTCCGCGAGGGCTCCGCCACCGCCCCGGGACGCCTGCTGCTGGCGCGTGTTCTCATGGTCCGCGCGCACGAGCGCGTCCGTGCCGGGCGCCTTCTGCACGGCGTCCGTGGGCGTGCCATCACAGAGCACCCAGCCTTCGGCCTTCGGTCCCTGGAGCTTGCACCACGCGCGGTCGGGGCCGCCCTTCTTCACGAGCGGATAGGACACGCCCGGCTGCACGGCGAAGACGACCTTGGAGGACTCGGGCTGCTCCACCGCGTCCACGGACTCCTCGGTGACGAAGACGCCGCTGCCCGCGAGGGCGGCGGTGGGGGCCATGGAGATGGCCAGGAAGAAGCAGGCGAGCGACCCGGAGAGGCGCATGGTGCACGCGACTCTAACAGGGGTGCCCGAGGCCCGCTGTTCCCCGGTTGCGCCCGGCGCCGCACCGCGAAATAAGAGCGGCCGACATGAAACCGATGAATTTCCGAGGCCGCTGGGTGCTCATTACCGGCGCGTCGTCCGGCCTGGGGCTGGAGATGGCCCGCCTGCTCGCGAAGGAGCACGGCGCCCACATCATCGCTGTCGCCCGGCGCGAGGACCGGCTCATCGCCCTCAAGGCGGAGCTGGAGGCCGCGCACGGCGTGCAGGTGCTGCCCCTGTCCGCGGACCTCTCCCGGCCCGGCGAGGCCACGCGCGTCTTCGAGACCGCCACGGCCGGCCGCACCGTCGACGGCGTCATCCTCAACGCGGGCGTCACCTACTTCGGACATGCGCTGGAGCAGCAGCCCGAGTCCTTCGACGCGATGCTGGCCACCAACATCACCAGCGTGGTGCGCATGTCCCAGCTCTTCGGCGCGCACTTCGCGAAGCAGGGCGGGGGAGGGGCGCTGATGCTCGTCGCCAGCACCGCGGGCTTCGCGCCGCTTCCGTACCAGACGGCCTACGCGGCGACGAAGTCGTTCGTCATCAGCTACGGGCGCGGCCTGGCCTACGAGCTGCGCAAGGCGGGCGTGTCCGTCACCGTCTTCGCGCCGGGCGGCATCGCCACGGAGATGCTGTCGGTGTCCGGCCTGGACCGGAAGTTCAAGGCGGGCGACATGGGCATCATGTCCGCGGAGGCCTGCGCGCGCATCGCCGTGGACGCCTTCGAGCACCGCCGCGAGCTCGCCGTGCCCGGCGTCCTCAACCGCTTCCTCGCGACGATGATGAAGCTCTTGCCCCACGGCTTCATGATGGGGCGCTCGGCCGCGCTGTACGAAGGCGCGCTGCCGAAGGAGCCGCCCGCGCCGTGACCCCAGCGCGGGCGGTGCTCAACGGCCTCAGGCCAGCTTCAGTCGCGCGGCCTTCAGCCTGCCCACCTGCACCGTGTACTCGCCGGCCCCCAGCTCCGCCTTGGGGTCGGTGACCTTCTCGCCGTTCACCCGGACGCCACCCTGGGTCATCAGCTTGCGCGCCTCCGTGGAGGAGGCCACGAGCTTCGTCTCCGGCAGCACCTTCGTCACCAGCAGCTTCTCCGCGCCCGCGAGCGACACCTCCACCAGCGGCAGCTCCTCCGCGGACAGCTCCTTCTTGGCGAAGCGCTTATCGAAGTCCTCGGCGGCCTTGCGCCCGGCCTCTTCACCCTGGAAGCGCGCGGCCATCTCCTGCGCGAAGGCGACCTTCGCGACCTTGGGGTGGGCGGCGCCAGACTTCGTCTTCTCCTCCAGCTCCAGCACCTGCTTGAGCGGCATGGAGGAGAGGAGCTTGTAGTACCGCCACATCAGGTCGTCCGTGATGCTCATCAACTTGCCGAAGATGCTGTCCGCCGGCTCGTCGATGCCCACGTAGTTGTCCAGGCTCTTGGACATCTTGTCGCCGGTGATGACGCCGTCCACCAGCTTCGCGTCCAGGCCCTCCAGGATGGGGCCCGTCATGATGACCTGCGGCTCCAGCCCCTCCTCCTTCATCAGCTGTCGGCCCACCAGCAGGTTGAAGAGCTGATCCGTCGCGCCCAGCTCCACGTCCGCCTTCAGCGCCACGGAGTCGTAGCCCTGCAGCAGCGGGTAGAGGAACTCGTGGATGGAGATGGAGCGGTTCTCACGGAAGCGCTTCTTGAAGTCGTCGCGCTCCAGCATGCGCTGCACGGAGTAGCGCGCCGCCAGGCGGATCATCCCCTCGGTGCCCAGCGCGTCGAGCCACTCCGAGTTGAACTTCACCACCGTCTTGTCCGGGTCCAGGACCTTGAAGACCTGCTGCTTGTACGTCTCCGAGTTGACCTTCACCTCGTCGCGGGTGAGGGGCGGACGCGTGACGTTCTTGCCGGTGGGGTCGCCGATGAGGGCGGTGAAGTCCCCGATGAGGAACACCACCGTGTGGCCGAACTCCTGGAAGCGCCGCATGCGCGTCAGCAGCAGCGAGTGGCCCAGGTGCAGGTCCGGACGGCTGGGGTCGAAGCCCGCCTTGATGACCAGGGGCTTGCCCTTGTCATACGAGCGCTGGAGCTTCTTCTTCAGGTCCTCCGGCACCTGCAAATCCACGGTGCCGCGAGTGACTTCTTCGAACTGTTCTTCGGGGGTCGCCTTGCGCAGTGCGTCCGGGTTCATGGCGCCGCGGACACTAGCCCAAAAAAGACAACGGGCAGGGCGGGACTTCTCCAGTCCGCCCCACCCGTGAAGGTCCGGTCGTCCGCCTGACGACTCAGGTGTCCAGGAAGTCGAAGCTGCGGCACAACCCGCGCAGCGTCTGGCTCTCCGTGACGATCTGGTCCATGTCCACGTCGTCGCTCGTCGTGGGCAGCGCCTGGACGATCTGGTCGTTGAAGGCCAGCCCCACCCGGCGGCTGCGCGAGCTGGCCGCCTTGAGGGTGGCGTCGTAGTAGCCACCGCCGCGCCCCAGCCGCTTGCCGTCCGGGCTGAAGCCCAGGCCGGGCACCACGAACAGGTCGATCTGATCCACGGCGATCAGGTCCGAGGAGTTCGTGGGCTCGCGGACGCCCAGGCGTCCCGGCTCCAGCTCGCTCTCCGACTTGATGGCCCGGAAGGCCAGGATGCGCCCATGCACGTGGGACAGCGGGTAGCAGACGATCTTCTCGTCCTGCAACGCCGCGATGAGGATGTCCCGGGTGGGCACCTCGCCCCGGATGGGGGCGTAGAGCGCCACCGTCCGCGCCTTCTGATAGTAGGGCGATGCCAGGAATCGAGACTGGACCTTGAGGCCCCGCTCGTCGATGAGGTCGTTGGTCATCGCCTTGCGGCGCGCCGTCAGTTCCTCACGAAGCGTGACCTTCTTCTCCGCCGCCGCCGCCACCGTATCCGCCGCCGTCTCGCTCACCGCCGCCGCTCCAAAGAAAGAGTCCCCCGCCGAGCCGTGTGTCCAGCGTCCATTGAACCCTTAGAAGCCAGGTGGGGACCGAAATCATGTCACCGCAGGCTTCCCTCATCCCCGGTGAAGGGGGAGGGCTTGCACATGGCGACCGAAACGGACCCCGGAATGGACGTATCGGTTCGAATTTCTGCTGGGCATCACGCACCCCGCAGGGAACAGACCTTTTACCGCTCAAATCTCGCTACAAGTCCTTAGAATCACTGGGAAAATCCCAGGGCGTTCTGGGAAAATGATAAGGATGGAGAAGCGTGCGGTCAAGCCGTCCTCGCGCGTTTACAAGCCGCCCCGTGGACTTCTATGATGCCCGGGTCCCCGACATGTCGCTCCCGACCTCAACATTGGCTCTCGCGGCGGTAGCCTGCCTCGCCTCCGGATTCGCCTGGGCGGGTCCGCAGCTGAACAGTACCTACCAGGGAGATGCGTTCGGCCCCATCGAGTTGCGCTCGGACGGGGACCATCTCGTCGGCACCGCGCCGGCCGGGGGACCCTGCCAGCGCCCGGTCGCCGAGCAGATGTTGACGGGCGACTTCCAGGGCAACGTCTTCCTGGGGGAGATCACGCTCTGTCAGACGGGCGACACCTGCACCCCGTCCCGGAGCTTCCCGCTGATGCTCGTCTACAACGTGGAGGAGCGCGCGCTTGCGGGCGTGGTGAAGCTGGAGGGCGGCTGCGAGTCCCCGGCCCTGCCCAAGAGCGGCATGCTGGTGCTGCGGCCCCCGGACCAGGGCGCGGCCCTGACGCCCGTGACGGCGCAGGCGACCGAGCAGCGTCAGGCGCAGGCCCCCTCGCCGCCGCCGTCCGGTGGCGCGGCGCAGGTGGCGGCGCAGCGCCGGCTGGAGCCGGTGGACGTGGCGGCGACCCTGAGGCAGGGGCAGGCCCATCTGTTGGCCCAGAACCCCATCGCCGCCTCGCAGCAGTTCCAACTGGTGCTGGCGCAGGAGAAGGAGAAGAACAACGCCTGGGCGCTGACCGGCATGGGGGTGTCGCACTTCCTGCGGCACCAGCAGCAGGAGGCGCTCAAGTACCTGGAGCAGGCGCGCGGCGTGGGCCCCGGCCCGGCACGGGCGGAAGCCTGGTTCTGGATGGCCTGCGTGAAGCGCGCGGCCCAGGAGTCGCGGGTCGCGCAAGAAGCGCTGCGCCGCGCGCTGGCGGAAGGGTGGTCCCCTCCGGAGGGCAACGCGCTGGTGGAGCGCGAGCTCCAGCAGTTCGCCAGGGAAGGGGCGCTGTACGAGCAGCAGTTGAAGCAGGCCCGCGGTCGCAAGCGGGTCCAGGGCCGTGAGTCGCAAGGAGCTGGAAGCGCCAGCCCGTGAACGCGCCGAACTCCGTGTCGAAGCCTGTTCGCGTCTTCGGCAACTACGAAATCCTGTCGTTGCTGGGCAAGGGCGGCATGGCCGAGGTGTACCGCGCGCGCGTGCGCTCCGGTCCGTACGAGGGCTGGACGGTGGCGCTCAAGCGGCTGCTGCCCGCGCTCACCCGCGACCCGGCGTCGGTGGACCTCTTCCGCCGCGAGGCGCAGCTGTCGCGCCAGTTGGACCACCCGAACATCGTGAAGGTGCTGGACGCCGGGATGCTGGACGACGTGTCCTTCCTGGTGATGGACCTGGTGGACGGGCGCGACCTGGGCCACATCCTGCGCCGGTGCAAGGCGCGCGGGATTCCGCTCCCCGTCGACTTCGCGGTGTACCTGGCGAAGGTGCTGCTGGAGGCTCTCGCGTACGCGCACACCGCCACCGGGCCGGACGGCAAGCCGCTGGGCATCGTCCACTGCGACGTGTCCCCGTCCAACCTGTTCATCTCCCGGGTGGGGGAGATCAAGCTGGGCGACTTCGGCGTGTCGCGCGTGCTGGTGGACGGGAAGCTCCAAGGCGGCGAGGTGCTCGGCAAGCCGTACTACCTGTCCCCGGAGTCGCTGCAGGGCGCCGTCACCCCGGAGGCGGACCTGTGGGCCGCGAGCGTGGTGCTCTATGAGCTGCTCACGCTGGGCCGCCCCTTCGTGGGCACGACGCCCGAAGAGGTCTTCGCGGGCATCCTGTCGCGCAAGTACCGGCTGTTGAGCTCGGTGAGGCCGGACATCCCGAAGGCGCTGGACGCGGTGCTGGCGCGCGCGTTCGCGGAGAACCCCGAGGACCGCTTCCTGTCCGCGGAGGAGTACGCGAAGGCCCTGTCGCCGCACTTCGACGAGAACGTGGGCACGCCCCTGGCCATCGCGGCGGTGGTGCGCGGCCTGTTCGGCACCACGGATGAGATGCCCGTGTACCGGGGCGGGCCGCCCAACGGCTCTTCCGACGGCAACGGGTAGCCAGGCGGGCAGGGCCCTGGCGAGCGGGCTCCCGGACGGTGGAGCCCGCTGCGGCCCATGCCCCGGATGATGACCTTTCCTCCCGCGAACATGCACCGGGAGGAATCCATGGCGACCGAGCGAAAGCAGCAGCAGCCCGAGAAGGAGCAGCCCGCCCGCGAGACGCGGCACGGCGACGAGCGACTTCCGCCCAAGGCCGATGAGGCCAAGGAGGGGATGCCCGGCTACGGACAGCCCGACCCGGAGGTGCGCGAGAAGAATCTGCCCGAACAGAAGTGGTGATCAGCCCAGCGCGCGCACAAGGGGCACGTGCGTGCACAGCGCTTCCACCACGCGCTCCACGTCGGCGCTCGTGGTGGAAGGACCCAGGCTGAAGCGCAGGCTTCCGCGCGCCTGCGCGGGCGAGAGGCCCATGGCGCGCAGCACGTGGGACGGGGACAGCGTGCCGGACGCGCAGGCCGCTCCCGACGACACGCGGATGTCCTCCAGGTCCAGCGCCATCAGGAGCGCTTCACCCTCCACACCGTCGAAGCGCAGGTTGCTGGTGTTGGGCACCCGGGGTGCCTGGGCTCCGTTCACCGTCACGCCGGGCAGCCGCTGGAGCACCTGTTGTTCGAAGGCGTCGCGGAGGGCCGCCACCTTCGCGGCGGCGCTGGACTGCTCCGCCGTGGCCAGCTCCAGGGCCAGGGCCAGGGCCTCCGCGTAGGGCACGTTCTGCGTGCCTCCTCGCCGGCCTCCCTCCTGGTGCCCCGGCGTCAGCGCCCGCACGTCCACTCCCTTGCGGACCACGAGCACTCCCACGCCCTGGGGACCGCCGAACTTGTGCGCGGAGAGGGAGAGGAGATCCGCGTCCACTTCGCGCAGCGACAGCGGCACCTTGCCCGCGGCCTGCACTGCGTCCGTGTGGAAGAGGATGCCTCGCTGACGGCACGCGCGCGCGGCCTCCGCCACCGGCTGCAGCACGCCCGTCTCGTTGTTGGCCCACATCAACGAACACAGCGCGGTGTCCGGCGTGAGCGCCTCCAGCACGGCCTCCAGGGGCACGCGGCCGTCGGAAGCGGGGGACAGCCGCACCACCTGGGCGCCGTCCCTCTCCAGCAGCGTGAGGGCTCCCAGCGCCGCCGGGTGCTCCACCGTGGTGGACACCACGCGGCGGCGCTCCTTCACGGGCCGCGCCGCGTAGGCGCCCACCAGCGCGAGCGCATCCGCTTCGCTGCCCGACGCGGTGAAGGTGATCTCCTTCGGCTCGCAGCCGAGCACGCGCGCCACCTTCGTCCGCGCCGCGTCCAGCCGGGCCCGGGCCTCGCGCCCTCCGCCATGCACGCTGGAGGCGTTGCCGAAGCCGCCTTCCGTGAAGGCCCGTGCGAGCAGCGCGGCCACCTCCGCGCGCACCGGCGCGGCGGCGTTGTAGTCCAGGTAGATCACGTGTCCTGCGCGGACAGCAGCGACCTCGGCCGCTCCTCGGCGACGCCGAAGGCTTCGAGGAAGCGCGACACCACCTCGCGCTTGAGCGCCTTGCGCTTGTTCGCGCTGCCGGACAGGGGCAGCCGCGCGCCAGCCATGCTGCCGTGGCCGCCGGAGGAGCCGCCCAGGTCGTCGCACAGCTCGCGGATGAGGCGGCCCGCGTTCATGCGCCGGTCCTTCACCCGCAGGCTCAGGAAGAGCTGGTTGCGGAACGTGCCGTAGGCCAGGGACCACTTCATCCCCTCGAGGTACATCATCCGCTCGGCGACCTCCGCCACCATGTCCGGGGAGTAGACCTCCTCCAGGTCGGTGATGATGGCGGTGCCGTAGACCTTCGCCTTCTCGATGGACGTGTGGAACAGCTGGAAGAAGCGCGCGGGCAGCTCCGGGTGTTCAATCTGTCCCAGCAGCTGCTTGTCACAGCGGGGGAACAGCCACAGGTAGCTGTCCACGTCCGTTTGGGTCGTCTCACGGCCCAGGTCCCGCGTGTCCGCCTTGATGCCGTAGAAGAGCGCGGTGGCGATCTCCACGGACGGCTCCAGCCGGGCGGCCCGCAGGTACTCCACCAGCATCGTGGACGTCGCGCCGAAGTCGCCGCCCACGTCCGCGAAGGGGGCCAGCAGGCTCTCCTCGCGCAGCGGGTGGTGGTCCACCACCAGGTCCGCGCGGTAGCGCGCCGGCAGCGAGTGGTTGCGCACCGGCGGTTGCGTGTCCACCAGGCCGAAGAGGTCGTACTGGCTGAAGTCGATCTGCGACACGTGCGACACCGGCAGCCGCAGCACGCGCACGAAGGCGACGTTCTCCGCGCGTCCGATGATGCCGCCGTAGCCCACCTGGGCCTCGATGCCGGCCTTGCGCTCCAGCAGGTGGGCGAGCGACACGGCCGCCGCCATGGAGTCGGGGTCCGGGTTGTCGTGCGTGAGGATGAGCGCCCGGCGGTGGCCCTTGGCCACCTGGAGCAGGCGGCCCAGCTTGTCTGCGGCCGGCAGCTTCGCCAACCGCGCTGGCGGAGGCTCCGTGAGCTCGCCGCCGGCGGGAAGCTGGGAGCGACGGCTTTGGAAGGACGGGGTCAAAGGCATGGGGACTCTTCTTTTACTTCCTCCGGCACAGGGATTCGAGAAGTCGGATGTTCTCCCCGTAACGTTCCGGAAAGGGTGTTTCCAGCACCCCAATGGTGTCGACGAAGCGCGCGTCCTTCATGAGGCAGCGGAAGGCCGTCAGTCCGATTGCTCCCTTGCCCGGTTCCTCGTGGCGGTCCACCCGGCAACCCAGGTCTTTCTTGCAATCATTGAGGTGGAAGGCGCGCACGCGGTCCAGGCCCACCCGCCGGTCGCACTCGTCCATCACCGCCGCGTAGCCCCCGGGCGTCCGCAGGTCATAGCCGGCCGCGAACAGGTGGCACGTGTCCAGGCACACCGCCAGCCGCGCCTCGTCCCCGACGCGGGAGAGCAGTTCCTCCAGGTGCTCGAAGCGCCAGCCCAGCGCGTTGCCCTGGCCGGCCGTCACCTCCAGGCAGACGCGGGCCTGGAAGCCGGGGCAGCGGTGGTGCACCTCGTCCAGCGCTTCGGCGATGCGCTTGAGGCCGCGCGCCTCGTCCGGGTGGGAGCCGGGGTGGAGGATGAGCAGCGGGATGCCCAGACGCTCGCAGCGGGTGAGCTCCTCGGTGACGCACGCGAGCGACTTCTCACGCGCCTCCGGGACTTCACTGGCCAGGTTCACCAGGTAGCTGCCGTGGGCGATGACGGGGAGGCCCGTGCGGCGGGCCTCGGCGCGGAAGGCTTCAGCCTCCGCGTCCGTCAGCGCGGGGGCGCTCCAGCCCCGCGCGTTCTTCGTGAAGATCTGCAGGGCACGGGCGCCGTGCGCTTCGGCTCGCTGGAAGGCCTGGCTCACGCCCCCAGCGATGGATTCATGAGCCCCGATGCGCACGGCTTCGACTTCGTCTCTCTCTTCGCGGCTACTCGACGGTCTTGTACTTGCGGCCCAGGTCGCGGAAGTACTTCACGCCGTTGTCGAGCGAGTTCTCCATCGCGTCCATCAGCACCGTGCGGAACGTGGCCACGGGCGCGCGGAAGGACTCGTAGTAGCGCTGCCGGTCGATGGAGTGGATGACCGCGGGCATGTAGCCGTTGCGCAGCAGGATGAGGTTGCTGCACATGCGCCCCACCTTCCCGCTGTGCTCGGTGAAGGGGAAGATCTGCAGGAACTCGTGCTGCACCACCGCCGCCTGTTTGATGGGGTGGAACTCGCGGAACTCCGCGCTGGCGGTGTGGTCCACGAGCTTCTCCAGCCGCGCCTGGATCTTCGCGGGCTGGGTGATGTCGTGGAAGTAGGTGCGGTGCAGGGGCATGTCCTTGCGCAGCCCCGCGCGGTCGCGCTCCTTGGCCAGCTCCTTCTCCGTGCGCTCGCGGCGCTCCATGCGCGCGCGCTCGGCCAGGGCTTCCGGCGTGTTGCCCAGGAAGAGGTCGTGCATCCGCTTGATGGTGGTGAGCGTGAGCGCGGACTGCTTCTTCGCGCCCGCCGCCTCCTCGCGGATGTAGTCCGCCACGGCCTTGTGGTTGCGGATCTCCAGCACCACCGGGATCATGGAGGCTTCGGCCGCCGTGCGCTCCGGGAAGAGCGCGGCCATCAGCTCCTGGTGCGTGTACACGACGCCTTCGAGCGCTGCGTCGTGGTAGATCCACGACATCTCGAAGCGGTCGAGGTACTCACGCGCTGGCGGCTTGCCCTTGTAGATCTCAAGGTACTCGCGCAGCTGCTCGTTCTTCTCGTCGATGTCCTGGTAGCGTTCCTTCACGGACTGCGGCTCCTTCTCGCTCCGGCCCGCCCCGGGCGCTGATTCTCAGAGGCTGCGCCGGGAGGTACAACGGCACGTGGAGTCTAGAAATTCCGCGCGGTTGGAACAAATAAAACCCGACTAGAGATTCACCAGGAACACCTCGCACGCCTGGTCGAGCAGGTCTTTTGAAAGGGCTGGCGGGATTTGCCGGTATCGGGCGGCGTCCCGGATGAGCGACACGAGGTCCCGGGGGTGGCAGGAGCGCATCTCCATGCTGCGCGGCTTGTAGTAGTGCTCCACCAGGTAGGTGATGGCCTGGTCCACGTAGGGGATGCCCGCCGCCTCGCACACCCGGCGGAAGATCTCCCGGTAGGACTCCTCGTCCGGGTTGCCCACTTCGATCTTGTACTTGATGCGCCGCAGGAAGGCCTCGTCCACCAGCTCCTTGGGGTCCAGGTTGGTGGAGAAGACCAGGAGCTGATCGAACGGGATCTCGAACTTCTTGCCGGTGTGCAGGGTGAGGAAGTCCACCCGCTTCTCCAGGGGGACGATCCACCGGTTGAGCAGGTCCGTGGGGTGGACCTTCTGGCGGCCGAAGTCGTCGATGAGGAGCATGCCGCCGTTGGCCTTCACCTGGAACGGCGCCTCGTAGAAGCGGGTGCTCTCCGAGTAGATGAGGTCCAACGTCTCCAGCGTCAGCTCGCCGCCCACCACCACCGCGGGGCGGCGGCAGAGCGACCAGCGCTTGTCCATTTCGAAGGTCTGCCGGCGGCCGTTGGCGTCGCGGCCGATCTCCAGCGACACGGGCGTGTGGATGATCCGGTCGAAGACCTTGATGATCTGGTTGTCGATTTCGAGGCAGTGCGGGACGAACACCTCGCCGCCGAACATGTGCGAGATGGCCTCCGCCAGGCTCGTCTTGCCGTTGCCCGGCGGGCCGTAGAGGAAGAGGGAGCGGCCGGAGTTCACGGCCGGGCCCAGCTTGTCCATCAGCTCCGCGGAGACGGTGAGGTGGCCCAGGGCGGCGACCAGGTCCTCCTGGCCCACGACGGGCGTCTCCTCCGTCTGGCTGCTGATGAGGGCGTTGTACTGCTCGATGGGGACCGGGGCGGGGCCCACGTAGGTGGAGCGGGTGAGGGCGTCACGCGCGTACTCGCGGCCCTTCTCCGTGAGGGCGAACTCCACGGAGGCGCGGCCAAAGCCCTTGCCGCCGCGCAGGTCCACCAGCTTCTCCGCGGCGAGGAAGTCCACCACGTGCTCGACGACGCCGGACCAGGGCAGGCACATGCTCTCCGCGATGGCCACGCCCGTGCCGGTGCCGGCGTAATAGAGGAACTTGAGGCCCAGGTCGGCCAGCAGCCCTATCTTCAGCCCCGTGTCCTCCAGCGACTTCGGCTCCGAGGGAGCGATGTCGAGGACGGAGGGGTTCTCCAGCTTGAACGGATTGTCTTCGTACGCGTAGCCGGCGGGAGGCATCGGGTACGGGTTCTACCCGATTCCCCCGTCCGCCGGGACTTCACGTCAGCCGACTGTCCTCAAACGTAGGTCAGCCAGTCCGCATAGCGGGCTTCCTGGCCCCGCACGACGCGGAAGTACGTCTCCTGGACGAACCGGCTGATGGGGCCGGGCTTGCCGTCGCCAATCTGGCGGTTGTCCACCTCGCGCACGGGGGTGATCTCCGCGGCGGTGCCGGTGAAGAAGACCTCGTTGGAGATGTAGAGGGCGTCACGGGTGACGGTGACCTCCTCGATGGTGGTGTGGCCGGCGTCGCGCAGCAGCTTCAGCACCGTGTCGCGGGTGATGCCGTCCAGCACGGGGGACGAGAGGGGCGGGGTCTTGATGATGCCCTTCTTGTTCACCATGAAGATGTTCTCGCCGGAGGCCTCCGCGACGAAGCCGCTGATGTCCAGGAGGATGGCCTCGTCGTAGCCGGCGAGCACCGCCTCGCGCTTGGCGAGGATGGAGTTGACGTACTGGCCGGTGATCTTCCCGCGCACCATGTTCACGTTCACGTGGTTGCGCGTGAAGGAGCTGACCTTGGCGCGGATGCCCTCCTTCATGCCCTTGTCACCCAGGTACGCGCCCCAGTCCCACGCGGTGATGCCCACGCGGGTGGGGTTCACCGCGCCCAGGCCCATGGCGCCGTCGCCCATGAAGGCCACCGGGCGCAGGTAGGCGCCGTTGGCGAACTGCGCCTTCTGCTTGCGCAGCAGCTCCAGCGTGGCCTCCACCAGCTCGTCTTCGCTGTAAGGCATCTGCAGCATGATGATGTGCGCGGAGTCGAGCAGGCGGCGGATGTGCTCGCGCAGCCGGAAGACGGCGAGCCGGCCATCATGGGTCTTGTAGGCGCGGATGCCCTCGAAGACGCCCAGGCCGTAGTGGAGGGCGTGCGTCATCACGTGCACGTTGCCCTCGTCCCATTTCATCAGCTTCCCATCGAGCCAGATGTGTTCGGCGCGCAGCACGGTGGATGAGGTCGAGCTCATCGGGAAGTTCCTCTCGGGCTAGGGGTGGGACGGCTTGGGACTTGTACCCAGGCCCACCGGGGACGCAAAGCGTGAAACGCCGGGGCCCGGCGGAACGCTCGCTTGTGTCCTTTGGACGCGGCGCCCTGCGTCAGGCCTGGGCGATGCTGGGCAGGTTGGCGCGGGCCTTCTCGATGTCGCCCTCGTATTTGAGGACGAGGTTGAGCGTGGCGGCGACGACGTCCGAGCTGAGCGCCTCGGCGTTGAGCAGCGCCAGGCTCTGCGCCCAGTCCAGCGTCTCGCTGATGGACGGGGCCTTCTTCAGGTCGAGCGCGCGGATGGCGGCCACGGCCTCCACCACCTGCTCGGCCAGCACCTGGGGGACCTCCGGCAGGCGCGAGCGGACGATCTTCAGCTCACGCTCGCGGTCCGGGAAGTCGATGTGCAGGTGCAGGCAGCGGCGCTTGAGCGCGTCGGACAGCTCGCGGGCGTTGTTGCTGGTGAGGATGACGCGCGGGATGTGGCGGGCCCGGATGGTGCCCAGCTCCGGCACCGTGACAGCGTTGTCAGAGAGGACCTCCAGCAGGAAGGCCTCGAACTCCGGATCCGCCTTGTCGATTTCGTCCACCAGGAGCAGGGCCGGCGTGGGCGACAGCTGGGCCTGGAGGATGGGGCGGGGGAGGAGGAAGCGCTCGGAGAAGAACACCGCGTCGCCGGACGCGAGCCGGTCCGCGGCCTCGGCCAGCGTGGACGTGCCCTGGGTCAGCTCGCCAATCTTGTCCTTGAGCAGCTGGGTGTAGAGCAGCTGCTTGGCGTACTCCCACTCGTAGAGGGCCTTCGCCTCGTCCAGGCCCTCGTAGCACTGGAGGCGGAGGAAGGTCCGGTCCAGCGCCTGCGCCAGGGCCTTGGCCAGCTCCGTCTTGCCCACTCCGGCGGGGCCCTCCACCAGGATGGGCTTGCCCATCCGGTCCGCCAGGAACACCGCCGTGGCGATCTCGGGCGACGACAGGTAGCCCACCGCCTCCAGGCGACGCGCCGCGTCCTCCACGCTGGTGAACGAGCGAATCTCCGGAGTCAGTTGAGGGGGGCTCACGCCCGTCAACTTAACCGACGGTTTCACGCCGACTGCGGCAAAAATGCCAGGGTTGTGGGGATGCCGTCCGCACTCTTGAGGGCCTTGGGAGCTGTAACCCTGCGGAATCTGGGTGCGTAATTATTTTCGCACCGTGGGCACGCACCGTGCATCGAAGCGTGCGTATCTCAGGACGAACGAGGTCGCGGGTCATGTGGGCGTGGCTGAAGCTGGCGATGGCGGTGCTGGTGGTGGTGATGCCGGGGGGCTTCCCCCTCGTGCTGGCGTACATCGCGACGCGGACATTGCTGGAGCGCTGGCGGCAGGCGCAGGCGCAGGCCCGGGAAGAGGGGCGGCCGGTGTCGGTGGTGCGGGACGTGGTGGGCGCGCTGCACTTCCGGGACCTCATCCGTGAGGCGCGAGCGGCCACGGCGCTTTAACCGGCGAGCCAGTCTTGAGATGGACGAAGGGCCCGGCACTCCTCGGAGTGCGCGGGCCCTTGTCGTTTCCGGAGGCTGGGTGAAGGCTACTTGTCGAGCTCGTCGACGAGCGCCGTCCAGTCGTCCTCGCCGCCTTCGGGGGCGGTGGGCAGCTGCATCACCATGGTGCGCTCCGGGGCCTCCTCGTCCACGGGGACGGGGGTCGCGGCGGCCTTCTTCGCGGCGGGCTTGGCGGCGGCCTTCGCCGGGGGCCTGGCGGCGGCCGGGATGACGGGGTTCGCCTGGACCGTGGCGGCCAGGTGCTCGTCCTCGGTGGCCTTGGCGCCCTTCGCGGCGGGCGCGGCGGCGGCGGGGGCCTTCGTCTTGTAGCGGGCCAGCTCCAGCTCCGCGACCTTGAGCGCCTTGCTCTTCTCCTGGACGGACGTCTGGAGGCGGGCGACCTCCTGGGCCTTGATGGCCTCGCGGCGCTCGAGCTCCGCCTTCTGCTTGGCGTTGAGGTCCTCCAGCTCCTTCGCCTGACGGGCCTCCAGGTCCTTGCGCTCCTTCTGCGCCGTGGCGAGCTTCGCGGCCGCTTCGTTGGCCTTGGTCTCCGCCGCGGCGACGCGGGCGTTGAGGTCCTTCTCCGCGCGGGCGCGGGTGCTCTGGGCGTTCTCCAGCGCCAGCTCCAGGTCCTGGGCCTTCTTGGTGCGGGCCTGCAGCTGGGCCTGGGCCTCCTTGAGCTTCGCCTCCGTGTCGGCGGCGAACTTCTGGGCCTCCTGGGAGAGCTGCGCGATGCGCTGATCCGCCTTCGCGAGCCTCGAGGACAGGTCGTCGGCCTGCTTCTTCGCCTCGGCGGCGGCGGCCTGCGCCTGCTGGGCCTGCGCTTGGGCCTGGGCCTGGGCCTGCTGGAGCTGGCCGGCCAGTCCGTCGCGCTCGCTGGTGAGCTTCTTCGCCTGTTGCGCGGCCTGCTGCAGCTGCGAGTCGCGGTCCGCGATGGCCTTGCGCGCCCCGTCCAGCTCGCCGGAGACGTTGCCCAGCTGCTGGTTGAGCGCGTCCGCCTGCTTCTTCGCCTCGGCGGCCTGGGCCTCCAGCTGGCCTTCCAGCTGTTTGATCTGATCCGTGCGGGTGGCGACCTCGCGGTTGAGCACCTCCGCCTGACGCATCTTCTCCTGCGTCACGTGCGTGAGCTTGCGGAGCGTGTCCGACAGCTCCTTGCCCTTGGTGTCGACCTCGTTCTGGAGGAGCTCCTCACGGCGCTGCGACTCGTGGGTGAGCGTCTGGAGGCGGTCCTCCAGGTCGTGCCGCGCGTCCTCCGTCTGCGCGAGCTTGGAGGACAGCTGCGTGACTTCCGACACGCGCGTGCCCAGCTCGTGCTTGGTGACGATGAGCTGTTCGGCCAGGTCCTCGCCGTTGGCCTGGGCCTCGGTGAGCTGGCGCGTGAGCTCCGCCTGCATGCTGGCGGCGGCCTGGCGGGCCTGGGCGTGGGCCTGCTCCTCGCGGGCCAGCGCGTCCTGGGTGCTGGCGAGCTGGCCCTGGGTGTCGGACAGCTGCTGCGAGGTGGCGTTCAGCTCCGCGAACAGGTTGTCGCGCTCGCCGGTGAGGGCGTTGATGCGCGCGGTGGTCTCCTCCGCGAGCGCCGCGTGGGCGGTGCGCTCGGCGTCGTAGAGCCCCTGCGTCTCCGACAGGTCCGCGCGCAGCTGGCCAATCTGGCCCGTGAGGTCCTGCTCCAGCGCGTCCTTGGCCTGATTGAGCGCCTGCAGCTCCGCGATGCGCGCGTCGCGCTCCTCGGTGGTGCGGGCGAGGAGGCCGTTGGTCTCCTGGAGGATGTCGCGGGTCTCGTTCAGCTCCGCGTCCAGCTCGTCGCGGTGCGAGGTGACCTTTGCCAAGTCGCCGCGCGTCGTCTCCAGGGTGTCCTGGGTCTGCGTGAGCGTCTGGCTGGTGGCCTCAAGCTCGCCGCGCGTCTCCGCGAGCGTGCCTTCCGTGCTGGACAGCGTCGCCTGCGTGTCGGCGAGCGTGCCTTCCGTGCGCGCCAGCGTCTCCTGCGTCTGCGCGAGCGTCGCCTCGGTGGTGGCCAGCGTCTGGCTGGTGGCCTCCAGCTCGCCCTGGGTGGACGCGAGCGTGGCCTCCGTCTGCGCGAGCTTGGACTGGGTCTCCGTCAGCGTCTGGCTGGTGGCCTCCAGCTCACCGCGCGTCTCCGCGAGCGTGCCCTCCGTGCTGGAGAGCGTCGCCTGCGTGTCGGAGAGGGTCTGGCTGGTGGCCTCCAGCTCACCGCGCGTGGTGGAGAGCGTCTCCTCCGTCTGCGCGAGCCGGGACTGGGTGTCCGCGAGGGTCTGGCTGGTGGCCTCCAGCTCGCCGCGCGTCTCCGCGAGCGTGCCTTCGGTGCTGGACAGCGTCGCCTGCGTGTCGGCGAGCGTGCCCTCCGTACGCGCCAGCGTCTCCTGCGTCTGCGCGAGCGTCGCCTCGGTGGTGGCCAGCGTCTGGCTGGTGGCCTCCAGCTCGCCGCGCGTGGTGGAGAGCGTCTCCTCCGTCCGCGCGAGCGTCGTCTGCGTCTCGGAGAGCTGCTGGCTGGTGGCCTCCAGCTCGCCGCGCGTCTCCGCGAGCGTGCCCTCGGTGCTGGAGAGCGTGTTCTGCGTCTCGGAGAGCTGCTGGCTGGTGGCCTCCAGCTCGCCGCGCGTCTCCGCGAGGGTGGCTTCCGTGCTGGAGAGCGTGCCCTGCGTCTCGGTGAGTTGCTGGGTCGTGGCCTCCAGGTTGCCGGTCAGCTCGGAGATGCGCGCGTCGCGGTCGGCGACGTCGGTCTGCAAGCCCTCGATGGTGCCGTCGCGCTGGGCGACGGTGTCCTCGAGCGAGGCCACGCGCGCGGAGAGCTGTTCGCCCTGGCGCTGGGCCGCGTCCAGCTGCTCGGTGAGCGCCTGAATCTGGCCGTTGAGGTCCGCCTCCAGGGCGTCCTTCGCCGCGCGCAGGTCCTCCAACTGGCTGGTGAGGTCCTGCTCCAGCGCGTCCTTGGCCTGCTGGAGCGCCTGGAGCTCGCCGGTCAGCTCGTTCTCGCGGTCCTCCAGGTGCGTCTTGACGGCCTCGACTTCGCCTTCCAGCTCACCGATGCGCTCACGGTGCTGCTGGATGGTGGCGTTGAGCTCCGCCTCGCTGTTCTCGTTGCGGGCGATGGTCTCCTGCAGCTCGCGGTCGAGCGCGGCGATCTTCCCGTCCCGCTCCTCCACGCGCTGCGTGAGGTCCGCTTCAAGGGCGTCTTTGTCCAGCCGGAGCTGGTCGCGCTCGCCGGTGACGCGGGCGATGTCGGACTCCAGGTCCGCCACCTGCTGCGTGAGGCGCTGCTCCAGGGCGGCGCGCTCGGCGTTGAGGCGTTCAATCTCCGCGTCCGAGCGGCTGGCGTGCTCCTCCGCGGTGGTGGCCCGGGCCTCCAGGCCGCGCACGGTGGCGTCGCGCTCCTGCTCGGTCTGGGTCAGCCGCTCCTGGAGGGCCTGCAACTCGCCGTCGAGCTCCGCGTAGCGCTGGTCGCGCTCGCTGACGGTGCGGGACAGCTCCGACTCGAACTGGTCGCCGCGCTCGCGCAGCTGGAGGATGTCCGCCTCGTTGGCGCGGACGGTGTCCTGGAGCTTCTGCTCCTTGACCTCGAACTCCAGCGTGACGACGCCGAGGTGCTTCTCCAGCTTGTCGAACTCGTTGCGCCAGTTCTCCAGGTCCGTGCCGCGCCGGGCCAGCTCCTCGTCGCGGAGGTTGACCTCCTTGCGCAGGACGTTGATGTCCTTCTCCTTGGAGGCGACGACCTCGATGAGGTCCTTCTCCGAGGAGAACTTCTGGAGGAGCAGGTCGTCGACGGTGGCGCCGTGCTCGCGCTCCTTCTGGACGATGGACTGCTGCGCGTCGTTGAAGCGCCGCAGCAGGTCGTCCACCTGCATCTTCAGGCCCTGCAGCTCCACGTCCTTCTCGTGGAGGCGGTCCTCGACGGAGAGCAGCTCGCGCTCGCGGACGCTCCAGATTTCCGACAGGCGCGCGAGCTGGGCTTCCCGCGTCTTCAGCTCGTCCCGGAGGATCTGGATCTTCCCCTCGGGCGTGCCCATCAGCTCGCGGCGCGGGGGCGGGCGCTTGAGCTGGCGCGACTCCGCGAGCAGCTCCGCCTTGCGGTCCGCGATGGACGAGAAGGCCCGGTCCATGAAGGCCTTGTCCTCGTCCGTCATCGCGCTGCGGCGCTCACGCTTGGGCAGCTTCGGCGGGGCGCCCGTGCGCACGCCGGGCATGGGCGGCGGGGCTTCACGCGGTGCGCCGGAGAGCGCGGCGTCCAGGTCCGCGTCCGTCTCATCGGAGCCGGGCGGCACGATGCCCGCGCTCATGGAGGCCAGCTCGCCCATCTCGAAGGGGATGACGAGGTAGCCGTCCGCGGCGGCCGGCGTCTCACGGTGTTTGTTCAGACCCTCCACGCCGGAGTCGGAGGAGAGCAGGAGGACCTTCAGGTTCTGGCCCCACTTGCCCTTCTTGATCTGCCCACAGAGAGCGAAGCCGGACTGGTCCGGCAGCTCCGCGCGCACGACCACGAGGTCGGGTCGGCGCTTCTCCAGCTCCCGCTGCGCGTCTGACGCAGTGGTGGCCATGGCCGTGTTGTAGCCCGCGCTCTTGAGCACGGAGGCCATGCTGAGTGCGAAGTCGTTCTGGCTTTCGACGATGAGGACGCGACGCTCCATGAAGCCCTTCACCCAGCAAAAAGTGCAGTGAAAACCGCCACATCCTATCGGGCGGGCGCAAGGCTTGGGAAGTTTCCGAGCAGTGCTCGGTCGGCTGCCTCACGAGTTCTTGCCGCGAACCGCTCCCTGTCCGACAGGGGGTACCGACCCGGGGGGCACGTCCGCGTCCGGATCCCGCCCGGGGAAGTTGGTGGGCGGGGTGTGCCGGGCGAAGCGGGCGCCCTCGGGGGGGCAGTAGCCGTGGGCGAGCTGCGCGAACCACGGGTTGAGGACGGAGCCGGGCGGCGCGGGCGGGGGCCCTTCGTCCACGGCCTCCTCCGCGTCCGCGGCCTCCACGTCGAGCGAGTCCGCGTCGTGGACCTCGTCGTTGTCGATCTCCTCCGGCTCGTCCAGCGCCGCGCCGGCGCGGGCCGGCGTGTGCCCGGCGTCGTCGTCCAGCGACTGGGCCTCGTCAGCGGCGATCTCCTCCGGCTCGTCGTCCGGGGACGCTGCCGAGGACGGCTTCAACACGGGCGGCGTGGGGCTCAGCCGGGGCGGCCCCTGGCGCGGAACGGGCGGCGGCGCGGCGGCGCGCGGCGGCAGCTGCGGCGGGCGGTCCGCGTCGGAGAGGGAGCCTCCCCGGATGGGCGGCTTCTCCGCGTCAGAGAGGGAACCCCCACGGATGGGCGGCTTGTCTGACTCCGCGAGCACCGGAGGACGGGAAGAGGCGGGCCGGCCCGGATCCGCGGCGAGGCCGCCACGGATGGGCGGTTTGTCCGCGTCGGCCATGGGAGAGGTGGGGAAGAGGCGGGGAGGTTCCGTCGGGGCCGATTCCTGCTGACGCTGCGTCCGGCCGGCGCCCGTGCTCCGGGAGCCGCTGAGCACGGATCGCATGGGCACGATGGGCGTGGGGGCCGGCGGCTCCGGGACGTCCTCGGTCAGGACGGAGGAGCGGCGCACGATGGGCGTGGGCGCCGGGGCCTCTTCCTCTCGAGTGACCCCGGCCCTGCGGACGACGGGCGTGGGAGCCCGCTCCTCGTCCTCCGTGAGAGAGGCGGGACGGCGCACGATGGGCGTGGCCGCGGGGGGCTCGTCCTCCGGAGGCAGAGGGCGGCGGACCACCGGGGTGGGGGCGCGCTCCTCGTCCTCGGACGCCGGCCGGCGGACGATGGGGGTGGGGGCCTGCTGGGAGGCGCCTTCGTCTTCCGCCACCGGCCGGCGCACGACCGCCGTCGCTCCAGAGGAGGCATCCTCCGAAGGGGCGCTGGCCCGCGGGTCGGAGGCCCCGGCGTCGTCCCCGCTGGCCTCCTTCATGGCCATGGCGATGGCCAGGGGCTTCGCGGAGGGGCTCGTCACCATCTCCGTGGGCGGAGTCGGCTCCGCGCCGCGGCCGCCCAGCGGTTCCGGCTCCTGCTTCTGCTCCGGGGCGGAGGGGAGCGCGGTCCTCGCGGTGTCGTCTGCGGCCTTGGACGCGGGCTCCGGCGGAGGCGCGCCTTGCTCACCCGCGGGCGCGGTGGACTCCCGGATCGGCAGGCCCAGGACCATGGGGACTTCGTCGGGCCGCATGTCCGGCTCGGTCTTGACCAGCCGCGTGTCCATCCCGTCGTCCAGGGCCATGCCCATCACCACGGGCGGATCCTCCGCGCCTTCCTTCGCGGGGGGCGCGGCGGCTTCGTCGGACGCGGCCTGCGCGGGCGGCTTGGGCGCCGGCGCGGGCTTGGACGCCTCCGGCATGCCCAGGTTCGCGAGCCGGTTCGTGGGCGTGCCCGTCATCGTGACGTCGGGCGGCTCGCTGGCGGCCTCCACCGGGACGTGGCCCCGCTTCTCCAGGAGCGAGTCGTAGAGGTCCAGCAGCTGGCCCCGGATGAGGCCCGCGTCCAGCACCTTCTCCGCGAACGCACGCCCGGCCCGGCCCAGCGCCACGCGGCGGGGCACGTCGCGCGCCAGGTCCAGGATGCGCTCGGAGAGGGCGCGGGCGTCGCCCGGGGGGAAGAAGACGGCCGCGTCCTTCGGAATCAGCTCGCGGGTGACGGGCAGGTCCGCGGCGATGACCGGCCGGCCGGCGGCCAGGTACTCGGAGACCTTGGCCAGCGGTCCACCCTGGAGCCGGTTGCGCTCCGAGTCGTCCAGCGGCAGCACGCCCACGTCCGCCAGCGCCAGCACCTTCACCAGGTCGTCGTGCGTGACGGGCGGCTGGAAGTCGACCTTCTCCTTGATACCCAGGTCGTTGACCAGGTCCTCCAGGTGGGGCTTCCAGTCCGGGTGGTGCGCGCCCACCAGCGTCAGGCGCACGTCCACCTGCTGGGACGCGAGCGCGGTGGCGCGCAGCAGGGTGGGCAGGCCCTGCCAGCCCACGTGGCTGCCCAGGTACATCATCCGGAGGGGAGCGCCGTCCGGGGCGCCGAGCACCTCCGGGTCGTACGGCTTCAGGTCCACCGGCGCGCGGATGGTGCGCAGCTGGTCCTCCGCCGCGCCCAGCCCCTGGATGTACGCGCGCGTCGTCTGGGAGCCGGTGACGACGAGGTCCGCGTTCATCAGGCAGAACAGCTCCTGGCGGCGGATCTTCGACAGGAAGCGGCGGTCCCCGTCCGTCTGAGGATGGGTGTAGCGCAGCTCCTGCGAGGGGAACGTCTGCGCCTCGTAGATGAGGCGGTAGCCGTAGTCCGCCTTCAGCTCGCAGAGCGCGTAGCCGCCGAAGGGGTCCGTGAAGTGGGCGAGGGCGTAGTCCTCGCTCTCCAGCTGCCGACGCACGGCCCGTTCAAAGGACTGGATGCGCGAGGCGAGGTCCCCGGAGCCTACCGGGACGCGGAGCAGCCGGGCGCCCTGGTACTTCTCGATATGGGAGTGGTCGGGCGTCTTCGCCGACAGCACCACCACGGAGAAGCGATCAGGCAACGCCTTCAGATACTCGGTCAGTCGGCGTGAGGAGCCAGACGGGCCGGGGATGACATCAAAGCTGCACAGGAGAAGTCTGGGCAGGTCACTCAAGCCGCCGCAGGATACTTGGACCGGGGTGAGGTGTCATCGGGCGTGACAGAAACTGAAGGGGGTCGGCGGAACAACACATCCCGTGACGGATGCGTTGACCCCCTGTATGCCGCGTCATAACGAGGCGAGGTGTCCATGGATGAGCGGAAGGGCGTCACCGTGAGCTACCTGCGGCAGCTGGCCCGGAAATACCTCCGGGATGGAGCTGGCGCGTCCCGCGGGCGGGAGTTCGTCACCTCGCTGGCCGAGCGCATTCCCGCCCTGGGGCGGCTCGCGCGCATGGCCGGGCTGGCGACGTCCCGGCGCGGCTCCGGTGACGTGGGCGGCGAGGAGCGGGTGCTGGATTCCGGCCGGGCGGATTCACGTCCCGTCCCCCACCCGACGCCCGAGACCGTGCCCCTGCCTCCGCCTGAGAGCTCCGCCGCACCGCAGGCACGGGAACTTTCCGAGGAGCCCATCACGGAGCCCGGCAGCCCCAGGACGCGGCCCGCACGGGTGGTGACGTTCCCCGCCCGCGGTAAGGCGCGCCGCGACCCGGACGACGAGGACACGCAGCCCCTGTCGCCGGATGCGCCGACGCCGCGCCCGTCGAGCGCACCGAAGGAGCACAGGGAGGACGTGCCCGCCGCCGCGAAGCCCGCGCCCGCGAGCGAGCCACCGCATGCCGCCGAGCCCCTGGTGGAGGGGTTCTTCGTGACGAAGATGGCGGGAGAGAAGGAGGCGCGCCGCCACCACCTGCTGGAGGAGCAGACGCCGCGCCTGCCTCCCGCGGATGCGTCGCCCGAGAGGGACGAGCACCTGGGCATGCTGCCCCTGGACTACCAGGACGACGCGATGGTGCTGCTCGCGCGGGATCCGCACACGCTCTTCGTCTTCTGGGACTTCAGCGACGCGAGCCGCAACCGGGCGCTGGACGACCTGCCGTCGCCGCGCGCCGTGATGAAGGTGTTCGACGGCGAGGGCGTGTCGCGCGAGGTGGACTTCGCGCTGGAGTCGCGCAGCTTCTACCTGCAGGGCATGACGCCCGGGCGCACGTACCGGGTGGAGGCGCACTTCGTCGGCTCGGATGGCCGCTCGCGCCGCATCGGACATTCGTCCAATCGGGCCACGCTGCCGCCCGCGGGGCCGTCGGCGGACACGTCCATCCGGTTCCTGCGCATGCCGCCTCCTCCCGTGGTGGACCGGTCGCGCACGGAGGCGGTGCCCTCGGCGGTGTCCGCGCGCGTCCCCCGGGTGGAGGAGCGCGAGTACGTGACCTGGCGCCGGGTGCGGCTGCCGGGCAGCGCGGGCATGATGGACGTGCCGGAGGTCCACCGCGAGCGCGACGAAGCTTATGTCGATGCGCCGCGAGTCCCGGGGGCTTCGGACCAGCGCTACGCGGAGGAGGCCTACCTGGAGAGCGCGCCACGTGCGCCCGGGGCTTCGGATCAGCGGTACGCGCGCATGGGGGAGGCGACGCTCGGGGAGGGCGCGGTGCTGGCCCCGGCGCGTGCGCCTGGGGCTTCGGATCAGCGCTACCTGGCCGTGGAGCGGGCTCCGGGGGCTTCCGACCAGCGATATGTGGAGGGAGCGGCGGCTCCCCGGTATCTGGAGGTGCCGCGCGCGCCGGGCGCTTCGGATCAGCGGTACGCACAGAAGGTGCTTCCGGGCGGCGTGTCGGAGTACCGCTATCTGGAGGTGCCGCGCGCACCGGGCGCTTCGGACCAGCGGTACGTGGAGGGGGCGGCGGGGCAGGGGCGTGCACCGGGGGCTTCGGACCAGCGGTACCTGACCGTGTCCCGGGAAGCGGGCGCTTCGGACCAGCAGTACCTGACCGTTCCCAGGGCCGCGGGCGCTTCGGATCAGCGCTACCTGTCCGCGGATCGCGCGACGGGTGCGTCGGATCAGCAGTACCTGACCGTGCCCCGGGCGGCGGGCGCTTCGGATCAGCGCTACCTGTCTGTGGATCGCGCGACGGGTGCGTCGGATCAGCAGTACCTGACGGTGCCACGAGCGGCCGGGGCTTCGGACGCTCGCTATCCGGAGGAGCCACGCGCGCAGGTGTCCGCGACCTCGTCGCAGGGTGAGGTGCTGGAAGCGCGGGACCTGCCGCTGCCGCGTCCCGCCGCCGTCGCGACTTCGACTTCGATGGGTGCCGAGGCCTCGTCCGGTTCACCTGTGGCGGCGGGTGCCACGGAGTCGTGGCGGCCGTCGGAGCCCGAGCCTCCCAGGGACCCGTGGGCCTTGAGCGTGGCGCGCGGCCCGACCGCGTCCGAACAGCGTGCGCTCGACAGGGCTCGCGAGGCCGCTCGAGGGGCGGTCCCGGCTCCCGTGCCTCCGACCCCTCCTGTGGCTGCGAAGGCCGAGCCTCCCGCCGCACCGGCCAGTCCCGAGGCGCCATCGAAGGCCTCCGCGCCCACTCCTTCCGCCGCGCCCGCGAAGGCGGCCAAGACCGCGTCGGAGCCCAAGTCCCCGGGCTCCAAGTCCTCCTCCAAGTCCCGGCCTTCACGCCGTGGACGTAAGTGAACCCGCACGGCCTCTCCGACCGACCTATGAGCCTGGGCTCCCTCGCGCTGGTCCTTCACGCGCACCTGCCGTTCGTCCGCCACCCTGAATACGAAGACTTCCTCGAGGAGGACTGGCTCTACGAAGCCATCTCCGAGACGTACCTGCCGCTCTTGCGCGTGTTCGACACGCTGGTCGAGGACCGCGTCCCTTTCCGGGTGACGATGACGCTCTCGCCCACGCTGGTGTCGATGCTCAACGACGACTTGCTGCGTGAGCGCTACGCCCGGCGGCTGGACCTGCTCTGTGAGCTGGGCGCCCGCGAGGTGCACCGCACCCGCGACGACGCCACCTTCCACCCGCTGGCCGTCTTCCACCGCGACCACTTCGAGTCGCTGCGCCTCGCGTACCACAACCACTACAAGCGCGACCTCGTGGCCGCGTTCCGCAGACTCCAGGACTCCGGCCACCTGGACATCCTCACCTGCAACGCGACCCACGGCTTCCTGCCGCTCATGCAGCAGACACCGGAGGCCGTGCGCGCCCAGGTCACCGTCGCGGCGAACCACTACCGCCAGAACTTCGGCCGCGACCCCGCCGGCATCTGGCTGGCCGAGTGCGGCTACTACCCGGGCCTGGAGCGCGTCCTCTCCGCCGAGCGCATCCGCTACTTCTTCGTCGACACGCACGCGCTCACGGACGCGACGCCCCGCCCGCTGCACGGCCCCTACGCGCCCATCTTCACGGAGCCCGGCGTCGCCGCCTTCGCGCGGGATCCGGAGAGCAGCCAGCAGGTGTGGAGCACCGAGCACGGCTATCCCGGCGACCCCGTCTACCGCGAGTTCTACCGGGACATCGGCTGGGACCTGGACCTGGACTACATCCGGCCCTTCATCCAGCCCACCGGCGACCGCAAGAACACGGGCTTCAAGTACTTCCGCATCACCGGCAAGACGAACGACAAGCAGCCCTACAACCCGGCCGCCGCCCGCGAGCGCGCCTGGGTCCACGCGGGCAACTTCCTCTTCAACCGCGAGCGCCAGTTCGAATACCTCGCGTCGCGCATGGGCGGCCGCAAGCCCGTGGTCGTCGCGCCCTATGACGCGGAGCTCTTCGGCCACTGGTGGTTCGAGGGGCCCCACTTCATCGACGCGCTCATCCGCCAGGCCGCGCGCAACCCCAGCCGCTTCCAGCTCATCAGCCCGCTGGACGACCTGCGCGAGCACCCGGAGAACCAGGTGGCCACGCCGCCCATGTCGTCCTGGGGCGCGGGCGGCTACGCGAACATGTGGCTGGACGGGACCAACGACTGGATCTACCGGCACCTGACCCACGCCGCTCGGCAGATGGTGGAGCTGGCCCGGGACTTCCCGGACGCGTCGTCCCTCAAGCGCCGGGCCCTGAACCAGGCCGCGCGCGAGCTGCTGCTCGCGCAGTCCTCCGACTGGGCGTTCATCATGAAGACCGGCACCATGGTGGACTACGCCGTGCGCCGCACGAAGGAGCACCTGCAGCGCTTCCTGCGCCTGCACGACCAGGTGCGCGCCGGCACCGTCGACGAGTCCTGGCTCTCCCACGTGGAGGCCCGCGACAACCTGTTCCCCGAGCTGGACTACCGCGTCTACCGGCCCGGTTGAGCGCTCCGGGAACAGGCGGCCGGGCTGGGGGTTCACCTCCCGTGACCGGGCGATGTCGTTCCGGTTGCGGGGCTTCGTTTCCGCTTTAGGTTGAGGAAATCCATGACCCACACGCTCCCTTCGTTCCGTCGCAAGCTCGTGGCCGCCGTGCTGGTGTTGGCGTCCCCCACGCTCGCCCTCGCGCAGGCCCCCGCTCCCACGCCGGCCGCGCCCAAGACGCAGCAGGCGGTCACGGGTCAGGCCGGCAACCTGCAGCCCGCCACGCGTGAGGCCCAGTCGCTGGCCTCGCTGGCCCCGCTGGTGGAGTCCGTGAAGTCCGCCGTGGTGAACGTGGACGTGCAGGCGCGTCCCGAGATGCCCGAGGGCATGGAGGACAACCCCCTCTTCGACAAGTTCTTCGGGGGCAACGGGCGGGGCCGCGGCCGCAGCGAGCGGGAGCAGATCCGCCAGGGCGCCGGCTCCGGCTTCATCATCGACCCCAAGGGCCTGGTGCTCACCAACAACCACGTCATCGAGGACGCGGTCACCATCACCATCCGCCTGGACGACGGCCGTTCGTTCACGGGCGAGGTGGTGGGGCGCGACCCGCTCACCGACGTGGCCGTGGTGAAGATCAAGGAGAAGGTGGATCAGCTCCCCACCGTGAAGCTGGGCGACTCCGACGCGGTGCGCGTGGGTGACTGGGTGCTGGCCATCGGCAACCCGTTCGGCCTGGCCTCCAGCGTGAGCGTGGGCATCCTGTCCGCGCGGGCCCGTGAAATCGGCGCCAGCGCGTACGACGACTTCCTCCAGACGGACGCGGCCATCAACCCTGGCAACTCCGGTGGCCCGCTCTTCAACATGAAGGGCGAGGTGGTGGGCATCAACACCGCCATCGTCGGCGGCGGCACGGGCATCGGCTTCTCCGTGCCCAGCAACCTCATCAAGGCGCTGCTGCCGCAGCTGGAGAAGAGCGGCTCCGTCACGCGCGGCTGGCTGGGCGTGGGCATCCAGCCCCTCAACCGCGACCTGGCGCAGGCGCTGAAGCTGCCGGTGAACGAGGGCGCCATCCTCACGCAGATCAACCCCGGCTCGCCCGCGGCGAAGGCGGGGCTCAAGCCGGATGACGTGGTGGTCGCCGTGGACGGGCAGAACGTGCGCTCCGACAGCGAGCTCACCCGCACCGTGGCGCTCAAGAAGCCAGGCAGCGTGGTGACCCTGAGCCTCTACCGCGACGGCAAGAAGCAGGACGCGAAGGTGACGATGGGCACCCGGCCCGACCTGGAGGGCCTGTCCAAGAAGAAGCCGGAGGTCTCCGACGAGCAGGACAGCTCGCGCCGCGTGGGCGTGTCCCTGCAGGACCTGGATGCGCGCACGGCGTCGCAGGCCGGCTTCACCGAGCGCGCAGGCGCGCTCATCACCGACATCATCCCGGGTTCGCCCGCGGACCGCGCGCAGCTGGCCCCGGGCATGCTGGTGGTGGAGGCGAACCGCAAGCCCATCGCCAGCGCGAAGGAGCTGGCCGCCGCCATCCGCGCCGCGCCCAAGGGCAGCACGCTGCTGCTGCGCGTGGCCGGTCCCGGCGGCGGGCGCCTGCTGCGCGCGCTGACGGTGCCCTGAGGCCGGAGCAGCACCTCGCCTCACGAAGGCCTTGAGCGGATGCACACGGGGGTGGACGAACGTCGATGAGCGTCAACTACGTCTCGTTGGGTGACAGCACGGCGGTGGGGGTGGGGGCGTCGCAGGGCGGGGGCTATCCCGACCGGCTCGCCTCCCGCCTCCGGCAGGGCGGCCTCCCCGTGGGCCATACCAACCTGGGGCAGAGCGGCGCGCGCGTGCGCGATGTCGTCAACAACGCCCTCAAGCGCGTCATCGCGTTGCAGCCCACGCTCATCACCCTGGGCGTGGGCACCAACGACATCTGGCGCGGCACCGAGGTGGCGGAGTTCCAGGACGACCTGGACCGCATCGCCCGGCGGCTGAAGCAGACCGGCGCGTCCATGGTCGTGGTGAACATCGCGGACATGGCGCTCGCGCCCGTGGCGAAGATGGTGCCCAGCGCGCTGTACGAAGGGCGCATCGAGCCCTTCAACGAAGCCATCGCCTCGGTGGCCCGCGCGCACGGCCTGCATCTGGTGGACCTCTACGAGGCCAGCCGCGAGATGATCCCCCGGCGGCCGGACTTCTTCTGCTCGGACGGCTTCCACCCGTCCGCGACGGGCTACGACGAGTGGGCGGACCTGATGTTCCCCGTGGTCCGCACGCTCGTGCAGCGCTAGGCGCCAGGCAGGGCAGGGCGCTTCTTTCGCCCTGCTCAGGCCTTCGCGATGCCCGGGGGCGCGGGAGGCGTGGAGGGCGCGTCCGTGGGCGGCGCGCTGATGCTGCGCTCGCGGCCGGGGTGCACCTCCATGCCGGGCTCGAACGCCGTCACCCGGTTGCGCCCCGTCCGCTTGCTGCAATAGAGCGCCGAGTCCGCGCAGTCCACCAGCATGTCCTGCGACGTCGCGTCCGTGGGGAAGTGCGAGACGCCGATGGACACCGTCACATGCCCCCCGGGCAGCCCCGGGCGGTTGAGCGTGACGGCGTCCGCCACCGCGCGGCGCAGCGTCTCCGCGACCTCCACCGCCGTGGCCTTGGACACCTGCGGCAGCAGCAGCACGAACTCCTCGCCGCCGTAGCGCCCCAGCGTGTCCACCTTGCGCGCACGGGTCCTGAGCACGTCGGAGACCCGGCGCAGCGTCTCGTCTCCGGCGCGGTGTCCGGCCAGGTCGTTGAGCCGCTTGAAGTGGTCCACGTCCACCATCAGCAGGGCCAGCGGCACGCCGAAGCGCTGGGCCCGCGCCAGCTCCAGGTCCAGCCGCTGGAAGAGGTGGCGGCGGTTGGGCACGCCCGTCAGCGCGTCCGTCAGCGTGAGCTTCACCGTCTCCGCGTGCAGGCGCGCGTTCGTCACCGCCGTCGCGGCCTGATCCGCCACGGCGGTGAAGAGCTCGATCTCCTCCGCGGAGATGCTCGCCGTCTCCGGGCGCTGGAAGTTGATGACGCCCAGCAACGTGTCCGCGTGCACCATGGGCACCGCCAGGAGCGTGCCGTGCTCGGAGCCGCCGCGCAGGCCGCGCCGCGCGAAGATGCTGGTGCTGTCCGACAGGTCCGGCAGGTACACCGCCTTGCGCGTCTGGGCGGCCCGGCCACAGGCGCCCTCGCCCACGGCGAAGGTGTGGCCCTCCAGGCCCCGGCCCTGCGGCCACGCGTGCTTCACCTCCAGCAGGCCCTCCTCGTTGAGGAGCATGATGGAGAAGTCGGGGATGTGCAGCCGCTCCACCACCATGCGGGTGATGCGCGACAAGAGCTCGTCCAGCTCCAGCGTGGTGTTGAGCGAGCGCGCCACGTCGTACAGCAGCGACAGCTCCCGCAGGCGCTCCTCCAGCTCGTCCTTCAGCGCCAGCTTCTCCTTCACCAGCTGGAGGTCGCGGTGCGTGTCGATCTCCTCCACCTTCATGGAGGTGAGCCGCGCGAGCATCCCGTTGAAGGCCGCGCCCAGCCGCGAAATCTCATCCGTGCCCCGCGCCTCGGCGCGCACCAGCAGGTCGCCGTCCGCCGCGCGCCCCATGGCCTCGCTCAGCCGCTTGAGCGGCGCGGTGAGCACGAAGCGCAGCGAAAGCCAGGTGACGAGCGCCAGGATGCCCACGAAGAGCACCATGGCGCCCAGCGCGTCCTGGAACACCGTCTGGAGCTGGCGGTGCAGCGTGGGCTCGCCCAGGCGCACCTGGAGCACGCCCATCCGCTGCGCGGCCTCGCCGGTGTGACAGCCGGAGCACTCCGGACCGCCCAGGGGCCGCACCACCTCCGTGCCATGCTCGCTGGAGCGCGCCGTCTCCGGCCCCGTCGCGGACAGCCGCGCGGCCTCCGGGTGCGGATGGCCCTGCTCGGCCGGGCGGCGGCTCCAGCGGATCCGCCCGTCCGGCGTCAGCACCCGCAGGTCCTCCACGGAGCGGAACAGCCGCGTGTCCGACGCCAGCACGTCCGCCACCGCGCCATGAGGGGCCGCGCCCGGCGCCTGCGGCAGCGTGAACGTGGAGGCGACGGCCTCCGCCAACGCGAGCGCCTCCAGGTGCGTGCCTTCGCGCACCGCCTGCCGCGCCTCGCGCGAGAAGTGCCCCACGCCCAGCAGCGCCACCACCAACCCGGGCAGCGCGATGCTCCACAAGAGCTTCCTGCCAATCGTCTCGGAACCGAGGGCCATGTGCGGGGCGCAGTGTGCTCCGCGCTTTCGCGTCCTGTCCGCGAGTGCCGGAGTGTTGAAAATTGTCAGGGGCGTGACACGCCCTGTCAAACGTACTCGTGTCGAAATATTGAACCTGGGGTGTTGTTCCTCCGCATGTTCCTGTTTTCAGGGGCTGCGCCCATGGCACGGTGGACGCCTCCCGAAGCCCGCGCCCGGAAGCCTGCCCGGGGTTAGGAAGTACACCCATGTCCACGCCCCAGTTCCTCACGTCCGCGCTGCTGCCGGTGCCCCACGGCTTCGCCACCCGCGCGGGTGGGGTGTCCGAAGGGCCCTACGCGTCGCTGAACCTGGGCTTCTCCGTGGGCGACGAGCGCCCGCGCGTGGAGGAGAACCACCGCCGCCTGGCCCAGGCCGCGGGCGCGAGGCTGGGCGCGCTCTGCCGGGTGTCTCAGGTGCACGGCGACACGGTGCTGGAGGCGCGCGGCGAAGCCGACGAGGTGCTGCGCCCGACGCTGGGCGAGGCGGATGCCCTCTGGACGGAAGGGGAGGGGAGCTGGGTGGCCGTGGGCACCGCGGACTGCGTGCCGGTGCTGATCGTGGATCCGCGCGGCCGGCGCGTGGCGGCGGTGCACTCCGGCTGGAAGGGCACGGACCTGGAGATCAGCGCCCGCGCGGTGGAGGCGCTGGTGGCGCGAGGCAGCCAGCCGGAGCACCTGCTGGCGGCGGTGGGCCCCTGCATCCAGGCGTGCTGCTACGAGGTGTCGGCGGAGCTGGGCGACCGCTTCCGCGCGCGCTTCGGTCCGGACGTCGTCCGCGCGGGGGACAAGCCGCACCTGGACCTGCCACTCGCGGTGAAGGCGTCGCTCATGAAGGCGGGCCTGAAGCCGGGGCAGGTGGACGTGCTACAGGCCTGTACGGCGTGTGATCCGGACCGGTTCTTCTCCCACCGGCGGGACGCGGGACGCACCGGGCGTCACCTGAACTACGTGGTGCACCGGTTCTAGCGGAGGGCCGTCCGGGTCGTTTTCTTGACGGTCTCCGACCGGCCTTCCTATCCTCGACCTGGAATCCCCTCCGTCCAGGCTCGTGCCGGTGCGTCCCTTCCTCTTCCGCCTGTTTGCCGCCGTCGCGCTGTCCGCGCCGACCGCCTGCGCCACCACCGCTGCTTCCCAGACGGAAGTGGGCCGGCTGGAGGCGGAGGTGCGCACGCTGCGCGCCGCCCAGGCGTCGCTGGTGGAGCGGCTGGAGCGGCTGGAGAACCGCGACGCCGTCTCCCGCGCCCGCTCCGTCTCCCCGGCCCCCACCGCGTCCCCGGCGACCGCCGCGAGCGCGAAGCCGGAGGCCGCCTCGTCGCAAGGCGGCGAGGCGCTGGGCATGGCCCCGTCGGAGCTGACGGTGGTGCGGCTCAAGCCGAAGAAGGAACCCGCGCCGCGCATCAACACGGCCGTGGCGGTGACGGAGCCGGATCCGGATCAGATGGAGATGTTCATCTCCCCGGTGGAGGGCTCGTCGGGCACGGGCTCGTCGGGCTCGGTGGTCTCGACGGGCTCCCTGGCGCCCTCCCGCATGGAGGTCCCGGAGAAGGATCCGGACATCCTCGACGCGGAGTACGAGCGCGCGGTGGCCATGCTGCGCACCGGCAACGTGGAGGGCGGCGTGGAGACGCTCACGCGCTTCGCTGCGGAGAACCCGCGCCACCCGCGCGCCGACAACGCCCTGTACTTCAGCGGCCTGGGCCAGATGGGGCTCAAGGACGCGGCCGGCGCGGCGAAGACGTTCGAACGACTCATCAAGAACTACCCCGCCGGGGACGCCGTCCAGGACGGCATGCTCCGGCTCGCGGAGTGCCGGGTGCGGCTGAACCAGGCCGTGGATGCCCGAGCCCTCTATACCCGCGTCGTCACCCAGTTCCCGGGGACGGCCGCCGCCACGCAGGCGGAGCAGCGGCTCGCCGCGCTCTCGCCTTGAGCCCTTTTGTGAAAGGACGTCGTCCGATGCGCTCCCGGATCCTCGCCACCCTGCTCGTGCCCCTCACCGTCGCGCCGGCATGGACGGCTTTCGCCCAGGACGCGCAGGAGGAGGAGCCCCAGCCGGCCTCCACCGAGACGGAAGGGCAGGACATCTCCGACGACGTGGAGCAGCGCCCCACCTCCGTCACGCTCCCGCCCGGCGCCCCGCAGGGCCGTGAGAGCGCGCCCGGCCAGGTGCACACCGTGGAGACCGGCGACACGCTGTGGGACCTGTCCCAGCGCTACCTGGGCAGCCCCTGGTACTGGCCCAAGGTCTGGTCCTACAACCCGCAGATCGCCAACCCGCACTGGATCTACCCGGGCAACAACGTGAAGTTCTTCCCCGGCGGCGAGGAGGTCCCCGCGCGCGTGGAGGGGGGCGACCTGCCCTCCGACGACGTGGCGGCGCCCACGGACGTGAGCGGCGGCAGCCTGGTGTCGGTGGTCGGGAAGATCGGCTACGACCCCGCCAACGCGCGCCCGGTGACGACCAAGGGCTTCGTGACGACGCGCGAACTGGACGAGGCGGGCCGCATCGACGGCTCGTCCTCCGAGGCGCTGATGCTCTCCGCCCCGGAGAAGGTCTACCTGACCTTCAAGAAGCGCGGCGCCGCCAAGATTGGCGACCGCTACGTCATCTTCCACACCGTGGAAGAGGTGAAGCACCCGGTGACGCACGCGCGCACGGGCTACCTCACGGAGCTGTTGGGCACGGTGCAGGTCGTCGCCATCAACAACGACCTGGTGACCGCGCGCATCACGGAGACGTGGGACCCCATCGCCCGCGGCGACCTGGTGGGCCCCTCCAGCGAGAAGCTGTCGGAGCGCGTCGCCCCCAAGCCCAACAGCAAGGAGATCCCCGGCTACGTGCTCACGCCGATGACGCCGGGCCAGACGCTGCTGGGCGAGCACCACTTCGTCGTCGTGGACCGCGGCACCGCGGACGGCGTGCAGGTGGGCAACATCTTCACCATCGAGCGCCGCGGCGACCCGAGCCTGGATGTGCTCGGCCGCAGCGACTACAAGATGGGCGACGCGGGCAAGGGCAAGAAGGCCTACCCGTGGGAGGCCGTGGCCCAGTGCATGGTCACGGAGGTGCGTGAGCGCACCTCCAACTGCCTGCTGACCCGCTCCATGGTGGAGGTCTCCGCCGGCGACCGCGCCACCATGCGCAAGGACGGAACGCCCACCGCCAGCCGCTGAATCCGAAGGCGGCCAACGGCAGGAATGCTGCATTCCGGCCCGCCCGGGAAGGGCGGGTCGCTTGACCCCCGAAGTTCCGGTGTTATGTGTCACGCCCCTCCCGGGACCACCTCTATATAGGTGGGAAACAGGCGGGGACGGCATGGCGGACACACAGACGGACATCAACCCACCCTGGGACGAGCAGCGCGCCACCCTGGCGCTCTGGGCCATTGCTGGCCTGGGGCCCCGGACGCTGGCCGCCGTGCGCGCGTTCGCCGGTGGGGCGCTCTCCCGGCTCGCGTCCACGCCCGTGCGGGACTGGGTGGCGGACGTGCCGGTGCCCGCGACCGTCCGTCAGCGGCTGGCCGCCGTCGCGTCGCTGGACACCCTGGCGTCCCGGACGGAGGAGGCCTGTGCACGGACGGGACTCCAGGTGGCCTTCGCGGGCACGCCGGCCTATCCCGCCCGGCTGGTGGGGGTGGAGGACGCGCCGCCGCTGCTGTTCCACCTGGGAAACCCGGGACCTCCCCGGCGCAGGCTGGCCATGGTGGGCAGCCGCCACCCGGACCAGGGCTTCCTGCCGTTCGCGCGCACGTTCGCCCGGAGGGTGGCGGAGGCCGGGGTGGGGGTGGTGTCGGGCGCGGCGGAGGGCGTGGACCGGGCGTGCCACTGGGGCGCGCTGGACGTGGGCGCGGAGACGTGGGCCTTCCTGGGCTCCGCCCTGGACGCGTTGGATCCCGCCCAGGCCCGGCTGCTGCCCCACTTCCTGGAGCGGGGCGGGGTGTACTTCAGCGAGCTGCCGCCCGGGGTCCGGGCGAGCACGACGACCTTCCCCCGGCGCAACCGCCTCATCGCTGGCGCGTCGGATGCGGTGCTGGTGATGCGGGCCGGGTTGGAGTCCGGCAGCCTCTACACGGCGGAAGCCGCGCGGGTGCAGGGCCGGCCGGTGTTCGCGCTGCCCGGGGACGTCTGGCAGCCGGCCGCGGCGGGCTGCAACGCCCTGCTGGCGGACGGGCGGGCCCGCGCATGCACGTCCGCTGAGACGATCTGCGCGGTGGTGGGCGTTCACCCGGTCCGTGCGGTGCCGGCGGGTCGGGATTCAGGGTGGTGGGAGGCGCTGTCGGTGGAAGCGCGCGGGGCCTACGGGCTGTTGGACCGGGTTCCCCGTTCGTTCGACGAGGTGCTCGCCGCAAGCCCGCTGTCGCCCGCGGCGCTCACGAGCGCCCTGGTGGAGTTGGAATTGTCGGGGCTGGTGGTCCAGCACCCGGGTAAACGGTACGAGAAGGTCTAGAGGCAGTTCGAGGTAGGAGAGCCATGGCCACGCGGAAGAAGACACAGGCGGCGCAGACGGAGGCGGCGGCGGGGGAGGAGACGCCCAAGAAGGCGGCCGCGAAGAAGCCGGCGGCCAAGAAGGCGGCCAAGAAGAAGACGGCGGCCAAGAAGACCACCGCCAAGAAGAAGACCGCGGCCCGCCGCCGTGGCGCGGACGGCGAAGACTTGCCCACCGTGGACGCGGACGCGGACGTCGAAGAGGAAGTGCCCGAGCGCCGTGGCAAGGGCCCGCACTACCTCGTGGTGGTGGAGTCTCCCGCCAAGGCGAAGACCATCAAGAAGTACCTGGGCTCCGGCTACACGGTGAAGGCGTCCGTGGGGCACGTGAAGGACCTGCCCAAGAGCAAGATTGGCGTCGACGTGGAGGACGACTTCAAGCCCGAGTACACGGTCATCAAGGGCAAGGAGAAGGTCCTCAACGAGCTGAAGAAGATGGCCAAGACGGTGGACCGCGTCTTCCTGGCGACGGACCCCGACCGCGAGGGCGAGGCCATCGCCTGGCACATCAAGGAGGAGCTGGGCCACCCGGACTCGCTCCGCGTGACCTTCAACGAGATCACCAAGCGCGCCGTGCAGGACGCCATCGCGCAGCCGCGTGAACTCAACCAGGACAACTACGATTCGCAGCAGACCCGCCGCATCCTCGACCGGCTCGTCGGCTACCAAATCTCGCCGCTGCTCTGGAAGAAGATCCGCCGCGGCCTGTCCGCCGGCCGCGTGCAGTCCGTCGCGGTGCGCCTGATTGTCGAGCGCGAGGCGGAGATCCAGGCCTTCCAGCCGGAAGAGTACTGGACGCTGGACGCGCTGGTGCAGGGCCCGCAGGGGCCGCCGCCCTTCAAGGCGAAGCTGTCCCGCGTGGACGGCAAGAAGGTGGAGCTCAAGGACCGCGCCACCACGGACGGGCTCGTCGCGGAGCTGAAGGACGCCCCCTTCACCGTGACGAAGGTGGACCGCAAGGAGCGCCGCCGCAACGCGCCCGCGCCCTTCATTACCTCCAAGCTCCAGCAGGAGGCGGCGAACCGGCTGCACTTCACCGCCAAGAAGACGATGACGCTGGCGCAGAAGCTGTACGAAGGCGTGCCGCTGGGTGAAGAAGGCCAGACGGCGCTCATCACGTACATGCGTACGGACTCCACGCGTCTGTCCGACGACGCCGTGACGCAGGTGCGCGAGTTCATTGGCCAGAAGTACGGCGCGGACTACCTGCCGCCGGAGCCCATGGTCTACAAGAGCCGCAAGAGCGCCCAGGACGCGCACGAGGCCATCCGGCCCACGTCCCTGGAGTACCCGCCCGAGCGCGTGCGCCCCTTCTTCGACGCCATGGACGAGCTGGACATGTTCCGGCTCTACGAGCTCATCTGGAACCGCTTCGTCGCGTGCCAGATGAAGCCCGCCGTCTATGACCAGACGGCCGCGGACATCACCGCGGGCCGCGCCACCTTCCGCGCGTCCGGCAGCACCCTGAAGTTCCCCGGCTACCTGGGCGTCTACGGCGCCGGCCTCACGCCGGAAGAGGAGTCCGAGCGCGACAAGGCCAAGGCCGCCGGCGAAGAGGGCGCCGAGGACGTGGTGGGCGAGCTGCCCCCGCTCAACGAGGGCGAGGTCCTCACGCTGGACAAGCTGCTCAACGAGCAGCACTTCACCCAGCCGCCCCCGCGCTTCAGCGAGGCCACGCTGGTGAAGGAACTGGAGGAGCGCGGCATCGGGCGTCCGTCCACGTACGCGGCCATCCTCTCCAACATCCAGGACAAGAAGTACGTGGAGAAGCTGGAGAGCCGCTTCCGTCCCACCGACCTGGGCCAGATGACCAACGAACTCCTGGTGAAGCACTTCCCCCATGAGCTGGACGTGTCGTTCACGGCCAGCATGGAGGAGAAGCTGGACCAGATCTCCGACGGCGGCGCGTCCTGGAAGACGGTGCTGCACGACTTCTACGGGCCCTTCAAGGAGACCCTGGAGAAGGCCGAAGCGGAGATGCGCGACGTCAAGCGCGAGGAGATCAAGACCGACATCGCCTGCGAGAAGTGCGGCAACCCGTTCGTCATCAAGTTCGGGAAGATGGGCCACTTCCTCGCGTGCTCGAACTACCCCGACTGCAAGAACACCAAGGACTTCAAGCGGGACGCGGAGGGGAAGATCGTCATCGTGGAGGAGGAGACCACGGACGAGAAGTGCGAGAAGTGCGGCAAGCCCATGGTGATCAAGCGCGGCCGCTTCGGGCGCTTCATGGCGTGCTCGGGCTACCCGGACTGCAAGACGTCCAAGCCCATCTCCATCGGCGTCAATTGCCCGGAGTGCAAGGTGGGCTACCTCACCGAGCGCCGCAGCGGACGCGGGAAGATCTTCTTCGGCTGCAACCGGTATCCGGAGTGCAAGTTCGCCGCGTGGGACCGGCCGCTGGCGGAGCAGTGCCCGCAGTGCGCGTCGCCCTACCTCCTCCAGAAGTTCTCCAAGCGGGACGGCGCCTACATCTCCTGCCCGAACAAGGAATGCGACTACCGCCGCGAGGTGGTGGAGCCAGCCATTCCGGGGGCTTCCGTGGAGGCCGCGCCTGCCCCCACGCCCACCGTGGAAGCCTGAGCGCAAAAGCCCAGTCATTCCAGGGGGGTACGGCCGGCCCCCTGGCTTGACACCCTCGCGGGCGAAGTCCTAGAAGTCCGGATTGCTCCTGGCCCGTGATCGCAGCCTCCTGCCCTTCGTGCGGCAGGGGTGCGCGCGGGGGGCAGCGAAAGGACGCGGTCCGCGATGATTCCCTCTGTCAGTGAGTTGCTGCGTGTGGTGGTGGCCGAGGCCGCCCCCGCCGCGGCGGGCCATGCTTCTTCCGGAGGCCTGGGGGACTTCATCGTCGGCGCGTTCAAGGCCGGCGGCCCGTTCATGTTCGTGAACCTGTTCTGGCTGGCCGCCTCGCTGGCCGTCATCGGCGAGCGCGCGGTGACGCTGCTCTACCGCTACCGCCTGAACGCGACGGCGTTCATCGAACAGGTCCACAAGATGGTCCGCGGCGGCAACCTGGACCGCGCGGTGAAGTTCTGCGGCATGGCGCCGCGCTCGCCCCTGGCCCGCGTCATCCGCGCGGGGCTCATCAACGCGAACCGGGGTGAGCTGGAGGTGGCCAAGGCGGTGGAGGAGGCGCTGGCGGAGTACACGCCGCACGTCTCGCGCCGGGTGCAGTGGCTGTGGTCGCTCGCGAACATCGCGACGCTGGTGGGCCTTGTCGGCACCATCGTGGGCCTCATCGGCACCTTCCGCGCGCTGGGCAACGTGCCGGCGGAGCAGAAGCAGGCGCTGCTCTCCAACGGCATCTCGGAGGCCATGTACAACACGGGCTTCGGCCTCTCCATCGCGGTGCTCTGCATCGTGGCGCACCTGTTCTTCAGCAACTACGCCAAGAACATGGTGGAGCTGGTGGAGCTCAACGCGCTGAAGCTGGAGAACCTCCTGTCGCGTCGGGGCTCGCTGGAAGTCGTCCCCGCGGACTCCGACGTCCGCGCCGCGTCGTAGCCGCTTCCTCAGGGCACCGGGCACGCCATGGCGTTCCACTACTCGCGCCGCAAGCTGAAGCCGAGGGAAGAGGAAGAGGGGGGCGAGCTGAACATCGTCCCGTACCTCGACATCCTCATGAACCTCATCATCTTCATGCTGCTGTCCATCACCGGGCTCACCGCCTTCGGTGCGCTCAACGTGAACGCGCCCAGCTACGGCGCCACCGCGGGCGTGGGGCAGGGGGACGCGGACGCGCCCAAGCTGAACCTGTCCGTGCTCATCTCCCACAAGGGGCTCTTCGTCCGGGGCAACAGCCCGGAGGCCGCGCCCGCGGAGGGTGGGGCGCCCACGGTGCCCGTGCGCGCGGACGGCACGCACGACTTCGCGGCGCTCACCGCTCGGATGGTGAAGCTCAAGGCCGCCTTCCCCCAGGAGACGAAGGTCGTCGTCGCGGCGGATCCGGACATCCCCTACGAGGCGCTGATCCAGACGATGGACGCCCTGCGTGAGACGGCGGGCACGGCCGCCGAGCGCAAGCTGCTCTTCCCCGACGTCACCCTGGGCGTCCTCTAGCCATGTCCGAAACCGCGCCCCTGTCCGCCGAAGAAGCCGAGCAGCTCGCGCGCATGCGCTACCGCCGGGCCCTCACGCGCAAGAAGCGCAAGGAGCGCGAGGCGGCCAGCGAGGTGAAGGAGCTCAACATCACCGCGATGATGGACATGATGACCATCATCCTGGTGTTCCTCCTGAAGTCCTTCGCGTCGTCCTCCGCGGCCATCACCGCGTCCGAGGACGTCCGGCCGCCGGTGTCCTCCACGCGCGCCACGCCCAAGGACACGGTGGCCATCACCATCACCCCCAAGAACATCCTGGTGGGGGACCGGGAAGTGGTGCGGTTGAAGGACGGCCGCATCCCGGAGGCCCAGCTGCAGGGGCGCCTGGTGATGGGGCTGGACGCGCAGCTGAAGAAGGAAGTGCAGAAGCTCAAGTTCATCGCGGACCGCAACCCGGCGGCGCCCTTCACCCATGAGCTGTCGGTCATCGCGGACAAGATGGTCCCGTACGACCTGCTGCTCACGGTGCTCTACACGGCGGGCGAGAACGAGCTGCAGAACTACCGCTTCATCGTGCTCCAGCGCGACAGCGAGTAGCCGCCGGACACACGACTCCCCCGGCGCGGGATGGACGCACGGGGGAGCGCTTGAACGGCTTCGCTAGAGGGACAGGCTGCCCACGTGGCGCGCGGCCTCACGCGTCTCCTGCTCGTGGATGGCGGCGTCCTCCTCACAGCGGATGGCGAAGGGCATGGCCTCCAGCCGGTCCAGGGAGATTTCGTTGCCGCAGTCCACGCACTCGCCGAACACGTCGTTGTCCATGCGGCTGAGCGCCGCGTCGATGAGCATGATCTCCCGGCGCTGCGCTTCAATCAGCGTGGACAGCGTGTAGTCCGCAAGCTCCGCCTGCGCCTGCTCCTCGTATTCAGGGTCCCGCTCCTGATCCTTCAGCGCGGCCAGCTCGCGGCGGGCGCCTGACTGGGCGGTCTCGGTGGTCCTGCGACGCTCCTGCAGCAGGCTCCGGATCTTCAGCAAGTCGTCGGTTCGGCTCATGGCTGCGTCACTCCCATCCCAGAATCGCGGTTGAAGGGCGCTCGCCCGGACGCTTCCCCGTCCCGAGCGAAGACCGCGAGAAACCTAGGGTTGGATCCCAGGTGGGGAAACCTCGCCTCCCATTCCGCACGCATGGTGGGACGTAGGGCAGGCGGGCGGACGTGAAAGGGCGTGGCCTCTCTGCTAACAGGGCCCTTTGGGCACCCGGTACGAGGGGGCCCGGAGGCATGCATGTCGGACGTGAAGCAGCAGCGGGTGACGGTGATTGGCGGCGGCCTGGCGGGGACGGAGTGCGCGTACCAGCTGGCGCGGCGCGGTGTGCCGGTGGTGCTGCGGGAGATGAAGCCGCACAAGCGCTCCCCCGCGCACAAGTCGGACACGCTCGCGGAGCTGGTGTGCAGCAACTCGCTGCGCTCGGACAACCCGGAGAGCGCCATTGGCCTCTTGCACGCGGAGCTGCGCGCGCTGGGCTCGCTGGTGCTCAGCAGCGCGGACCTGCACCGCGTGCCCGCGGGCGACGCGCTGGCGGTGGAGCGCGAGGGCTTCTCGCGCGAAATCACCACCCGGCTCGTGTCCGGCGCGGGCGTGGAGCTGGTGGGCGGTGAGGTGGAGCGGCTGCCCGAGGACGGCGTGGTGGTGGTGGCGACGGGGCCGCTGACGTCGGAAGCGCTTACGGCGGACCTGGAGCGCCACGTGGGCACGAAGCTCTACTTCTACGACTCCATCGCGCCCATCCTGTCCGGGGACTCCATCGACATGGACATCGCCTTCCGCCAGAGCCGCTACGGCAAGGGCGGCGGGGACGACTACCTCAACCTGCCGATGACGAAGGACGAGTACTACCGCTTCGTGAACGAGGTGAAGGCGGGCCAGAAGGTGGTGCCGCACAGCTTCGAGGAACCGAAGTACTTCGAAGGGTGTCTGCCCATTGAAGTGATGGCGGAGCGCGGCGACGACACGCTGGCCTACGGGCCCATGAAGCCGGTGGGGCTGAAGGACCCGCGCACGGGGACGGACCCGTACGCGGTGGTACAGCTGCGCATGGAGGACCGGGCGGGCACGGCCTGGAACATGGTGGGCTTCCAGACGCGTCTGACGTGGGGTGAACAGAAGCGCATCTTCAGCACGTGCATCCCGGGCCTCCAGAATGCGGAGTTCCTGCGGATGGGGCAGATCCACCGCAACACGTTCATCGACTCGCCCCGCCTGCTGGCGGAGGACCTGTCGTTGAAGACGGAGCGGCGGGTGTTCTTCGCGGGACAGGTGACGGGCGTGGAGGGCTACGTGGAGAGCGCGGCGTGCGGCTACCTGGTGGCGCTGGCGGTGCACGCGCGCCTGACGGGCACCGCGTTCGTCGCGCCTCCGGCGACGACGGCGCTGGGGTCGCTGTACCGGCACCTCACCGGGGAAGCGCACCCGCCGGATCATCCGCACCAGCCCACCAACGTCATCTACGGCCTGTTCCCGCCCCTGTCGGGGCGGATGAAGAAGGCGGACAAGCGCGCGGCCTACTCGGCGCGGGCGAAGCAGGACCTGGCGGCGTGGCTGCCACTCGCGGGCGTTGTCGCCCAGACGGAAGGACAGACGAGCGCATGAAGCGACCTGGGATGGTGGGCCTGGTGGCCCTGCTGGCGTTGTCGGGATGCAAGAAGGGCGAGGACAACAGCGCGCCCTCCCAGCGCAGCGCCGCGCAGGGCGACACGGTCCGCAGCGCGGCGAAGGGCACCTCGGTGGTGGGCGGGCAGGGGCAGTTGCTCGCGGCGGGCCGCGCGGCGGACCTGCGCCTGTCGCCGGACGGGCAGTACGCCACGTTCCTGCTCAACGGGCAGAAGCCACGGCTGGACGGCATCCCGCCGCAGATGCTGGTGGGGCAGCTGCACGTGGTGCCGGTGGCGGGCGGGAAGGCGCGCGCGCTGGGTGACGGCGTGACGAACGTGCCGGGCAGCCTGCTGTTCTCCCAGGACTCGAAGCACCTCCTGTACGTGACGGGCTACAACCCGGCCTCGCAGTCCGGCGAATTGAACGTGCTGTCGCTCGCGGACGCGGCGGCGGAGCCGGTGAAGCTGGGCACGGCGGTGAGCTACCTGCTGCCGTCCCCGGACGGCGTGAACGTGGCGTTCGTGGACGCGGGCACGCTGAAGCTGGGCAAGCTGCCGCAGGGGCCGTTCCAGGACGTGGCGGGCGAGGTCAGCACCGCGCAGTTCACGCCGGACGGCAAGACGCTGCTCTTCAAGCGCCGGCTGTCGGCCGCGGGCGGGCTGGCGGCGGTGACGGTGGGCTCCAACGAGCCGCCGCGCAAGCTGGCGGATCAGGTGGGCGACTACCAGGTGTCCTCCGACGGCAAGCACGTGGCCTACCAGGTGCGCAGCGAGGCCGTGCGAGGGATGTATGACCTGTTCCTCGCGGACGTCCCCGCGCTGAAGGGGACGAAGCTGGCGGTGGGCACGAAGAACTTCAGCTTCTCGCCGGATGGTCAGTGGCTGGCGCGCACGGAGAACGGCAAGCCGGAGCAGCTGGGGGACCTGCACGTGGGCCCGGCGTCCGGCGGCGCGGGGCGCAAGGTGGGCGAGGCCGTGGAGGAGCTGGCGTTCGCGCCGGACTCCAAGGCGGTGGCCTTCCTGGAGAAGTATGACCAGCCGTCGCGCGCGGGCTTCCTGGCGGTGGCGTCGCTGCCGGATGGCGCGCCCAAGCGCGTGGGCGACCGCGTGCCCAACTTCGTGTGGGGCTCGGACAGCCGCTACGTGGCGTTCCTGTCGCGCTTCGTGAAGCCGGTGTTCTCCGTGGACCTGATGCTGTACGCGCTGGGCCAGGAGAAGGCGGAGAAGGTGCAGCCGGGCGTGTTCGGCTACGGCTTCGCGCCGAAGAACACCGCGGTGGTGTTCCGCACCAACTGCATCCGCAACGGCCGCGCGTGCGACTTCAAGGCCGTGGAGCTGGGCGAGAAGCAGGCCGAGGCGAAGACGTGGCTGCAGGGCATCTTCAGCTACAAGATTTCGGAGGACGGCGCTCGCGTGCTCGCGACGTACGCGCGCATGGACTCGGACACCTACGACGTGGCCGTCTACGACGTGAAGTCGGGGGCGCGCAAGACGCTCGACCAGGGCGTGCAGGTGCCCGTGTACTTCGCGGGGAAGGACGACGCGCGGGCCGTCTACATCATCAGCCAGGGGCAGAACCCCGGCGTGTACAGCGCCGTCGCCGCCGCGCAGTAGCGGCTGACCCAGGGAAGGGAGGGCCGCCAGAGCCTTCCTTCCCGGGCGCGGCCGGACGTTGAGGCGTGCACGCCCGGACGGGGTGTGCTGTCTTCGCGCGCCGAATGGCACAGCTCGTCTATCGCCGCTACGGCGGCTCGCTCCAGGTCGACATCCCCGACTTCAACACCCTCACCGAAGCGGTGAGGATTCCCGCGACGCAGTGGATGGCGCTCGCGTGCCCCATGGAGGGCATCGCGTGTGATCCGCGCTTCCTCACGCTGATGGACGCGGACGGCAACCGACGCATCCGCGTGGAGGAGCTGCGCGCCGCGGTGGACTGGACGGCGGCGCGGCTGAAGGACCGCAAGGGCGCGGACGCGGGCAGCGACGTGCTGGATCTGTCCGCGCTCTCCGACACCGCGAACAACCTCAAGGGCGCGGCGGAGCTGGTGCTGCGCACGCTCAACGCGCCGGACACCACGCGCCTGTCGCTGGAGCAGCTGCGCACCAGCGACAAGGCGCTGCGCGACGCGGGAAAGAACGGCGACGGCATCATCGCGCCGGTGTCGCTGCCGGAGCGGCTGCGGCCCCTGGCCCAGTCCATCATCGCGGCCTTCCCGCCGCGGACGAACCGCGCGGGCCTGGCGGGCGTGGACGTGGACCTGGTGAAGCGCTTCCGCGAGGAGCGCGCGGCGCTGCTCACGCACCTGGGCGGCCGGGATGCGGTGTTCACCTGGGGCACGGCGAGCCTGGAGCAGGCGAAGCGCATCCACGACGTGGCGCCGCTCCTGGACGGCTACTTCGTGCAGTGCCGGCTGGTGGCCGCGCAGCCGGAGGCCGCCGCCAGCCTGCGCCTGCGCGCGGACCGCGTGGAGGGCGCGCTGGGCGACCTGGGCGCCATGGGGAAGGCCGCGAACGAGCTGCCCATCGCGCCGCCGGATCCGTCTGGCGTGCTGGTGTGGGCGCGGCTGTACCGCGGCGCCGGCTACGAGAAGCTGGAAGCCTTCCACCAGGAGGTGGCGACGCCGCTCCTGGGCGACGGCGTGAAGCTGACGGACACGGCCTGGCGCGAGCTGTCCGCGAAGGCGGAAGGAATCCTCGGCTGGCAGGGCAAGCGCGACGCGAGCGCGCTGCACGCGGTGGCGGACACGCTGGGCGCGGTGTCGAACGAGGACCTGGACGCGCTGGAGGCGGTGAGCCGCGAGGACCTGTCGCTCAAGCCCACGCTGGACGTCATCGCGGAGCTGGAGCGGCTGGTGCTGTACCAGCGCTGGCTGCTGCTGTTCTCCAACAACTTCATCAGCATGCCCAGCCTGTACCTGCCCAAGCGGCGGGCGCTGATGGAGAAGGGCACGCTCATCCTGGGCGGGCGCAAGTACACGCTGTCCGTGCTGGTGACGGACCGCGCGGCGCACTCGGCGCTGACGGGGCAGGGGACCACCTGCATCCTCTACGTGAAGGTGATGCCCCGGGACGCGACGGATGCCTACGAGGTGGCGGTGCCCGTCACCGCCGGCCGCAGCACGGAGCTCGTCGTGGGCAAGCGCGGCGTGTTCTACGACGTGGACGGCAAGGAGAGCGACGCCATCGTCACGCAGATCGTCCGCCAGCCCGTGTCGCTCTGGGAGTCGATGACGATGCCGTTCATGCGCATCGGCGCGTTCATCACCAGCAAGGTGGAGGGGCTGGCCGCCTCCGGTGAGAAGGACTTCGATGCCTCGCTGGAGTCCGGCTACAAGCAGACGGTGACCGCGCCACCGGCGGCGGCTGCGCCCGCGGCGGCTCCGGCGGGTGGCGGCCTCGCGGGCGTGCTCGCGGCGGGCGGCATCGCGTTCGCGGCGCTGGGTTCGTCGCTGGCGTTCATTCTCACGCAGGTGAAGTCGCTCACGCTGGTGGACGTCATCACCGCGGCGACCATCCTGGCCATCGTGGTGATGGCGCCCGCGGGGTTGCTCGGGTGGCTGAAGCTGCGTCGGCGCAACCTGGCGCTGCTCCTGGAGGGCTCCGGCTGGGCGCTCAACGACCGGCTGATGCTCACGCGCGGCGTGGCGACGCTCATCACCCGCAAGCCGAAGCTGCCCAAGAACGCGCGCGTGGACCGCGCGGACCTGGTGCGCGGGGCGCTGCGCCACACGCAGGACGACGACGAGAGCGACGGCATGTCGTTGGGCGCCCGCCTGGGCCTCACGCTGCTCATCCTCTTCGTGCTGGGCTGGCAGGTGCGTGTGCCCGTCACGGAGTGGCTGTGCACGTACCACTGGCTGTCCGAGGACGCCTGCCGCGTGCTGCTGCCCAAGCTGGTGCCGTCCGAGCTGCCGGGCGCGCCGGCTCCCTCGGGCACGGCGCCGGCGGTCGCGCCCGCTCCGGCGCCCGCGAAGTAGGCGGGCTCGCGCAGCGACGCGAATCTTGCGAGGCTCGGGGAGGCCCCTAGGCTTCCCCGACCATGTCGACCCTGTCCCCGCTGTTGGCGCAGTTCAAGGACCACCTGGAAGGCGAGAAGGGCGCGTCGCCTCACACGGTGCGCAACTACCTCATCGACCTGGTGGACTACGAGCGCTACCTCGTGGAGCGGATGAAGCTGTCGCTGCTGGCGGGCTCGCACGCGGCCATCCGAGGGTACCTGGGCACGCTCAGCGTGGACCACGCGCCCTCCAGCCGCGCGCGGCGGCTGGCCAGCATCAAGTCGTTCTACAAGTACCTCGTGCGGCAGAAGCTCTTGTCCGCCAGTCCCGCGAAGCTGGTGAAGAGCCCGAAGCTGCCCAAGTCACTGCCCAAGGTGCTGCCGGTGGAGGAGGTGTTCGCCATCCTCGACATGCCGGACGTGGCCACGGTGCTGGGGCTTCGCGACAAGGCCATCCTGGAGATGCTGTACGGCGGCGGTCTGCGCATCAGCGAGCTGTGCGGCCTGGACCTCTTGGGCGTGGAGCGCAGCAGCCGCATCGTCCGGGTGATGGGCAAGGGCAGCAAGGAGCGGCTGGTGCCGCTCAACGCGAAGGCCATCCAGTCCCTGGAGGCGTACCTTGCGAGGCGCGGTGAGCTGCTGGCCACGGTGCACGACGCGCAGGACCCGGACGCGCTGTTCCTCAACTTCCGCGGCGGGAGGCTCACGCCCCGGAGCATCGCGAGGCACCTGGACGCGTACGTGCTCAAGCTGGCCCTGGCGCGCAAGGTGAGCCCGCACGCGATGCGCCACTCGTTCGCCACGCACCTCTTGGGCGGCGGCGCGGACATCCGCAGCATCCAGGAGCTACTGGGCCACGCGAGCCTGTCCACCACGCAGAAGTACACCCACGTGACCTTCGAACAGCTGCAAGAGGTCTACGACGCCGCGCACCCGCGCGCGTGATGAAGGCAGGGCATGGCGAACCGCGCGGACGAAGTCGACCAGTTCATGGCCGGGCTCGAGCACCCGCTGAAGGCGGAGATCGAAGCCGTGCGCGCGGCCATCCTCGCCTCCGACGCCAACATCACCGAGCGCATCAAGTGGAAGGCCCCCAGCTTCGTCCACTCCGGCGATGACCGTGTCACGTTCCGCCTGGCCCCCAAGGGCATCTTCCAGGTCATCCTCCACCGGGGCGCGAAGGTGAAGGACACGAAGGGCTTTGGCTTCGAGGACGACTCGGGGCTCGTGGAGTGGCTGGCGCCGGACCGGGGCGTCGTGAGCTTTCCGGACGCGAAGACGGTGAAGGCGAAGAAGGCCGCCCTGGTGAAGCTGGTGGGCCGCTGGATGAAGGCGACCGCGACCTGAGCGCGTCCCCAGGGTGAGGGAGCGGACAGCCAGGCCGTTTTTATGAGTCCGGGACGGGCGGGCTTGTTAAACCCCCGGTCATGTTCCACGGCACCACCATCCTCTGCGTCCGCCGCGAAGGGAAGGTCGTCATCGCGGGCGACGGTCAGGTCAGCCTCGACAAGACCATCATGAAGAACACGGCGCGCAAGGTGCGCCGCATCGGCGACGGTCAGGTCATCGCCGGCTTCGCGGGCAGCACCGCGGACGCGTTCACGCTCTTCGAGCGCTTCGAGGCCAAGTTCAAGGAGCACCAGAAGAACCTGGCCCGCGCCTGCGTGGAGCTGGGCAAGGACTGGCGCACCGACCGCTTCCTCCGCCGCCTGGAGGCACTCCTCATCGTCGCCGACAAGGAGAAGACCTTCATCCTCTCCGGCGCGGGCGACATCATCGAACCGGACCACGGCATCGCCGCCGTGGGCTCCGGCGGCCACTACGCGCTGGCCGCCGCACGCGCCCTCCAGGCGCACTCGCAGCTGTCCGCCCGGGACATCTGCACGCAGGCCATGGCCATCGCCGCGGACATCTGCGTCTACACGAACTCCAACGTCACCTACGAAGAGCTCTGAGAGGACCGCCCCGTGGCCGAATCGCGCAAGTTGTCCGCCTTCACGCCTCGCGAGGTCGTCAGCGAGCTGGACCGCTACATCGTCGGGCAGAAAGACGCCAAGCGCGCGGTGGCCATCGCGCTGCGCAACCGGTGGCGCCGCCAGCAGGTGCCGGACGACCTGCGGGATGAGATCTACCCGAAGAACATCATCATGATCGGCCCCACCGGCGTGGGGAAGACGGAGATCGCCCGCCGCCTGGCGAAGCTGTCCCAGGCCCCGTTCGTGAAGGTGGAGGCCAGCAAGTTCACGGAAGTGGGCTACGTGGGCCGCGACGTCGAGTCGATGATCCGCGACCTCGTGGAGTCCGCCATCGCGCTCGTGCGCGAGGAGGAGACGGAGAAGGTCAAGCCGCGCGCGGAGGAGCTGGCCGAGGACCGCTTGATGGAGCTCATCAAGAACGGCGGCCAGTCGCGCACGACGTCGTCTCCGCCGTTCGGCTTCTCGCCCCCGCCAGCCCCCGCGCCCTCGCCGCTGGGCGACAGCGAGCGGGAGAAGCTGCGCGCCCAGCTGCGCGCCGGCACGCTGGATGATCAGACCGTGGAGGTGGAGACCAGCGAGAGCAGCCCCACCTTCATGCGCAACTTCAGCGGCCAGGGCATGGAGGAGATCGGCGTCAACCTCCAGGACCTGTTCAAGAACATGCCGGGCATGAAGAACACCCGGAAGCGCAAGCTGCGCGTGCCGGAGGCGCTCCAGGTGCTGCGCGCGGAGGAGGCGCAGAAGCTGGTGGACCCGGACCGCGTCCAGCGCGAGGCCGTGGCGCGCGCCGAGTCCAGCGGCATCGTCTTCATCGACGAAATCGACAAGATCGCCAGCCGCGAGGGCGGCAAGGGCGGCGGGGGCCCTGATGTCTCGCGCGAGGGTGTCCAGCGCGACATCCTGCCCATCGTGGAGGGCTCGGCCGTCAACACGAAGTACGGCCAGGTGAAGACGGACCACATGCTCTTCATCGCCGCGGGCGCGTTCCACGTCTCCAAGCCGTCGGACCTCATCCCGGAACTCCAGGGCCGCTTCCCCATCCGCGTGGAGCTGGAGGCGCTGTCCGGCGAGGACCTGGTGCGCATCCTGCGCGAGCCCAAGAACTCGCTCCTGCGCCAGTACACCGCGCTGCTCGCCACGGAGGGCGTGCGCCTGTCCTTCACCGACGACGCGGTGGCGGAAGTCGCCCGCATCGCCCAGCAGGCCAACGAGCGCACGCAGAACATCGGCGCGCGGCGGCTGCACACCGTGCTGGAGCGCCTGCTGGACGAGGTGTCCTTCACCGCCAGCGAACAGGGCCCGCGCGACTTCCAGGTGGACGCCGCCTACGTGCGCGAGCGCCTGGGCGCCATCGTCCAGGACGAGGACTTGTCGCGCTACATCCTCTAGCGCGCTAGGGTCCGCCGCGTCGTCCCACCGCGTCATGAGAAGAGAGAGGTACCCCACCTTGCAAGCGCCGCCGTCCCCCGCGTCCGCCCCTGGCAACGAGCCCCTCATCCAGAAGGCGAAGCAGCACCTGCTGCAGAACTACAAGCAGCAACCCATCGCGCTGGTGCGCGGGCAGGGCACCCGGGTGTGGGACGCGGATGGCAAGGTGTACCTGGACTGCATCGGCGGCATCGCGGTGTGCGCCCTGGGCCACTGCCACCCGGAGGTGGTCGCGGCGGCCAAGGCGCAGCTGGACACGCTGTGGCACGTCTCCAACGCCTTCTACTCGCAGCCGCAGATCGACCTGGCCGAGCAGCTCACCGCCTGGGCCGGGCTGCCGCGCGCGTTCTTCTGCAACTCCGGCGCGGAGGCCAACGAGGCCCTCATCAAGCTGACGCGCAAGGTGATGAAGGACCGGGGCACGCCGGAGCGCTTCGAGATCCTCTCCTTCGAGAAGGGCTTCCACGGCCGCACGCTGGCCACCGTCACCGCCACCGGCCAGCCCAAGTACCACGCCGGCTTCGAGCCGCTGCCCCAGGGCTTCCGGCACCTGCCCTACGGCGACGTGGAGGCGGTCCGCCGCGCCATCGGGCCCAACACCGCCGCCATCCTGGTGGAGCCCATCCAGGGCGAGGGCGGCGTGCGCATGGCGCCCCCGGGCTTCCTCCAGGGCCTGCGCGCGCTGTGCGACGAGCAGGGCCTGCTGCTGCTCGTGGACGAGGTCCAGACGGGCATGGGCCGCACCGGCCAGCCCTTCGGCTTCATGCACCACGGCATCCGGCCGGACGCCATCAGCCTGGCCAAGGCGCTGGGCAACGGGCTGCCCATCGGCGCCATGCTGTGCCGCGAGGAGCTGGCCGTCAGCCTCTCCCCGGGCACCCACGGCTCCACCTTCGGCGGCAACCTGGTGTCCGCCGCCGCGGGTAACGTGGTGATGCGGCTGTTGCGCCAGCCCGGATTCCTGGCGGACGTGCAGGCGAAGGGGGAGCACTTCCTCGCCGGGGCGCGCGCGCTCCAGGCCGCGCTGCCGGAAGGGCGCATCAAGGCCGTGCGCGGACAGGGGCTGCTCTTGGGCGTGGAGCTGGACCGGGAGGTCGCCCCCGTCATCGCGAAGCTGCGCGAGGCCGGCCTGCTGGTGAACGCCGCCGGGGACACCACGCTCCGGTTCGCCCCGCCCCTCATCATCTCCCAGAAGGAACTGGACGAAGCGCTGGGCATCCTCCAGCGTGTCCTCTCCACGCTGTAAAAGGGGGAGGGGCCCCAAGGACCCGGGAAGTTTGACGCCCCGCTTCCCGCACACCTACACTCGGGGATTCGCCAGCCCGCGGAACGTGACACCTTGAGCGCGCCCAACCCCATCGTCGGCCTGGGGGGCAGGACCGACCACATCGCGACGGTGCCCCAACTGGACCCGGCCCGACTCCAGCTCAGCCCGGAGGAGGGCTCGGTGCTGGCGCTGGTGGGCCGCGTCGAGCGCATCGACTCCGTCCTGTCCCGCTCCTCGCTGGGCGAGGCTCGCACCATCGCCGTGCTGCTGTCGCTGCGCGCCAAGGGGGCCATCGTGCCCGCCCGGGTCGTGCAGCGCGCCCCTCCCGCCGCCCCGGTGGTGGACGCCGCCATGGCGGAGGAGGTGGACCTGGAGCCCGAGCAGAAGCGCGACATCATCGAGATGGAGCGCTCGCTGGACGGGATGGACCACCACGCGGTGCTGGGCGTGGCCCGGGGTGCGAGCCCCCAGGAGGTGAAGCAGGCCTATTACAACGCGTCCCGCCGCTTCCACCCGGACCGCTACTTCGGCAAGAACCTGGGCAGCTTCCGCGCCCGGCTGGAGCGCATCTTCAAGCGCCTCACCGACGCCCACAACGCCCTCAGCCGCCAGGAGCCGCCGCGCGCTCCCGCCGCGCCGCCAGCCCCGGCCGCACGCGCCCCGGCCACGCCGCCGCCCGGCGCGCCGAGCGCGCGCACGCCCTCCGGCACCTTCGCGGCGACGCAGCCGCCCGCCACTTCGGGGGCGCGTCCGCCCTCGGGGGCCTTCGCCGCGGTGCCGCCTCCGGCCGCCGCGCCCGCGGATGATCCGGAGTCCGAGGCCCGCCGCGCCGAGCGCCAGGCCCGCCTCGCGCGCCACCCGTACATGGCGCGCAGCCACAAGCTCACGGAGCTCATCGCCCGGGGCAAGGCGGCCACCGCGCGCGGGGACTTCGAGCGGGCCTACCAGGACTTCAACCACGTGCTGGGCCTGGACCCGAAGAACCGCGAGGTCGCCCAGCTGCTGGTGGAGGCGCGCCGCAAGCACGACCTGCACCGCGCGCAGACGGAGGTGGAGCGCGGCCAGGAGCTGGAGATGCGCGGCGACTTCGCCGGCGCGCAGGCGGCCTACCGGCTGGCCGTGTCGCTCAACGCGGACAACCCGGAGGCGGCCTTCCAGGCGGCGCGCGTGGGGCGGGAGCTGACGCAGGACCCGCAGGAGGTGCTGAAGCTCGCGCAGCGCGCGGTGGAGCTGAAGCCGGGGCGCGCGGACTACCAGCTCTTGCTGGCGCAGCTGCTCCTGGTGGCGGGGCAGAAGAAGCAGGCCAAGCACCACTTCGAGGAGGTCGTGCGCCTGGATCCGGACAACGCAGACGCTCGCGCCGGCCTCAAGAAGCTGCGCTGGACGTTCACGTGATGAGGTGCACGCGTCCCCATGGCTGCTGAGTCCGAACCGCTGATTGGCATCGACCTGGGGACGACGAACAGCCTCGTCGCCACGGTGCAGGACGGTCAGCCCATCATCATCAAGAACCGCACCGGCCAGCCCCTCACCCCGTCCGTGGTGGCGGTGTCGAAGAACGGCAAGCGGCTGGTGGGCAGCATCGCCAAGCGGCAGGCCATCACCAACCCGCAGGAGACGGTGTCCGCGGCGAAGCGCCTCATCGGCCGCAAGTTCTCCTCGCACCCGGTGCAGGACGCGATGCGCGCGCTCACGTACCAGGTGGTGTGCGGCCAGCACGACGACGTGCGCATCCGGCTGGCGGGCCGCGACCTCGCCGTGCCGGAGGTCAGCGCCATGATTCTGGCGGAGCTGAAGGCGGACGCGGAGGCGCACTTCGGCCGGCCCGTCACCCAGGCCGTCATCACCGTGCCGGCCTACTTCAACGACGGCCAGCGCCAGGCCACCAAGGACGCGGGCCGCATCGCGGGGCTGGAGGTCCTGCGCATCATCAACGAGCCCACCGCGGCGGCGCTGGCCTACGGCTTCGGGCGCACGGTGAACGGGAAGATCGCCGTGCTGGACCTGGGCGGCGGCACCTTCGACGTGTCGGTGCTGGAGATCAACAACGGCATCTTCGACGTGGTGGCCACCGGCGGTGACACCTTCCTCGGCGGCGAGGACTGGGACCACCGCATCATCGAGTGGATGGTGTTCTCCTTCGCCAAGGAGCACGGCATCGACCTGCGCAAGGACCGCATGGCGCTGCAGCGGCTGAAGGACGCCGCGGAGAAGGCCAAGGTGGAGCTGTCGTCGGTGAAGGAGACGCAGGTGCACCTGCCCTTCATCTGCACGCCGCCGGGCGGGGGCGCCGCGCTGCACCTGCAGTCCACGCTCACCCGCGAGAAGCTGGAGGACCTCACCGCGGACCTGGGCGAGCGCCTGGTGGGCATCACGTCGGAAGTCCTGGGCGAGGCGAAGGTGCGCCCCTCGGAGCTCAAGGAGGTCATCCTCGTGGGGGGCATGTCGCGCATGCCCCGCATCATCGAACAGGTGCGCCAGTACTTCCGCCGCGAGCCCTGCAAGGGCGTGCACGCCGAGGAGGTCGTCGCCCTGGGCGCCGCCATCCAGGCGCACGCGCTGGTGGGGCAACAGAGCGAGCTGCTCCTGCTGGACGTCACGCCGCAGAGCATGGGCGTGGCCATCGCGGGCGGCTACGTGCGCAGGCTGATCCCGCGCAACACCACCGTGCCCACGTCCGCCACGGAGGTGTTCGCCACCTCCAAGGACTTCCAGCGCACGGTGAAGATCATGGTGCTCCAGGGCGAGCACGAGCTGGCCCACCACAACGAGCTGTTGGGCGAGTTCCTCCTCACCGGCCTGCGCGAGGCGCCGCGCGGACAGGTGGAGATTGAAGTGACGTTCGACATCAACGCGGAGGGCATCGTGTCGGTGTCCGCGCGCGACCGTGACACGGGCCTGCGCCAGTCCATCACCGTCACCGCCTCCAGCGGCCTCACCGAGGACGAGCTGCGTCGCATCATGGACGAGCAGCGAGACTGGCTGGTGACGGCGCGCAACACGGAGGAGCTGAAGTCCAGGCGCGTGGAGCTGGACACCCTGGCCCGGGACCTGGTGGACGCGCTCTCCCGCGTGCGGCTCATGCCCGGGGCCGGAGGCCTGTCGCCGGACGTCGTCGCCCGCGCGGAGGCCGCCCTGGACCAGGCGCGCCAGGCGCGCGGCGTGGAGGACGTGGGCGCGCTCAGGCGGGCCTGTGAGGCCCTGGCCCAGAGCCTGCCGCTGTTGCGCTCGGCCGGCACGCGCGGAACGCCGGGGAGGTAGCCCATGAACGCGCTCCGGGCCAAGGCGCTGGTCGAAGCCGGGTTGCTGTTGCGACTGAGTGGCGACATGGCCGGCGCGGAGAAGCTGTTCGCGAGGGCCCTGGAGCTGGACCCCGGCAACGCGCGCGCGCGCCGGCTGCTGGGGCGGGACGGCCCGGCGGAGCACGGGGGGGATACCGGGTGGAACCTGGCGAGCCCCGACCAGGAGGTGGACTGGGGCGCCTGGGCCGGCCCCTCCACACCGGGCCCGGTGGAGGTCGCCCTACGGGACTCCGTGAGCCTTCCCGAAGGGACGGGGATGCGCGGGGACGCGCTGGACCTCATCGCGGAGGCGCACCGCACGCAGGAGTTCGGGCTGCCGGACACCTTCACCCCGGCGGGCGGGCTGCCGGAGGGCTCGGAGGTGGAGAGCCTGCTGCGGGGCGCGGAGGACCTGCTGGCGCTGGATGACCACTCCGGCGCGGTGGAGCTCTTGCGCCGGGCGCAGTCGCTGGCGCCGGAGAACCCTCGCGTGGAGGCGCTGCGCGACCGCAGCGAGCGCATCCTGGTGTCCATGCTGGAGGCCCGGCTGGGGGACCTGAACCGCATGCCACGCGTGCGGTTGCAGCCGGACGACATCATCTGGCTCAACCTGGACCACCGCGCGGGCTTCGTGCTGGCGCAGATTGACGGCGCGGTGAGCTTCGACGACCTCTTCGCGCTGTCGGGCATGTCGCGCCTGGACACCGCGCGCATCCTCGCGCAGCTGCTCGACGAGGGCATCATCGCCCCCGGCGAGTAGGCCGCGCTGCTTCTCTACGTCACGCGGGGCGGATGACGGCCGTCCAGACGCCGCGCACCACGGGCTCGCCCTTCGCGTTGCGCGTCTCCGTGGTGACGACGAGGAAGTCCATCCCGGCCTTGCGGTACAGCTCTGAAATCTGGCCCGTGGTGGTGAGCACGTCCCCGGGGCGCATCACGCCCAGGAACTCCAACTCCTGCTCCCCGTGCACCAGCCGCACGCGGTCCACGCCCAGCTCCGGGTCCGCGATGGCGGCGCTGAAGGGGCGGATGGCGAACACCACCGCGAAGCTGGGGAAGGCGATGATGTCGCCGTAGGGGCCCGCCTGCGCCGCCTCCTGCGAGTAGAGCAGGGGGCTCACGTGCTCCGGCGGCTCGCCGAAGGTGCCCGCGGAGGGCACGGAGCCGCCGAGGATGAGGGAGAACTCGCGCAGCTTCTCCCGGCCGATTTCGTAGGTGAAGGGGCCGTACGCACGGCCGACGAACTTGGGGTCCAGGGCCATGGCTATCCGAGCGAGGTTTCGACGACGGCGCCCCGGAGGACGGGCTCGCCGCGCTGGTTGGTGGCGGTGACTTCCGTCGTCAGCCGGCCGTCCTCGACGGCGGTGACGCGGCCCTGGAAGGTGACGGTGTCCTCGGGGAGGACCGGCCGGGAGAAGCGCACCTTCACGCGGCGCACCCGGCCCGGGTCGCCCACGAAGACGGCCACGGCCTCCACGGCCCAGCCCAGCGTGCAGAGCCCCTGGAGGATGACGCCGTTGAAGCCGGCGAGCTTCCCCACCTCCGGGTCAATGTGGATGGGGTTGTAGTCCCCGGAAGCGCCCGCGTAATACACCGGCCGCAGCCGGTCGCATTGGCGGACGTGGGTGAAGGTGTCTCCCACCTGGAACGTGCGTGCCATGAGGCGCGCGAGCCTACCGCAGGAAACGAAGAAGGGGCGGCCCCCACTCACGTGAGGACCGCCCCCGTCACTTCAGGGCTTCAGGACGAAGCGCCGGCTTACGCCTTGCGACGGCGCGCGAGCGCCATCGCCGCGAACAGCGCCATCAGCGGCGCCATGCCGCCCGCGGAGCCGCCCGTGGACGAGCAGCCGCCGCCCTTGTTCTTCACCTTCACCGTGTAGGTCGCCGGACCGGCGGACGCGCCGTGGGTGTCCGTGACCGTGAGGCTGAAGGTGAGGTCCGTGTCGGACTTCACCTGCGGCGCGGTGAACTCCAGCTTGGCCGTGTTGGCGCCCGTGAGGGTCACGGACGGGCCGCCCGTCTGGGTCCAGGCGTAGGTGAGCGCGTCACCGTCCGGATCCTTGGCGTTGGTGGTGATGCTCACCTTGTCGCCCTCGGTCGCGGTGCTGGTGGTGCCGGACACGGTGGGGGCGCGGTTGTCCACGCTGACCTTCACGTTGACCAGGTCGGAGGCGGACTCGCCACCGGCCGTCACGGTGAGGCGGAACGACAGCTCCTCGTCCGCGGCCACGTTGGGGGCGGTGAACTTCGCGGTGGCCGTGTCGGCCCCGGACAGCGTCACCGTCGTGCCGCTCACCTGGGTCCAGGCGTAGGTGATGGCGTCACCCTCGGCGTCCGTGGCGGTGCCGGACAGCGTCACCTCCGCGCGGGCCGCCACTTCCTGATCCGCGCCAGCGTCCACCACCGGCGGACGGTTGACGTTCTTCACCGTCACCGCCACGGACTTCTTGGTGGAGGCCGCGCCGTCGGACACCGTGACCGTGAAGGTCAGCTGCGTGTCCTCCGTCACTTCCGGCGCCGTGAACGTGGCCTTGGCCGTGTTGGCGTTGGTCAGCGTCGCCTGCACGTCACCGGCGGTCTGCGCCCAGGCGTAGGTGAGCGCCTGACCGTCCGGATCCGTGGAGCCGGAAGCGTCCAGCTCCGCCGTCCCGCCCTCGTTCACCGACTCCGTCGCGGTGGCCACGACGACCGGGGCGCGGTTGATGTTGTTCACGCCGATGTCGACCGTCTTCGGGAGGCTCGTCTTGCCCTGCGCGTCCGTCACCACCAGCTGGAAGGTGAGGTACTGGGTGAAGGCGACGTCCGTCACGAAGGTCGGCGTGGCGGTGTCCGCGCCGGTCAGCGTCACCGGAGCCTGGCCGCCCACCTGCGTCCACTGGTACGTGAGCACGTCACCCGAAGCGGCGTCCGGGTCGAAGCTGCCCGTGCCGTTGAGGGTCACCGTGGTGCGCTGCTGCTGGCCGTTCACGGTCGTGAACTCGGGCACCACCTGCGCGACGCCAGCGTGCGCCACCGGGCGCTGGTTGCACGCGCCCGCGGTCGTCGGCTGGTCCACCTGCGACGAGAACACCGGGGTCGCGCCCTCGATCGTGGGCTCCGCGATGTCGATGCCGTACGCCCCCTGGCCCGCGTCCGCACCCACGCGGAAGCGCAGCTTGACGCGCATGATGCCCTGCTTCTGGAAGTAGTCCCCGAAGTCGAAGTCCTCCCCGTTGAAGCTGGGGAACCCGGCCGACGTGAGAGCGTAGGCGCGCTGCCCCTCGATGGGGTTGCCGCCGCCCGTGGAGATGGCGGCCGCGTAGTACTTCGGCTTGACGGTCGGCACCTGCGCGGTGAGCGTGTTCAGGTTCGTCCATGACACGCCGTTGATGCTGTACTCCACGGTGGCGCCGTCAAACGGAGTCGTGGCCGCCGTGTAGTCAGACTCGAAGGAGTGGCGGAAGTAGTAGCCGAAGTAGAAGCCCTCCGTCGCGCTCAGCGTCAGCCAGGGGCTCGTGAGGGTCATCTCGCCCGGGGCGTTGGCGTCGTCGGCGTGCGCGATGCTGTCGGTGCCCAGCTGGATGACCTTCCAGTCACCGCCCGCGGTGTAGTTATCCGACACCGTCCACGCGCTCAGGCCGGTCTTGAAGTACTCCGTCGTGCCGGACGCCGGCACGTCGTCGTAGTTGACGCGCGGGTCGAACGACACGGTCTTCGCCGCGGCAGGCAGGCTGGCCTCGTCGAAGACGATCTTCAGCTTGGCGGTGGCACCGGCCCCGGACACGGCGGTCAGGGACACCGGCACGGTGATCTTCGCCTCCGCGCCGCGCGCCAGCGCCGGCACGGTCACGGTGGTTCCAGCCGGGAAGGCCACCGTCGCGGTGGTGCTGGTGGTGCTGAGGGTGCCCGTGAAGGACCCCAGCGCGCCGCCGCCCACGTTGCGCACGGTCAGGTGCAGCAGGCCTTCCTCGCCCACGTCGAGCACGCCGTCCTTGTCGCAGCCGGACCGGCTGTCATCCAGGCTCAGGCCGGTGACCTCGATCGTGTTGCCCGTGACCTTGCTCTCCACCACGCCGACGTGGTCCCACGAATTGCGGTCCGGCACCTTGGCGCCGAAGCCCGCGCCGCGCTTGGCGAAGGCCGCCACGAAGCGGCTGTAGTCGGCCGGGTCGCTGGCCGCCGCCACCGCGAGGACGGCGTCGCGCGCCTCCAGGAAGGTGGGCGCGTTCGGCGTCGCCTTGTACGCGGCGACGAGGTAGCGCTTCATCCGGTCCTGGGCCTCCTGGAACGGGTGGGCGTTGAGGAGGCTCGCGTAGCACTCCCACAGCATGGAGGCCCAGATCTCACCGGAGTTGTGGACCTCGCTGTTACGCTGCCCCGCCAGGTAGGTCGTGTTCGCGTTGGAGGGAAGCGCGGTGCCGTTGGCGATGTGCTTCAGCGACAGCGCGTTCTTGGTCAGGTCCGTCGTGTAGGGCAGCCGGCGCAGGCCGAAGTAGTAGCCCTGGTTGCGGCCACCGCTGCTGACCCAGCCCGCGTCGCCGTAGACGCCCTGCCACTGGCCGTTGCCGGTCTTGGTGACGTCCTCCGCGCGCACCTGCATCAGCTGGGCGGTGAAGTCACCCCAGCCCTCGCCCATGGAGCGGCCCTGGTTGTTCGACAGGCCGGCCGCGTTGCCGATGAGGCGGTTGGAGATGTAGTGGCCCCACTCGTGCGCGATGACCGCGTTGTCCAGCGTGCCGTCGCGGTCCTCCTTGGGGGACTTGCGCAGCGTCACGTTGACCGCGCCGTTCGCCAGCTGGGCCCGCCAGGCCGCCGCCGCGGCCTGGGAGATCATCAGCGACGGCGTCGTGACGAACGGGTCGTCCACGCCGTTGCCGGCCATGCCCGCGGGGCTGCCAGGGGCGTTATTGCCGATGATGGTGGCGAGCGCACCCGCCTCGTGGGCGAAGCGCGACTTCACGACGAAGTTGCACGTGCCGCGATCGATGAGTGCGATCTTCCCCTTGAAGTAGTCCACGGGGAACGCGGCGCAGCCGAGCTTGTTGGGGTCGTCCGGAAGAGGACTCTTGATGTCACCCGTGACGTCGTAGCTCGCGGGGCCATAGCTGGCCGAGGCCGCCTCGTAGATGCCCGCGATGGCCGCCGGGGACCCCACGGAGAGCTCCGGCGTGCCGGTGAACAGGTACATCTGCATGCGCGGCGAAGCACCGTCGGACGGCGTGCTCATGTTCGCGTTGTTGCGGCCGCTGCTGTCCAGGCCCTGCGCCTGGATGGGGTCACCCTCCACGCCGCCACGGCCGTAGTTGATGGACTGGGCGTTGCCCGAGGCCTCGTCGAAGCCGGCGTCGTAGAACCAGTCGTGCAGGAAGTTGTTGACGAAGAAGAGGTTGACCACCGCCGCCTTGGCCTGCGTGGTGTTCGCGTCCGGGGCGATGGAGGTGTCGTAGACGTACCCGAAGGTCCGCTCCGAGGTGACCGTCGGCCGGATGTCCGCCGAGCCGGGCTGGTAGCCGTCCGGCAGCTCCAGGTCCGCGTACGCGTCCACGTTGTTACCCGTGGTCACCGTGGCGTTGTTGGGCAGCCACGGGTCGTTGTGCGTGAACGGCACGTTCGTGATGGTGATGTCCTTCGCCGCGCGGCCCAGCGGACCCTGCGAGCCGTCCGGGATGCCCGTGGGGTGGGGCGTCATGTCGTTGCCCTGGGGACCGTCCTCGGGCACGTACGGCGCCGCCGCGTCCGCGTAGACCTTGTACGTGAAGGGCTCGGCGGCCACGTCCACGGTCAGGTTGTTGCGGAAGAGCACCTGGCCCGTGGTCGCGGAGATGACGTAGCCGTAGTAGTCGCTGGAGCGCGAGGCCTTGGGGCCGGCGTTGACCTCCACGTACCAGGCGGGCTCAAGGCCGTCCGCCATCGTGAAGAACACCTGCCGGGCGCGAGCGGGGGAGACCAGGTCCTGCGGCAGCGCGGCCTTCGCGGAGGGGTTCAGCGCGAAGAAGGTGTGGTCCCCCTTCGTGCCGGCGTTGACGAACGACGACGCCGGCGCGCTGGAGCCCGTCATGTCCTTGAACGCGGAGGCGACCGCGTCCGCGGCACCCAGGCTGAAGGCGCCGGTGCGGGACTTGGCGCGGGCGGCCTGCGTGAGCTCGGACGGGGCCAGGTAGCCGCTCACGGCCACCAGGCGCTGGTCCTGGCCCATGATGACCTTGACCTCGTTGCGGAAGACCGGGATGCCGTTCACCGTCTGGTGGAACGTGGCGACGATCGCGCCCTTGCCCGTGTCATGCACCGAGCGCAGCGTGGCGCCCGCGACGTCCGTGCGCGACAGCCGGTAGCTGTCCGCCACGTTCTGCAGGTGCGCGCGCGCCGCGGCTTCCGCCGTCATGCCGGAGCGGATGACCGACTTGGACTGCGCACCGTCCTGGGCCGCCCACGCGAACGTGGGCACGCCGAGCCGCTGCTCGGTCTGCTCGATGCGGAGACCGCGCGACGCGGCCGCGGCGGAATCCACGGACAGCGGGCGGGACTCCCGCTGCTCCAGGAACGCGTCGAAGTTCGACCGCTCCTTGGCCCACGCGCTGGTACCCGCGACGGGCACCAGCAGCAGACTGGTCAACAGCTTTTCCCTGAGACGCATGCGCCTTCCTTCTTGGGGGTGATGAACTGCCGGACGAGGGGGACTGCGAGTGACGGAACCGCGAGACACGACGACTGCATGGGGAGAGGACCGCCGGGGGCGGCGAGCCTCCCCTTACGGATGGTGGGCCGTGGGTGGACGACAGCCCGATAGGGAACGCTTCCCAACGCCAGAGGTCGCATCGACGACGCGAAGGCGGGGACCCGCGTGGAAAGGCCTGGCGTGAAACACGAAAAGGGAGGGCGCGGGGCGCTTCGACAGGCCGGACAGCCGGGGCGTCACACCCGAACCCGGGGCGGCCCACTCGAATCGACTGTCAACGGTCTCCGGCAAGCGCTGCGCTCCAACCCACTCTCGCAGGCGCGGTTGTGTTCACCGCGCCAGGTTCAGTGGGAGCGCATGCTAACCAGGACACTGTTTCGTTGAAAAGAGGGGGGCCCCTGCAACTTTGCGTTAGCAACCCAGTAACAATTGTCAGTCTGGAATAAGCCGTAGCAGCCAGGCGGGCGCGAGCGCGTGACGGGCGCCGCGCCGCACCTTGCGCCCGGGCGCGAACCCTGCTCAGCGGCGCGAACGGGGCGCCGAGACTTCGTCGGGGGAAGGCAGCGGTCCGTGGTCGAGCGGATCCTCCACCTCCGCGCCCTCCTTGCGCTGCTTGTATTGCTCACGCACGTAGGCGACGAGCTGATCCAGATACGACGACAGCGGTGGGCAGCGCACGCCGGTGCCGTCCAGCAGCTCCAGTGTGTTGTGACAATTGTAGATGGCCAGGTGGTTCACGTAGCTGATGGCGGCGCGCTGCGGCCGCGCCAGCTTCTCCAGCACGGGCAGCCGCAGCATCACGTCCGCGGCGCGCGCGGACAGGTTGAAGCGCGGCAGCCGCTTGTGGGCCTTCTCCGCGATGAGCTCGTACACGCGCCGCGCGCTCATGGGGTTGGGGTCCACCAGGTGGAAGGTGCGCCCCTGGGCCCGCGCGTCCCGCGACAGCCGCCACACGGCCTCCACCACGAAGTCCACTGGCACCACGTTGAGCGGCGCGACGCCGTTGCCCGGCAGCGGCAGCGGCACCACCAGCGGGGACGTGACGAGCAGGATGCCCAGGTAGTACGGGCCCTCGAAGCGGTCGATTTCGCCCGTGCGCGAGTCACCCACCACGCTGGACGGCCGGAAGATGGTGACGGGGAGGGTGGCCGCCGCGCGCTGCACCAGCCGCTCCGCCTGGAACTTCGTCTCCTCGTAGGCGTTGCGGAAGGCCTGGCCCCGGTCCAGCTCGTCCTCGGCGATGACGCCCACGCGGTCGCCGGACACGTAGCAGGTGGAGAAGTGGTTGAAGCGCGAGAGGTGCTCGCAGTCGCGCGCCAGCTCCAGCAGGTTGCGCGTGCCGTCCACGTTCACCCGCCACGCGGTCTCCTTGGGCACGCCCAGCTGTGACACCGCGGCCAGGTGGAAGATGTCCGTCACCTGTTCGCACAGGCGCTGGTACTCCTCGCCGGACAGGCCCAGGTGCATGTCCACCGCGTCACCGGTGAGCAGCTCCACGCGCGCGCCCGTGACCTTCGCCGCGAGCGCCTGCGCCTCCTTGAAGGCCTTGGGCTGCACGAGCGCGTAGATGAGCCCCTGCGGGTCCTCCCGCGCGATGTGCTCCACCAGCCGCTTGCCGATGAACCCCGGGTACCCGGTGATGAAGTAGGTGCCGGGCCTGTCGTGCCGCGTCTTCGACGTCTCGCTCATGCGCGGCGCAGCATAACCGCCCGTCAGCCGTGCGCGAGCATCGCCCGCCACACGGCTTCCACCTGGGGGCGGGTGGCCTCGGGGGCCCCGCTGTTGTCGATGACCCACGTCGCGTGCGCGCGCTTGTCGTCCAGCGCCATCTGCGCCTGGAGCCGCGCCTCCGCCTGGGCCGCGTCCAGGCCGTCGCGCGCCATCAGCCGCGCCTTCTGCGCCTCGCGCGGCACCCACACCACGGCCACGCCCTCCATGGCCGAGTGCAGCCCCGTCTCGATGAGCAGCGGGACGTCGTAGACGACGTGGGTGACGCCCTCCGCCTCCAGCGCCTGGAGCTTCTGGAGGAAGAGGGCGCGCACCTCCGGGTGCACGATGGCGTTGAGGGCGGCCCTCTCCGCGGGGTCCGCGAAGATGTGCGCGCCCAGCTTCACCCGGTCCAGGCGGCCGTCGGGGCCCACCACGCCGGGGAAGCGCTCCGCGATGCGCGTGAGGCCGGGCGTGCCGGGCTCCACCACCTCCCGGGCGAGCACGTCCGCGTCCAGCACGCGCGCGCCCAGTTCCCGCAGCATCCGGCTCACCGTGCTCTTGCCGGAGGCGATGCCACCCGTCAGGCCGAAGACGTGCACGGGCTACTTCGCGGCCTTGGGCGTGGTGAAGACGAAGGACTGCACCGTCTTGCCGTCCTCGTTGAAGAAGATGGCCACGCCCAGCTTCACGTAGAGGAAGTAGGTGCGGAAGTCGTCCGTGAGCTTGCGCAGGTAGCAGGGCGTGGCGGGCATGGCGCCGGCCGGGCACGCGGGGCCGTAGCTGTTCTCGATGGTGTCCTTCTCGATGACGGGCGCGGGGAACACGTCGATGCGCTCCACCTGCTGGGTGGCCGGGTCCACCTTGAACTGGGCCTGGGTGGTGCCCTTGATCGCCTCCTTGGCGAAGTAGGCCAGGATCTCCTTGCCGTCTTGGCTCATGGTCCGGGACGGCTCCCCGAACTTCTTCACTACGTCCTCCTTCTTGGAGGACCCGGGCTCGATGCCCTGCCACGGCTTGGCGGAAGCAGGCAGGGAGACGGCAAGGACGGCAACGGCGAACAGGACGGCAATCACGGGGGTCCGCATCTCGACTCCTCCCTAGCGGATCAGGCAGGCACGCCTCAAGGTCCGTTACCTCAAGCCACGCACCTGTCCACCCGGTATTCAATCACGAACGAGACGCCTTGCCCCCTCCAGGGGCCTCTGCTACGTGCTCAAGGCATGTCTTCTCGTGCCTTCCGGGTCTTTTCCGCCCTCCTGCTCGCCGTGTGTGGTGGCCTCGCTGGCGCCGCGGACTTCACGGGTCCCGACAGCTGCAAGGGCTGCCACCCGGAGGCGTACGACGCGTGGATGAAGTCCAAGCACGCCCGTGCGACGGAGACGCTGGCGGAGGGGCAGAAGAAGGACGCGCGCTGCCTGTCCTGCCACGCGCCGGACCAGGCGGAGCAGCAGCTGTCGGCCGTCACCTGTGAGACGTGCCACGGCGGCGGGCAGTACTACTCTCCGTCCTACGTGATGAAGGACCCGGAGCTGGCGCGGCTGGTGGGGCTGGTGGACCCGTCGGAGAAGCAGTGCCGCACCTGCCATGACGCGTCCTCGCCGTCCCTGCGTCCGTTCGATTTCAAGGAAGCGCTGAAGGCCATCGACCACTGGTCCGCTGAACGTGCCCGCAAGCAGACCCGCGCGGACGCGACCCCTGCCCCCACGACGCCGGCTCCCGCCACGGCGAAGAAGTAAGTGACCCCCGCTTGATCAAGATCATCGACGCCCGCTTCGTCACCACCGCCGTGGAGCTCAAGGGACTGCCCACGGACCACGCCGCGGAGGTGGCCTTCGTCGGCCGCTCCAACGTCGGCAAGTCGTCCATGATCAACGCCCTGACGAACCGGCGGAAGCTGGTGCGCGTGTCCAACACGCCGGGGCGCACCCGCACGCTCAACTTCTTCGACGTGGACCTGGACCGCGACGGCGTGCGCCACACGGTGCGCCTGGCGGACCTGCCCGGCTACGGCTTCGCCAAGGCGAGCAAGGCGGACAAGGCCCAGTGGCAGGAGATGATCACCACCTACCTCAAGAACCGGCACCGGTTGGAGGTGGTGGTGAGCATCATCGACGCGGAGGTGGGCCCCACGCCGGAGGACCTGCAGACGCTGGACTACCTCCAGGAGCACAACCGCCGCATCCTCGTCGTGGCCACCAAGGTGGACCGGCTGACGAAGGCGCAGCGCAAGCCCCGGTTGCAGAAGCTGGCGGAGCAGTTGGAGCTGCCCCGCGAGGCGGTCATCCCGTTCTCCTCCACGGAGAAGCTGGGCGTGGAGGAGGTGTGGGGCACGCTGCTGGACACCTTCGGCAAGGCCACCCGCGTCTGAGGCTGCCGGGGCCGGGCGCGCTGTGGTAGCACCCCCGGCGTGTCCCAGAACGGCAAGACGAATGGTGGTGGTTCGCCCCTCGCGCCCCGCGAGGAGCGTCAGCGGTTGATGCGCCTGTCCCCGCGCCAGCGGGTGGCGGCGCTCTTCGACGCGGAGGACACGGCGGCGCTGGTGCGCTCGCTGCCGGCGGAGGACCTCTACGTCACCATCCAGGAGGTGGGGCTGGCGGACACGACGGAGCTCGTGCAGCTGGCGTCCCCCGCGCAGTTCCGCACCTTCGTGGACCTGGGCGGCTGGGCGAAGGACAAGCTGGACCCGCACGCGGTGCTCACCTGGCTGCGCGCCGCGCGCGGGGACGAGCCGGAGGACTTCCTTCGCAAGGTGCACGCGGTGGACCTGGAGGTGGTGGAGACGCTCCTCAAGGAGTTCACCGTCGTCCACGACCTGGAGGAGAACCCGGACGTCAACCCGCAGGGGATGACGCTGGAGACCCCGGAGGGCCGCTACCTGGTGGAGCTGAAGGTGGAGGGCGTGGAGATGTCCGCCATGCGCGCGCTCCTCAACGACCTCATCGCGCAGAACCCCTTCGAAGCGGTGCGCCTCTTCGAGGCCGTGCGCTGGGAGATCCCCTCCGAGCTGGAGGAGACCGCGTTCCAGTTCCGCCGCGCGCGCCTCGCCGACCTGGGCTTCCCCTCGCTGGAGGACGCCCTGTCCCTCTTCAGCCGCGTGGACGTGCCGCCGCGCCCCACGTCTTCCGGGACGCCCGCGCTCACCGCCACGGGCGGCCACGTGGACTACCTGGAGGCGGCCTTCCGGGACCTGTCCGACGTGGAGCGGATGAACGCGGAGGACGAGCTGCGGGAGGTGGCCAACGCCGTGCTCGTCGCGGAGCTGGGCGACCCGGGCGACCTGGACGCCGTGCGCCGCGTGGGGGAATGGGTGCGCGACTACCTGTCGTTGGGCCTGGAGCACTTGACGGGTGCCGCCCCCGCGAAGGCGCCAGAGGTGCTGCGCGACACGCCCCTGCGCCGCGTCTTCCAGGTGGGCTTCACGCTGACGCTCCAGCTCAAGTACCGCGCGGACCGCCTCTTCAAGGTGCCCTTCGTGAAGCTGGACGACGTGCCGCTGGTGCTCCCGGAGGAGGCCGCCGCGCTGGAGGCCCTCCGCCGCAAGCGCCCCCGCAGGGCGCTGCGCGTCCCCGGCGCGGAGGCCGTGCCGTTCCGCTCCCTGCGCGAGGTGGCCGGTTCGGAGGCGCTGCTCGCGCGCGCGGAGGGCCAGGTGGCGGCGCTGGGCGCGCTCCTGGGCGGTACGGAGGACGCGGCGCGCACCGTGCTGGCGCGCTTCGGCGTGTCGCTGGACGTGCTGGGCGTGGAGCGGCTGTGGGCGGCCGGCGTCTCCATGGCCGTGCTGGAGGAGCGCGTGGACGTGCGGCCCGTGCCGCTGGGGCGCACCGCGGAGCTGGGGCAGCGCCTCTTCGAGGGCACCCCGGAGTCCCCCCGCCTGCGGGCGAGCGCGGCGGAGCGCGCGGTGGCGGCGCTGTCGCCCGCGGTGCCGGAAGCGGCGCGCGAGGAGCTGCGTCGGGTGGTGAACTCCACGCTGGCGCGCCTGCTGTCGGAGCTGGGCCCGGCGTGGCTGCGCGAGGGGCGCCTGGACGTGATCGCCTCCGCGGTCCTACCGATGGAGACCGCACCGGTCCCGTAGCTTTTTCAGCCTTGCTCGGCCCGGCGGTCCGGGGTGATCCCGCAACCGCTTGAAGATACAGGCCTCCCTCGCTGCCATTCCCTGGCACGCGCGCTGCTTTGCCCCTTGCCCGCTAGCTGTTTGCCGTTGGGGTTTGCCACCTGGCAAGCCCCGGACGGACGGGAACCCACGAGGGCCAGGGGCACGCGTGTGACGGGACGAGCGACCGACAGCGAAGGGGTGGGGTACATGGGACCGGGCGCGCAGGAGCAGCGTCGCGACGTACTGTCTTTCTACATGCTCGCGGGGTTCGCGGCGGTGATGTACGCGGTGCCGGGTGAGTGGATCCCCGCGCTGGAGCCGCTGCGGCTCGCGCTGCTGACGTCAGGGCTGGGCGCGGGCCTGATGGTGATGCGCCGCATCGGCAAGGCGGAGCCCATCTTCTTCGACGGCTCGCGGGGCATCGCGCTGCTGGCGTTCTCGTCGCTGGCGTTCTGCTCGGTGGCGTGGAGCGTGAATCCGGAGGTGACGCGCTTCCAGGGCGTGGAGCTGCTGAAGCTCACGGCCATCTACCTGACGCTCGTCAACGTCATCACCAGCCCCAAGCGGCTGGCGGTGGTGTGCGGCGCGATGGTGCTGGGCGCCATCGTGACGTCCATTGGCGTCATCAACTGGTACATCGTCGGCGAGAACATGGTGGAGGGCTTCCGCTCGCGCTGGGTCGGCGTGTACGCGGACCCCAACCACATGGCCATGAACATGGTGCTGGTGGTGCCGCTCGCGGTGGCGTTCCTCGCGCGCAAGAGCACCCCGTGGGTGTTCCGCCTGCTGTGCGCGGTGTCCGCGGTGCTGGCGGTGGTGGCCATCGTGCTGTCGCACTCGCGCGGCGGCTTCATCGGCCTGTCGGTGGCGATGGCCCTGTGGGCCATCCGCGAGAAGCGCCGCATGCAGGCCATCGTGCTGGGCACGGTGTTCGTCGCGGGCCTGGCGGTGTTCGCGCCCAAGAGCTTCTGGCAGCGCAACGAGACGGTGGCGGCGTTCCACGAGGACGCGTCCGCCATGGGCCGTGTGTACGCGTGGCAGGTGGCCAGCCGCATGAGCCTGGACAGGCCGCTGCTGGGCGTGGGCGCGGGCGGCTTCCGCTACGCGTGGTTCCAGTACGCGCCGCCGGAGGCGCACCGCGCCTACGTGGCGCACAACATCTTCCTCGACGTCATCGGGGAGCTCGGGTGGATTGGCCTCCTGTGCTTCCTGGTGTTCTCGGGCGGGGCCGTGGGCGGGGCGGTGGCCGCGTCGGCGGACTCGGAGATGGGGTGGCTGGCCCGGGCGCTGTCCGCGTCGGTGGCGGGCTACCTCATCTGTGACTTGTTCTCTGGGTACATCCTGTCCGCGCACTGCTACGTGCTCTTCGGCCTGGCCGCGAGCGCGCACCGCATCGCGCAGGCACGGGAGCGCGCCCTGGCGGTGGGGAGGCAGCCGGCGGTGAACACCGCGCCGGTGGCCACGTGGGAGGGGTCTGGGCATGCGGCGTGAGGATGCGCGGATGGGGCACGAGCCCCTCCGCCTGGTGGAGTTCACCCGGTCGTTCCACATTGGCGGCACCGAGGTCCAGGTGCTGGAGCTGCTGCGAGGCCTGCCCTCCAGCTACCGGTTGCAGGTGTCGGTGCTGGAGGACCAGGGGCCGCTGATGGACTCGGTCTGGAAGCTGGGCCACGCGCCGGAGGTGTTCTCCCTCAACGGGTCACTCCTCCAGCCCAACACGCTGTTCCAGATCCACCGGATGTCCCGCTGGCTGAAGGCCAACCGCGTGCAACTGGTGCACGTGCACGACTTCTACTCCAGCATCGTCGCGGTGCCGGCCGCGAAGCTCGCGGGCGCGAAGGTCATCGTCGGCCGCCTGGACCTGTCCCACTGGCAGGGCAAGGCCCGCCGCCTGCTGCACGCGCGGATGACGCGCATGGCGGACCACGTCGTCGCCAACGCGGAGGCCATCCGCCAGCTGCTCATCCACGAGGAGGGGCTGCCCGAAGCGCGCATCTCCGTCATCCACAACGGCCTGGACCTCCAGCGCTTCGACGCGCGCGCGGCGGAGGGGCTCAAGGACGCCATTCCGGACACCGGTGGCGCGCCCACGGTCATCCACGTCGCCAACATGAACCACCCCGTGAAGCGGCAGGAGGACCTGCTCCTCGCGCTTGCCATGCTGCGTCATGAGGGGGCGAGGCTGAACGCCTGGCTTGTGGGAGACGGGCCGCGTCGGCCGGCGCTGGAGAAGATGGCGCACGAGCTGGGGGTGGCGGACGGGGTGCGCTTCCTGGGGCACCGCGCTGACGTCCCGGCCCTCTACGGGCAGGCCACCTTCGGCGTCCTGTGCTCCACCGCGGAGGGCATGTCCAACGCGGTGATGGAGGGCATGGCGGCCGGGCTGCCCATGGTGGTGACGCGGGTGGGCGGCAATCCGGACCTCATCACCGACGGCGAGCGCGGCCTGGTGGTGGAGCCGGAGCGGCCCGCCCAACTGGCCCAGGCCTTCCGCCGGCTGCTGACCAACCCCCAGGAGGCCCGGAAGATGGGCAAGGCCGCTCGGGGCTTCGTCGCCCGGGAGCTGTCCCTGGAGAAGATGGTGCGACGGCACGACACGCTGTACCGCCAGGTGGCAGGGCTGCCCCCAGGCTGAAACCCGCCCTCCAGGGCCGGGAAATGTCAGACCGATCCGGAGAATCCACGCCCGTCCTCAAGCAATTGGGGGCGGGCGCGTTCGTAGGAAGGGGGAGGTGCTTTCCCCGGTGGGCTCCGCGTGTGCGCGGGTTATAGATGGGAATAGCACGATTTTCGTGGAGATTGACGGGCAGGGTGTGGTAATGGCGCCTCGGGCGTTGCCGGTGAGCAGGCGCGTGCCCACCCTGGTGATGGCGGATCAGGCGGGTGCAGGAATCACCGCGGGGACGCAGGGGTTTTGATGGAAGCGGACGCCGAGCGCGGGGCCCGAGACACGGGACGCGGGGCGGACGGCAGGAAACATGAAGGTGGCGTGGGGCCAGGCTTTCGAGCCGCTTCACATCCGCCCGCGACTTTACGAGGCCCTGCCAGTTGGCACGCGGCCCGGGGCGCTCGCCGGTAAAACTCCAAGGTGCCGGCGAGCGCTCTCTTTTTTGCCTCACAGCTACAGCTGCACACCCGGGCGTCCTGACGGGTCCTCCCTGCGCGGAGGACGCACCGGGTGGGGGACGGCCTGGGGCGCTTAGGCGTCCTCGACCAGGTCGAACTTCTGGCCGACGCCCCGGGCGAGCGCGACGTCGTAGAGCGCGCGGGCCAGGGCGACGTCCTGCACGGCGAGGCCGGTGGAGTCGAAGACGGTGATCTCGGTGCCGGTGCGGCCGGGCTTGCGGCCGGCGACGACCTCACCCAGGGTACCGGCGAGCTGTTCCGCCTGGATCAGCCCGTCGTGCAGCGGCACGTTGACCTCGCCGGAGTGGAGGGCCTGCTCCGCGTCGTCGATGAAGACGCGCCCTTCGACGAGCAGGCGCGGATCCAGCTCCTGCTTGCCGGGGGCGTCCGCGCCCATGGCGTTGATGTGGGCGCCGGCCTGGACCCACTCGCGGCGGACCACTGGGGCGCGCGCGGGCGTGGCGGAGCAGACGATGTCCGCGCCGGAGGCTTCCTGGAGGCTCACCACGCGGCCGCCCTTCTCCTTCTGGAGGGCTTCGGCGGCCTGGGTGGACACGTCCGCCATGAGCAGCTCCAGGTCCCCGAAGAGGGCGCGGTGCGCGTCGATGAGGACTCGCGCCTGCACGCCGCAGCCCACGAGGCCCAGCGTGCGGGGCTTCTTCTTGGCCAGGTACTTGGACGCGATGCCGCCCGCGGCGCCGGTGCGCCATGCCGTCAAGAGCGTGCCGTCCAGGATGGCCAGCGGGGACGCGGTGTCCGGATCGCTGAGGATGTAGACGGCGCGCACCGTGGGCAGGCCGTGCTTGCGCGGGTTGTGGGGATGGGCGTTGACCCACTTCACGCCGGCCGCGCCGTCGAGGAACGCGGGCATGGCGCGGAAGTCGCCGTCGTACTTCGGCAGGGACAGGTACACCTTGGGGGGCATGAGCGCGTCGCCGCGGCCGTGGGCCAGGAAGGCACGTTCGACGGCTTCCAGACCGAGCTCGACGGTGTACAGGCCGCGCAGGTCCTTCGCGCTGAGGAGGAGGGTGGGCATGCGCGCCGCTATACCCAAGAACGCAAGGCCCCCCAAGGACTGTCACGGCCCAAGTGCCCGCCGCAGGCACTTCGCTCGGCGGGCAGGCATGTCTGTGATTGGAGGTCGCTCAGCCGTACAGCTCGCTCAGCGGTCCCGGCGCGATGCGCGTGCTGCCCTCCTGCCCGAAGGTGTTGAAGTCCGCGTCTCCGAACGCGTGGCCGAGCGTGTTGAAGAGGTTGGAGACCTGCCGGTTCCGGGCCGCGTCGTACTTCGGGTACACGACCGTGCGCCCGTCGGTCTTCAGGCCCAGCGCGTTGCCGCCCACCACGAGCTTCGGCCACTCACGCGAGGTGGAGTGGTGCTGCTCGCCGTTGTCGGACATGAAGACGATCGCGGTGTGATCCAGCATCGAGCCGCTCGCGCCGACCTCGGGCGTGGCGGCCAGCGTCCTCGCCAGCTTCGCCACCAGCTGCACGTGGCGGCGGGTGACCTCGGCGACCTTCTCCCAGTTCTGCCCCGCGTCCAGGCCGTGCTGCAGGTTGTGTCGCGCAACGTCGCTCACGTCCGGGCCGTAGGACACGTCGAAGCCCGAGGTGCCCGTCGCCAGCACGACCGTGTTCGTCAGCCCGCCCAGGAGGGACGCCGTGGCGATCTGGAACTGCGCCTCGAACCACTTCAGCGAGTCGGGCGGTGAGCCCGCTCCGGTGAGGAGCGGGTTGTCCTTCGGCGCCAGCGGCAGGTAGGGCCGCACGCGGTCCGCCATGCCTGAGAGCTGCTCCTCCCGCGTGCGCAGCGACTCGAGCGAGGAGACGTAGCGCTCCAGCTTCAGCCGCTCGTTGGAGTTGCCGCTGAACTCCGCCAGCGCCTTGCGCGAGTCGGCCAGCGCGAAGTCGAAGAGCATCTTGCGATCGCGCCCATTCGTCGAGCCGCCGAGCAGCGAGCCGAAGGTGCTGTCGAACGCGAGCGACGGGTTGACGATGATGCCCGCGGGCTTGCGGGGTCCGAGCGCGCAGGTTTCGTACACGATCGACACGCGCGCGGAGCTGGTGCCCAGGCGCAGCACGTCGAACGGTGCACCCCGGCGCAGGCGAGGTGCGATCACCGCGTCGAAGGTCGCGCCCGCGCCGTTCACCGCGCAGCTCAGCCCGCCCGTCCCGCTGGAGTGTCCGCCGCCCGCGATGAGGTTCGAGAGCCCCAGCAGCACGGCGGAGCGGTTCACCAGGTCGATGTTGCCGGAGGACGCCGCCAGCGGCCCGAGGCTGATCGCGCTGGCGAGGTTGTCGCCCTCACGCACCAGCGGCGTGTCCTTGTACGCGTCCCAGAAGATGCGGTCGGAGGTGTTGGCGCTGCCACCCAGCGCAGCGCGGGTGCCCGTGCTCAGGAGGGCGCGGGGGTAGACGCCGTTGCACTCGAGGACCAACACCAGGCGCGCCGGCAACGCGGACGACTGGGCGTAGACGTCGTGGAAGTAGGGCGCGAAGAGGCCGGCGGCCATGCCCTTCAGGACGGTTCGTCGCGAGAACATGGCAGTCACTCTCCAGCCTGCGGCACACGCCGCGTCTTCCAGGTGTCGCTGGTCATCAGCGTGGTCAGCATCTTGGAGAACGAGCCGTTGTTCTGATCATAGGCCTGCTCCATCCGCGTCAGCGTGCAGGCGTCACTCGGGTTCTCCGGGCGTCCCATGAAGTAGCGGAAGGCCTGCCGCACGAAGCAGCGCTTCACGTACGGCGAGGTCGCCAGGCGCTCGCTCAACTCCACCGCGTCGCGCACCGGGCCGTCCAGCGCGGGGTCCGGCATCGACGTGAGCGTCGAGCTTCCGTCCGGCGTGGTCCAGCCTCCGCTGGTCGAGTGATCCTGCGCGCGCAGGAAGCCCGCGTGGTTGTAGATCTCGAAGGGCAGGCCGAGCGGCTCCATCAAACGGTGACAGCCCTGGCACTGCGCTCCGGCGGTCGCCTCCTGCAGGCGGCGGCGCGCGTTCTTGTCGGCGGCGTGAGCGCCGACCTTGGCCGCCACCTGCACGCTGCTGAGCGGCGGGACGAAGCCGCACAGGAGGTTCTCGCGCACCCACTTGCCGCGGTGGACGATGGACGGATCGTCCTCGAAGTTGCCGCCGTGCGCGGCCAGCCACACGGGGTGGGTCAGCACGCCCGCGCGCTCCGTGGCAGGCAGCGTCTTCCAGCGGCCCGCGACGGTCGCCGGGAGGATCTCACTGACGTTGTAGGGGTGCGAGAGGCCCTTGTGCGAGTCGTACGCGGCGTTCTGCATGGAGGGTACGTAGAAGGTGCGCGTGGTGAGCAGGTTCGCCAGCACGTCCCGATCCTCGACCACCACCCGCGCGATCAGATCGTCGAACTGCTGGATGAAGGTCGGCTCCAGCGGATGGAAGTTGGTGAGCAGGTTGTCGTACGAGACCGAGCTGATGTAGCCGAGGCCCTCGAGTTCGAAGCGCGAGGTCGCCGCCGGGGACTCCTTGAACACCGCGGACACGTGCCCGTAGCCGAGCCACTCGCGGAAGAAGCCCGCCACGCCGTCACCCAGCCAGTACTGCCCGCGCTTGGAGCGCTGCTCCTCGTTGTAGTCCTGGACCAGGTCGAAGCGCGGTGTCCCGTTCTGGTTGGCGTCGACACCGCCCAGGTGCTTCTTGATCAGGTCGGTGGCCGTCGCATCCTGCGTGAGCGAGCCATCCTTCGCGGCAAGGGCCACGTCCGCCAGATGCCCCTCGAGGGGCGCGGAGTAGTACGGCCACACGAAGCTCGGCGTGGCCGAGGGCGCGCGCCCTGCCAGCGCGTAGGCCAGCTGCGAGCCCAGCTCGAGGCTGGTCAGCTCCACGCGACCGTCGGCCGGCTTGCCGCCCAGCTCGCGGCGGAACATGGCGCCGGTCATCATCCACGCGGCGTTGGAGATCCGCGTGATGGAGTCCGCGCGGTTCTGTGGGGAGTAGCTCGCTTCCTGCGCGATGACCGCGGTCGCGAAGGCGGTGAGGCGGGTCAGCTCATCCTCGGTGGGCGGGCGGAAGAAGACGCCGAACTCGAGCATCTGGCCAAGGTGGAAGCGCTTGCAGGCGTCGCTCGGGTTCGCGTCGTCGAACATGCACCTGAAGCGGCTGTCGGTGAAGACACGCTCCATCCGGTTGCCGTCCGGGTAGTTCATCGTCCACGGCGCGGCGGCCGCGCCGACCACCGGCAGGAAGAGCTCCACCGTGGCCTCGTCCAGCGTCTCGTCCGAGGCCCAGGAGCTGTACTGTTCGATGGCGCTGGGATCGAGCGGGTTGTCGTAGAAGCTGAACCCGGTCCAGCTGCGCTCGACCGAGCCACCGACGTTGCGGGTGAACTCGCGCCGGTTCATGCGGCGGATGCGCGTCGGCGCATCCGAGCGCACGCCTTCGGTGCAGGTGAAGAGCGCGGACTGATCGAGCAGGTTGGGCTCGGGCACCACGGTCACGGGCGGGCCGTCCGTGCCATTGCAGAGGGGCATCCCCTCCTTGATCCAGGTCTCGAGCGCGGTGCGCTCGGCCGCGCTCGCCCGCTCATGCGGGGCCGGCGGCATCGGGGACGCGTCGTCGCGCATGCGGATGAGCGCGCGCTGCGCGTTGCTGAGCTTCCCATCCATCGCCGAGCTCACCCGCATGTCGTGCAGGGTGCGCAGCGGCATCGTCGCCCCCTGTGTCGGCAGCGCGCCGTGACAGCCGGCGCAGCGATTGGAGAGCACCGACTGCACCACGCACGCGGCGCTCAGGTTGCCCCCGGACCCACCGGGATCCCCGGGGTTGTTGGGGTCTCCGTTGTTGGGGCTTGGCCCGATGTTGCCCTTGCACGCAACGAGGCTCAACAGTCCGGCCAATAGGAGGACGCGGTTCATCCGGCCAGTCTGGCACGGACGGCAGGTGGAGTAGCAAGCGAGCTCCGCAAAACGGGCCCACTCGGGATTGGCTCCCGTCCTGATCAGGCGGCTGCCTGAAGGCGGCGTCGCAGAGGACTTCGACAGGACAGGCGGGCTGGGGCTGTTGGAGATCCGGCCCAAATGGTCGGGCGGGGATAAGGCAGATGACCCGGGCGGGTAGGCCGAGGGCGATGAATACCTCCGGGTCCTCTCAAGACACTGGTTCCCAGGCGCCGAACACGGGCCACCCGACGAGTGACTCCATCGTGCCGGAGCGTCCGCTCCATGCGACGCGCGTGGGCCGCTACGTGATGCTGGCGCGGTTGGGGCAGGGCGGCATGGGCGAGGTCTTCGAGGCCTTCGACCCGGAGCTGCGCCGCACCGTCGCCATCAAGCTGCTGCACGAGCGCCGCCTGCCGGACGAGGAGGAGGACGCCCGCGCGCTGCGGCTGGTGCGCGCCTCGCGCTCCAGCCGCAGCGCGCGAAAGCTGCTGGAGACGTCCGAGCGGGTGCTGGCGCCTCTGGACTGGAACCCGGTGGAGGCGGCGATGACGCACTTCGCGTTGGCGCAGGCGCTCTGGAGCCAACCAGCGGAGCACGCCCGGGCGCTGACGCTGGCGAAGCAGGCCGAGAAAGGCTTTACGCAGGGCGGCAGTATGACGCGGCGCGAGCTGGTGTCGGTGACGCAATGGATTGCAAGTCGATAGCCTTTGCCGTCTTTTGAACGGAACGCTCTTGCTGGCGGGTTCTTGAAAGTCTTGAGCTGGCTTGGAGGGTCACGATTGTCTAACGTGAATCCCTGTCGGACGGCCGGGCGCCATTCCGGTGCCCCCTCGGACAAGGAGTCCCCCATCATGCCTGGAATGTCATTGCTGCGCGTGGTCGCCGGAGTGTGCACGGGTCTGGCGTTGACTGCGTGCGGCGGGCCCATGACGCCCGAGGAGGCTGCGGTCGAGGACGCGGCACTTGCCACGTCGGAGTCCGCGCTGGGATCGTGCGGAACCTGGTCCGAGTGGAGCAACACCGGTTCGCAGTATTGTATGGACAACCGCTCTTGTGGTTCCTATTTGTATTGTGAGGGTGACGAGCTGGCGGGGAATACCCGGTCCATCGCGGGAGGGGGCGGGCCTGAGAACGCCCCTCCGCTGTGCGAGGATGGCACTCCCCCCTATTGGCGCGGCAAGCCGGGCCTGTCCAATCTGCAGTCCAGCTACCGCGTGTGTTTCGACGCGGCCGGCAACTACACGCACACGGAATATCAATACCAGTACGCCTTCGGCGGCACCTGCGGCTGCTGATCAGCTCCACCACCGGGCGGCAGAGGCGATGAGGCTTCCCGCCACGGAGACGGCCAGCCACTTGAGCCATGAGGCTCGTGAAGACGGTTGCGAATCCTCTTCGGAGGCCAGGAACCGCTTCACGGGCTCCGGGAGTGGAGGCGGCTCCTGAGGTGTGCTGCTGGTGCTCCCCGTGCCCAACTGCCCCGACACGTTTTGTCCCCAGGCCCAGACCACGCCATCCTTCCTGAGGAACAAGGAATGGTAGGCGCCCCCAGACACGGCCTGTGGCACCTTCACCGCCGTGAGTTCCTCGGCAGCAGCTCACCACAGCCTGCAGCCGCGACGATGCGGACGGCCAGAATGACCGCCCAATTGCTTTTTACTCGCCTCACGGAGTCCCCCTTCGTGTGATGACACTCTCCCTTCCCGAGACAGCCCCGAGCCATTTCATGAACAGGCGTGCTGGGAATGGAGCGGCGAGTTTCTAGCTGAAGTGGAAACGGATGGAGCCTGCTTCGGGGGCACTGGCTCCGTCACTGAAGGCCGCTTCTGCTACCGGGCCGGATTCCCGGCCGAGCAGGACAACGCGGCCGGCACGGACCACAGCGAGAAGGCCCGGACGGTTGGCATTGCATTGAAGAACACTCGATTGCCCACGCGCTGGAACTCGAGGGGATGCGAACTGCCCGGACCCTCCTGGATGTCCGCGATGGGCTGGGTGCCCGCGAGCGTCCCATCCGTCACCCAGGGCTCGAGCCCGCTCCAGCCCACCCGGTTGACGAAGAGGACGGTGCCGGTGCCGGTGTCGAAGAGGGGCGGTTGGGCGACCTTGGACGTGGAGAGGCCCCCGGCGAGCTCACGGGTTCCCGCCGCCGTTCCATCCGTCACCCAGAGGCTGACCTGCTCGTTCGTCGGTTCCATGCTGGAGATCACCTGGCTGAGGAAGATGCGGTCCCCGGTCCGGATGACGCCCTGGAGCCCCACGCCCGTGGACTCGTCCGCGAACGGATTGTCGAGCACGGCCACCAGCTCCTTGCCACCCCCGGACAACGACAGCCGTCGCAGCTCCTGGTGCTGCTGATCCGCGGAGCGGGTGACCAGGATGGCGTACGGCCCCGCGATGCCCAGGAGCCGGGCCTCCGTGCCGAAGGTGTCCAGTCGCACCGTTCCTGACTCGGTGCCGTCCGTCTTCCAGACCTCGGTGCTGGGGCCCGCGTCGTAGAAGGCGAACACCGCCGTGCCGCCCACGACATGCTGGTTCTCCAGCACCACCGTCGACGAGGCATCCAGCCGCTTCAGCAGCCGCGTCCCTTCGGCCGTGCCGTCCGTGCGCCACAGCGTCGTGCCCGTCGTCGGGTCCTGGACGATGAACAGCACCGCGCCGCTCACCTCCAGTGTGCGCACGACCCGGGACTGGGGGCCGAAGGTCCGCACCTCCACTGTTCCGGCCGCCGTGCCGTCCGTGCGCCACAAGCGGGGGCCCACACCGTCCTGATGGACAAAGAGCACCCGTGCCGAGAACGTGCGCGCGTCGCCGCTGATCATCGTCCCGCTCCCGAAGTCCTGGACCCGGACCGTGCCCGCCTTCGTGCCGTCCGAACGCCACAGCTCCACGTGCCCCGCGCCGCACGGCTCGTGGAGGAAGGTCAGCGCGCCGTCATGCGACTGGAAGCCATACTGGGCCGAGGAGTCATCGCACGCCGAAAGGTCCTTCACCTGGAGCGTTCCGGTCGCGGTGCCGTCGGAGACCCAGAGGGTCAGTCCGTTTGCCGGGTCATACAGCTCGAAGAACAGCCGGGTGCCGACGGCGGTCAGGTTCTGGATGCGCCGCTCCCCCGTGTCCGGCGCGGGGAGCGTCAGCAGGGCGATGGTGCCCGCTGTCGTCCCGTCGCTCTTCCAGAGCGTGGTGCCCCGCTCCAGGTCCACCGCGAAGAAGAGCGTGCCCGCCACGTCCGTCAGCCAGCGGGGACGCGGCTCCTCGTTCAGCCAGCCGCCCGGGACATGGTCGGGAGGAATGACCTGCTTCACCTCCTGCGCTGAACCGGGAGCGCACACCTGGGCCTGGACCTGCGCTGCGGTGGCGGAGTCCTCCGGTTCCACTCCACAGCCCACCAGCCACCCCGTCACCGCCAATCCCAACCATCCCTGCATCCGCATGCCCTGCTCCTTGCCAATACAGCCGCGGGGGCAAGGTGGATGCTCCGGGAGTACGATCGACCTGCCCTGAAGGGCAGGTGGGTGTGCAATTCAAGACATTTTGCGTCTGGTATTGCGCGCCGTGCCACGGGTCGCGGCGGCGCTACACGGGAACGGCGGGCATGCCCGTATGCGCGTCCACGCCAATCACGTCCCGTACGGACGTGAAGCCGTCCCGGGCCAGCAGCGCGCCCAGCTCCGGGAGGATGCGGTCCACCATGCCCGGGCCCTCGTAGATGAAGCCCGTGTACACCTGCACCACGGTGGCTCCCGCGCGCAGCTTCTCGTAGACGTCCTGGGCGGTGAACACGCCGCCCACGCCGATGAGGGGCAGGGTGCCCCGGCTGCGCTGCCAGGCGCGTCGGATGACCGCGTTGGACAGCTCACGCACGGGGGCGCCGGACAGGCCGCCGGCCTCCTTCGCGTGCACGTGCTCGAAGGGGCGGGTGAGTGTGGTGTTGGTGGCGATGAGCCCGGACAGCCCGCGCTCCATCGCCACGTCGACCACTTCATCCACGGCCTCGGGCGTGAGGTCCGGGGCGATCTTCAGGAACAGCGGCGTGCCCGGAGCCACGGCCTCCATCCGCTCGCGCACCGCGAGCAGCAGCGCGGAGAGCTGCTCCGGCTCCTGCAGCTTGCGCAGGCCCGGCGTGTTGGGCGAGGACGCGTTGACGACGACGTAATCCCCCAGCGCCGCGAGCGCGTCCACGCACGCCACGTAGTCGTCCACCGCGCGCTCCAGCGGCGTGTCCTTGTTCTTGCCGATGTTCACGCCCAGCGGGCCGGGCTTCCACGTCCGGCCCTTCAGCCGCTCCGCCGCGGTGGCCGCGCCGTGGTTGTTGAAGCCCATCCGGTTGATGACCGCGCGGTGCTCCGGCAGCCGGAACAGGCGCGGCTTCGGGTTGCCCGGCTGCGGCTTCGGCGTGACGGTGCCGATCTCCACCGCGGAGAAGCCGCAGGCGAACAGCCCGTCCACCGCCTCCGCGTCCTTGTCCAACCCGGCGGCGAGCGCCACCGGGTGCGCGAACTTCAGCCCCGCCAGCTCCACGGACAGGTCCATGGGCGCCAGGCGCAGCGTGTGCTCGCGCATGGCACGGCAGCGGGCGGGCCACCTGCCCAGGGCCGCGAGCCCGGCCATGCCCAGCCGGTGCGCGGGCTCCGGGGGCAGGGTGAACAGCAGTGCGCGAGTGAAGCCGTACATGTCAGGCGGGGATGAAGGACGCCTCGCGCGCCCACGCGAGTGCCTGGTCCACCTGCTCGGTGGAGAGCAGGCCGTTGGACTCGACGATTTCAATCTCCCGCCGCATGTCCGTCTCCAGCAGGTAGGGGCCGTCCGTGTTGATGGTGAACTTCACCTTGCGGTCCCAGAACGTCCGCATGATGTGCTCCAGCTCCTTCAGGTCCGCCACCGCCTTGGTGTGGATGTTGGACGTGGGGCACAGCTCCAGCGTGATGTTGTTCTCACGCAGGACCTTCATCGCGGACTCGTCGTACGCGGCGCGGATGCCGTGGCCGATGCGGTGGGGCTTGAGCTTCTCCACCGCCGCCATCAGGCCCTCCGCGCCCGTGCCGGCCGTCTCGCCGGTGTGCACGGTGCACTTGAGGCCGCCCTTGCGCGCGCGGGCGTAGAGGTCCTCGTACTGCGCCAGCGAGGGCTTGTGCTCCATCGCGTCGCGCTCCGTGCCGGCCAGGTCGATGCCGTACACGCCGCGCGAGCGGTACTTGATGGCCTTCTCCACGATGATGCTGTTGAGCTTGTGGTCGAACTCGCGGGCCAGGCAGAAGATGAAGCCCACCTTCACGCCGTACTCCAGCACCGCGCGGTCCATGCCCCGCAGCGCCGCGTGGATGATGTGGTCCAGGTCCAGCTCGCTGGAGAGGTTGCGCTTCATGGGGTTGAAGCGCAGCTCAATCTGCGTGACGCGGCTGCCCCGGTACTCCTTGCCAATCACCTCGTAGACCGAGCGCTCGATGGCGCTGGGAGAGGATTGGATCTTCTCCGTCCAGGTGTGGAGGATCTTCAGGTAGTCGTCGAGGCTGCCCACCTTGCCCGGACGGGAGGTGATGAGCTCGACGAAGTCGAAGTAGTTCTTGACGGGGAGCTTGAAGCCCTGCTGGTGGGCAATGGACCACAGGATGTGCGGGGCCACCGCGCCACCCACGTGGATATGGAGGTCAATGAGGTCGCGAACCATGGCGGCATGTATGCACAGCCACGGCCACGCGTAAAGCTATCGGCGCAGGAGCACGTAGACCGCGCCGGCCCCGCCGTCCTGCGGGCGTGCGGTGGCGAACGCCAGGACCATCCGCTCCAGCCGCTTCTGCGACAGCAGGTCGCGCACCGCGTCCTTGAGCACCGGGATCTGGTCCTTGGAATTCAAACCGCGTCCGTGGACGATGAGCACGCAGCGGCGCTTGGCCCGGCGGCTGTCGGACAGGAAGCGCTCCACGGCGGCCTGGGCCTCCTTCTGCGTCTTGCCGTGAAGGTCCAGCCGGTCCTGCACGGAGAAGTCGCCCCGGCGCAGCGAACGCAGCAGGTTGGGGTCGGTGCCGGGGGAGGCGCCCTCGAAGGACTCGTCCGAGCCGGTGAAGGACAGCGGCCCGTCCACCGCGACCAGGTCCGACAGCTGCGCCAGCGCCTCCGCGTTGTCGTCGATGAGCTCCGGCAGGCGCGGGTTCACCTTCGGGGCTTCACCGCGATTGGTGATCTGCTGCACGCCGTCCATGGCGGAGAAGAAGAGGCCCACGTCGTCGTCTTCCGGGCGGGCCTTGGGGGCCTTCGCCGGCTTCTGCACGGCGGCCTTCTTCTTGGCGACCTCCGCGGCGGCGGCGGCCTGCTTCTCCTGCTTCTCCTGGTCCTGGAGCGTCTTGATGGCGGACTTGAACGGGTTGTTCTGGAACTCCGCTTCCTTCTTCTTCGGGGGACGCTGGCTCATGGGATTCCTGTCTTCTAACCCGGGCTACAGGCCGCGCAGCCGCCGGATTTCCTCGTAGGCGTCGCGGACGGCCTGGAACTGACGGGCGGCCCGCTCGGCGGCCCGGGGGCCCAGGTGGCTGGCCTTGTCCGGGTGGTGCTGGGCGGCGAGCTTCCGGTAGGCGCTCTTCACCTCCGCGTCGGTGGCGTCCGGCGGCAGGCCCAGGGTGGCGTAGTGGGCGGTCGCGTCGCCCAGGTGCTGTTCGGCCAGGGCCTGGGCCTTGGCGTCCGGGACGTCCAGGCCCTCGGCCATGCGCTTCAGGGCCTCGCGTTCGGATCGCTGGAGGGGGCCGTCCGCGAGCGCCATCTCATAGAGCGCGTCCAGCAGGCGGAGCCGTTCGCCTGAAGGCAGGGAGTCCAGGCAGGACGCGAGGGCGGCGGGGGCGTCCAGGGTGGCGGGGTGGGAGAGGAAGTCCTTGAGGTGGCGGCGCACGGCCTGGACGGTGTGGGAGTCGGCGTGGAGGACATCCTCGAAGTAGCGGCGGACCTCGCGGACCTCCTCGCGGCGCATCTCGCCGTCGGCGCGGGCCACGTCCACGAAGAGGGCGGTGAGGTCGCGGTCGAGCGGGTCCTCGTCCGGGGCCTGGACGATGGGGAACTCGCCCGGGCCCTGGGAGAGGGGGGCCTGCCTGGGAGGCGGTTCGAAGGTGGCGGGGAAGTCGCTGAAGAGTTCGGGGAAGTCGGGGGGCGCGGCGTGCTGTTCGTCGAAGTAGTGGCCCAGGCCCGTGCCCACGATGAGCCCGAGCACGATGGCCCAGGGCCCGCCGAGGAGGAGGCCGGCCATGAGACCCAACATCGCCCCGAGAACTTTTCCCGCACCCATGCCGTCGCTTCGCTCCCTTGCGCCGGGCAAGTCTTGCATAAGGTGGGTCTCATGACGGCTCAGTTGATTGACGGCAAGGCAGTGGCGGCGCGCGTGCGTGCGGAGATCAAGGAGGAGGTGGCGCGCCTGAAGGCGGAGCGCGGCATCACCCCGGGACTCGCCGTGGTGCGCGTGGGTGAGGACCCGGCTTCCAAGATCTACGTGACGGGGAAGAAGAAGGCCGCCGAGGAGGTGGGCTTCAACTCCTGGGAGCACCACCCGGACGAGACCATCACCCAGCAGGAGCTCCTGGCGCTGGTGCATCGGCTGAACGAGGACCCGGCGGTGCACGGCATCCTGGTGCAGCTGCCCCTGCCCAAGCACATCGATGCGGACGCCATCATCTCCGCGGTGAAGCCGGAGAAGGACGCGGACGGCTTCCACCCGATGAACGCGGGAAATCTGCTGCTGGGGAGGCCGGCGACGCGGGCGTGCACGCCCTACGGCGTGATGCGGCTCCTGGAGGAGGTCGGCTGCAATCCGGCGGGCAAGCGCGCGGTGGTGGTGGGCCGCAGCAACATCGTGGGCAAGCCGCAGGCGCTGATGCTGCTCCAGAAGGACGCGACGGTGACGGTGTGCCATCGCAAGAGCGACCTGCCGGCGGAGGTGGCCCAGGCGGACATCCTGGTGGTGGCGGTGGGCGTGCCGGAACTGGTGAAGGGCGCGTGGATCAAGCCCGGCGCGGTGGTGATTGACGTGGGCATGAACCGCAAGGCGGACGGCAAGCTGGTGGGCGACGTGGAGTTCGCCGCGGCGGCGGAGCGCGCGTCGTTCATCACGCCGGTGCCGGGTGGCGTGGGCCCGATGACGATTGCGATGTTGATGAAGAACACGCTGGAGGCGGCACAGCGCGCTGGGAAGTGACGGTTGCCTTTGCGTCGAGTCTATTGACCGGTGCGGGCGCTATCTCTAGTCGTGGAGCGTAAGCTGGCTCGGCTGAGCCAGCTGCGCTCGACTTTGAGGCCGAGATTAATGCGGAGGCGACGGCAACTTGGTTTTCAAGTCCATGGCTGCGTCATGCTCATGTGTCACCTCTTTCCTGGCGCTAACAGCACCTAACGAAAGTCAGGGCTGGAGTGGCCGAGCGCAAGGGGCGTCCCCAGGTTGAGGGGCATGGTCCGCGAACTCGTCCCCGACGCCTTCTGGCAGCGCGTGGCTCCCTTGCTGCCGCCGGCCCAGCCCAAGAAGAAGCTGGGCCGTCCTCGGGCGGATGACCGCGCGGCGCTGGAAGCCATCGTCTTCGTGCTCCGAAGCGGCATCCCATGGGAGATGCTGCCTCGCAAGCAGTTCGGCCTGTCGGGCATGACGGCCTGGCGCAGGCTGGAGGAATGGACCCGGGCTGGCGTGTGGGAACAGCTCCAGGCGCGATTGCTGGATGAACTGGGCCTGCGCGGCAAGGTGGACTTCTCCCGCGCCGCTATCGACTCCTCGTCCGTCCGGGCGTCAAAAAGGGGGCCCTCACGGGCCCAAGCCCGACGGATAGAGCGAAGGCGGGTAGCAAGCATCATCTTCTCGTAGAGGCCCACGGCCTGCCGCTGACCGAATCGGTGACAGCCGCCAACGTCCACGACACGCACGAACTTTTCCCGCTCGTCGACTCCGTGCCCGCGGTGCGGATGCCTTCGGGGCAGCGCCGCTTTCGCCCGGGAAAACTCCACGCCGATAAGGCCTACGCCTCCAGGAAGAACCGGAGCGGGCTTCGTCTACGCAGCATTGCCGCCCGCATCGCGCGTCCCGGTGTTGAGTCCAAGGAAAGGCTCGGACGCTACCGATGGGTCGTGGAGCGCACGCTGGCCTGGAAGAACCAGCTGCGCCGCCTTCGCGTCCGCGACGAGCGCAGGGACGACGTCCACTTCGGACTCCTCGTCCTCGGTTGCTGCGTCATGCTCCTGCGCCGCCTCTGCCCTCACATTTGTTAGAGGCTATAATTGGCGGCTGTTACCGGCGAAGACTTCGATCAATGCTGCTGATATATCCTGGCACGGCCGGCAGAGTTTCGATTGAGATCCGACCAGTCATGGAGAGTGTGACGTTAGTTTGAAATCAAGATGGGCCGAACTACCGCCGTCTTGCTACGAGCGACGAGATGGAAGTTCTTGCTCTCGGCGCCGACAATGGCTAGGGACTGCCCGCCTAGAGAGGCAACAACAGCCTCTCCAGTTTCGGTTTCAAACTCGCACCGGGTCCATCCTGTTGCGTCTGTGCGCTCCTCAACCAGGCGGACCACTGGCGCTGCAATTGTAACAAGCCCCTGTGCCGCTGGCGTGGCGAGTGGCCTTAAGGCATCAATTAGACGCAGGCGGATATTGTTCCAGTTTGGAGGAACTTCTTCTTTGGGGTGTGCAAGCTCATTGCGAGCGCTAATCAGGAGTTCCATGGATGGGCCACAAAATGCAGCACGCATTTCGCTGGCTGTCCGCCCTACCTGTTTTAGTGCATGCGCGAATTGAGGCGTCTTTTCGATATCTGTGAGTACTTGTTCGAATAGACGCCGCTTTTGGCCCAGAGTTAGTTCACGAATAGGGCGCTGCTTGCGCGTGGTCAGTTGCCTATCGGCGAGAGATTTTATTCCGTCGACGGAAAGCCAGTCCTTGAGGGAAAGTTCAAGCTCAGCCGTTGCGGATGCAATGAGCGCGCATGCATTGTTCTCCCAATGGCGCTCGAATCTGCGAAGCTCGCGCCAGCTTCTTGCATCCGAGTTGTCGGAAGACGTTCTTGGAGGAGGTTGGTGCAACAGTTCGGAGTATTGTCTCAGTAACCCATCTGGGCGTGGCGCAGGTCGCAATCCAACGTATTGGAGCATCAGTCCGCGAAGCATGTGCTGGTCCGCGTCTATTGGCAGGTGCAGGCCTTTGGCCTGGAGAAACTCCCAGATGGTTGCCGTTGAGAAGAATTCGTCAATGGCGAGAGATGGCCCCTTCTGCAAGGTGTAAATGGCGCAGCGTTCCTTGGTGGAGGCACCAGGAATCTCAGGTAAAATTGCATTTAGACGAACGCCGCCGCGCTCGCAGAGGATGCTGGCAATTGCGTCTTCAGTGTGTTCGTGTGGAAGCGATAGGAGGCCCCAAGGAGTGACAAGCCAGTCTAGGACTATGTATGGTTCTTCGGGATCGGTCTTGAGTGGCCCTAGGGTTGGAATTGAGTTGTTGACTGCTGCCATCAACTCTTCATCTGAGCCATGGAGGCATGCTTGTGCGAGAGTCATGCGCTTGATTGCGAGATCAGCCCCCGTTGTCTGTGCTGCCTGCGCGAAATCCGGAGACACTTGTGTGGCAACAAAATCGAGGTGCGCATCCGAGAGTGCTTCGAGGAGTAGACTGTCTACCAGTTCAGCAGCATCTCCAACCTCACGAGCTTGTCGTGCCTCGGTCATGCCGAGTGGTCCTAAGACACTCTCGTTCCATTGAATGAGGGGCGGCGCGTTGGTCGTCCCATCCCACGTGCCAGCCGCCTTCTGAAGTGCCGCTGCAATATGCTGGATCGGCACATGTGCCGACTGGATGTCGTTGACGTAGTCGTTCTTTGAACGACGTGGGCGAAAGCGCTCTCCGAGCGTTTCTTGGGCGCATTTTCGGAGGAGTTCGATTTCGAGCCTTCTTAGGAGTGCGCTTAAGCGCCTTGTCTGGTTTGTCATTTGGTGTTATTGCGGTGTTTGTGGTGCGTGGGCGTCTTGCATGCCTGAGTTGCCTGCTGTTTGGAGCGGACTTGTCGTCTTCGTTGGGTTGCTTGTTAGGGTGCTTTTAGGGCGGTCGCTGCGATAAGTGTCGACGTGACAAGGATGAAGATCGAGATAGTATCTCAGCTCGGCGGAGCGATGTTCACCACGCTCTGATTAGGATGCGGCGAATGGCACATTCCGCCATTCCCCTTCGCCCCGGGCGGAACCTGACGGATGATGGGCGCATGGGTCCGGCCTTGCACCGATGCGTCCGTGGCGGGGCCGTGCTGGGCCTGCTGTTGCTCGCAAGCCCCGCGCGTGCCCAGGACGCCACGCCCCTGCCCACGTTCTCCCTGGAGCGCCTGGACCCGAATCCGGGCCTGGGGCCCGTGGCGCTCGGAAGCGGAGAGTTGCTCGCGCCCGGGGCGGTGCGCGTCTCCCTGATGGCGCACTACCAGCGGGCACCCCTGACGATTCTGAACGGTTCGGACGAGTACCCGCTCGTCCTGTCCCGGACCACCGGGCTGGTGTCGCTGGCCGTTGGCGTGCTGCCCTGGCTGGAGCTTCAGGCCCAGCTTCCGGGCGTCATCCACCAAAGCGGCGCGGACGTGAGCACCGTGTTGTCCATCTCCCCGCCGTCACGCAGCGGCCTGGGGGCGCCGAGGCTCGCGGCCCGGCTGGGATTGCTGGGGACCTCCGCTCCCGAGGCCTTCCATCTGGCGCTCGACCTGGACGTCCGGTTGCCCGTGGGCGGCTCGGGAGCGCTCGCTCGTGATCAGGGTGTCCGCGGCCAGGGACGGATCATGATGGGGAAGCGCTGGGGGCCCGTGGCTCCGGCGCTGGAGCTGGGCGTGCTCCTGCGTCGCGCCGTGTCGACGGACTCCGGCGTGGACAGCCTCAACGGCGTGGGCAATGAGCTGCGGGCAGGTGTGGGACTGACGGTGGGATACGCCCTGCGCGCGGAGGTGTCCGCGAACGGTGCGTACTCCTGGCGGCAGCAGCGCACCAGCGGTGAGCTGCTCGGGGGCCTTCGCTACGCCCCCGCCCGGCCCTGGGAGTTCTTCGCCATGGGCGGGGCGGGCGTGGGCTCGGAACCGGGGTCCCCGCGCTTCCGGGTGCTCGCGGGACTGGCACTGCTCTTCGACAAGGCGCCACCTCCGCCCCCGGAGGACATCGTCTACGAGATCGTCCAGGGACTGCCGCGCGCCCCCGCCGAACCCCAACTCGAGCCCGAACCCACGCCCTCGGAACCTCCGCCTCCCGAGCCCGCCAAGGACGTGTCGGTCTCCGAAACCGACACGGATGGAGACGGCGTCGTGGATGTGCTGGATGCATGCATCCACGAGCAGGGAACCCGCGAGCACGGCGGTTGCCCCGAGTCCAGTGACCCGCTCGTGACCCTGACCCGCGAGCGCCTTGTCCTCCATGGCCAGGTCTTCTTCGAGGTCGGCGCGACGACGCTGCCGGGCCGCTCGCGCGTGCTGGATGAAGTGGCGCGAGTGCTCCTGGAGCATCCCGAGGTGGAGCGCGTCGTCATCGAGGGGCACACGGACGCGGAAGGTTCCTCTGCGTCGAACCAGCGCCTGTCCCTGGCCCGCGCGGAGGCGGTGCGCGACTACCTTCAGCGGAAGGGCGTCCCGGCCCACCGCCTGGAAGCCCGAGGCCTCGGTGCACGCCGGCCCGCGAGCTCCAACGGGACTCAGGCGGGCAGGGGCGAGAACCGCCGCGCGGAGCTGCTGTTGATCCTGGGCGAGCCCGCTCCGGCCCGCACCATTCCCGCGCCGCCTCCTTCCTGAGCCCTCGGACCGGAGTCCTGCTCGGATGGCTGGAACATGAGAACCCGATAGCGGCTCGCCGTCGGCGGCCTGTCGCACGAACCTGTCCGACAGTCGGACCAGTTGTGACAACCGCGGCGGGCACCCCGACCCTGACGGGCTCCCTCCCCGCAACTGGTCCGACTGTCGGACCGGTTTGGACCGCCGCCTCGGACAGAGGCGGCGGCACGGAGGTGCTCAGGCTCAGCGCAGCCGCCGCCCGCGCCGGAGCATCCCCATGGCGAGGAGCCACATCGCCAGCAGCCCGGCACCGCCCGCCCCACCCACGGAGCAGCCGCTGCCCTCCACCGTGACGGACTCGCCAATCCCCTCCACGGGAACGACGGTCGGGGCGAGTCCGCCTCCGCTCGGCACCACGCGGACCTCTCCGCGCACCGTGCCCGTGCTCGTCGGGTGGAACGTCACTGAAACGCTGGCGCGGCCACCCGCCGGGATGGCTTCGGTCACCGCGCGCGTGTCCACCTGGAAGGCGGCGTCAGAGGACGTCACCTGCACGGTGACGGGCACGTTGCCCGTGTTCACGAGCTCCAGCGGAAGCGCCTGGCTGGTGGCGTTCACGCGCTGGTTGCCGAAGGCGATGGCTCCGGGTGTCACCGTCAGCGCCTGCTGAACGCCAGTCCCCTGCACCGCGATCATCAGCGGGGTGGCGGATGCGTCGTGCCGCAAGGCGAGCGACCCGGCGTACTCGCCGGACCGTGGCGGCTCGAACGCCACGGAGAAGGCGTGACTGGTGCCGGCTTCCAGTTGATGGGGGCGCGGCAGTCCTGACACGGAGAACCCGTCCACCGGATCCAACCCCGTGAGCGTGATGGGGCTCGTGCCGGTGTTGCGCAGCTCCACGACCCGCTGCGGATTCGTTCCCAGGAACTGGGGTCCGAAGGCCAGCGTCGTCACGGAGGCCTCGATGGAAGCCGTGGTCCCGGTGCCCCGCAGCGTCACCTGGGCGGCGCGCGGCGCGTTGCTCTGGACCTCCAGCACGCCGTTCTCCGCCGTGGCCTCAGTGGGCTTGTAGCTGACCTGGAACGTGCGGTTTCCGAGCACCGGCACGCTGGTGCCCACGTTGAGCCCGGAGATCAGGAACGGCCCGGTCACGTTCACCGCCGTCACGTTCAGCGCCTCGCTTCCCGTGTTGAACAGCGTGAACTCCCGCGGCGTGCTCACGGTCCCCAGCCGCTGGCCTCCGAACTCGAGCACGTCGCTCGCCATCCGGGCGATGGCCTGGAGCCCGTCACCCTCCAGCTTCACCACCGTGGGGGACGACGGCGTGTTGGAGAACACCCGGAGCGCGCCGGCCACGGGGCCATCCTCCAGCGGACTGAAGGTGACCTCCATCGTGAAGGCGTCGCGCGGGGTGAGCACCTTGGGCAGCTCCGGGAGCACCACCGAGAACGGCCCCGCCACCGCGATGGTGCTGATGCTGATGGAGTCCGTCCCCGCGTTGACGAGCGTCACCTGCACTGCCTTGCTGCTGCTCCCCACCTCCGTCCGCGAGAAGGACAGCGCCGCGGGGGTGGCGGTCAGCTTTCCTTCGACGCCCTGGCCGCTGAGCGGCACGGCCCGCGTGGAGCCTCCAGGGCCGTCCGCGCTCAGCGTCAGCTCCTGTGTGAACTGGGCGGTGTGCGCAGGCTCGAACGTCACCTGGACCTGGGTCGTGGCACCGGGCGCCAGGCTGAGCCGCGCCGTCGGCGTGACGGCGAAGCCCGTGGGGGCCTGGATGGGCTCCACCACCAGCGTCCCCGCGCCCACGTTCTTCAGCGTCAACGTCTGCGGCGTGCTCACGGAGTTGACCTCCCGTGCGCCGAACGCCAGCGCCGTGCCGCCATCCGACGCGGTGACCTGGAGCGCGGGGACCTCCACGCCGGTGCCCGAGAGGGACACCTTGAACGCGGGGTGGTTCACGTCGTTGCTCCGCAGGATGAGGTCCTTCGTGACGCGCCCGGCGACAGGCGCGAAGGCCACGGTCAGGTCCACCTGCTCCCGGGCCTTGATGATCAGCGGCAGGCCGGCCTCCACCGAGAAGGGCGCGGCCACGTCGAACGCGGTGATGATCAGGTCGGCCTGGCCCATGTTGTTCACCGTCAGCGTCTGGTGAACCGAGTCGATGCCCGCGGTGTGCACGCCGAAGTCCATGGCGGTCGCCGCCACGAAGATGGCGGGCTCGATGCCCGTGCCGTGCAGCGCGACCTCCGCGAGCGGAGTGGTGGAGCCCTGGGACTGGATGTACAGCGGCTGGTTGGCGTCCCCGGCCGTCGCCGTGAAGGTCACCGTGAGCGGGAGGCCGCTGCCGGGCTGCAGCACGACGCCCCCCGCGGGAAGGCCCGTGACGGAGAAGGGCGGCTGGGTCAGGACGGCGGGGATCGTGAGCGGCTGGTTCCCCACGTTCTTCAGCTGGAGGGGGAGGTTCTTGCTCGTGCCAACCCGCACGTCATCGAAGTCGAGCGAGGTCGGGCTGAGCTGGAGCTTCGCGGCCCCGCCGGTCCCCTCGAGGGAGATCCGCAGCTGGGGCAGGTCGGGATCACTGCTCACGACGGTCAACATCCCGGAGTCCGCGCGGTCGACCTTGGGCGAGAACGTCACGTTCACGTCCAGGCTGGAGCGGGGCTTGAGCGTGAAGGGCAGGGTGACGGGCGTCAGCCCGAAGGGAGACGCGGAGGTGACGTTGAGGGAGCGGATGACGAGCGGGGCGACGCCCTCGTTGGTCAAGGTCACCTTCTGCGTGGCGGACGCCCCCACCGCCACCGAGCCGAACGACACCTTGGCGGGATTGAACGTGAGCAGGGGCCGCCCCGCCTGGATGCGGATGTCGGCGGTGGCGAAGCAGTTGGTCTTCTCCGTGCGCAGCGTCAGGGTATTGAGGGCACCGTATTGGTAGCCGGGCAGCCCCGACTGATCACCCGCGACGTACTTGACGGCCTGCGGCACGCAGAAGCCGCAGCTGAACAACGGCCGTGCGGGGAGGGTGAAGGTCCCCAGCGCCAGGTTGTTCATCCGGACGGTGGAGATGCCACCGTCGTAGCCTCGGGCGGCGATGTTCACGAAGACCTCCGTCGCCACCCAACCCGAAGGGAGGGGATCCGCGAAGCTCTGGACCCCACCGTTCCAGTTCCCCGTGTTGTCAGAGCAGGCATAGGAGGCCCGCCCGCAGGTGTCGCACTTGGTCGCGCCCGTCCACGCCACCTGGGCGTTGAACTCCCGGTTCAACTGCACGGCTCGGCTCCGCGAGGTGCCGTCAGGCGTCTCGGGCACGGCGGGTGCCTCGGGCTCCACCGGGGAGCACGCGGAAAGGACAGACAGGCAGAGGGCAGTCAGCAGGGTGAGTCGACGCATTGGAGCGCCTCTCGTGGGGATGGGGTGTCCCGTTCCTGGAAGGAAGGGCGCAAGAGCTTCGCATGATCCGTGAACACCGCGCGAGCCGTCAGCCTTTACATGGATGGTGTCCTGAGTACACGATGGGGCTGGGGCATGGACCTGCGAGGTTGGGACATGGTGAGTCGTGAGGAGCGCATCGCGGGAGGGCTGTATGGGCTGCTCGTCGGAGACGCGCTCGGGGTGCCCTACGAGTTCCACCGGCCGGAGCGGATTCCGCCTCCCGAGGCCATTGAATACGACCCGCCACCGAACTTCGACCGCGCGCACGACCGCGTCCCGCCCGGCACGTGGTCGGACGACGGAGCCCATGCGCTGTGCCTGCTGGATTCGCTGACGCATCAGAAGCGGCTCGACTGCGAGGACCTGGGCCGGCGGCTGGTGAACTGGCAGGACTGGGGCTACCTCGCCGTGGATGGTGACGTGTTCGACGTGGGCATCCAGACCAGCACCGCCCTGCGCAGGCTGCGCGACGGCACGCCCGCGATGCTCGCGGGGCCCAGCGGCACCATGGACAACGGCAATGGCTCACTGATGCGTGTGTTGCCACTGGCCCTGTGGCACCAGGGCAAGGACGCCGCGCTCGTCTCGGATGCCATGGCGCAGTCGCGCGTGACGCACGGCCACGTGCGCGCCCAGGTGTGCTGCGCGCTGTATTGCCTCTGGGCGCGCCGCATCCTGGAGGGCGCGGCGGATCCGTGGGCCGACGCCGTGGCCACCTTCCGCGACCTGTACGTCGAAGGCTTCCCGCAGCGGGAGGAGCTGGAAGCCCACATCCGTCCGGACGACCCGGCACCCGGCACGGGCGGTGGCTACGTCGTGGACTGCCTGCGCTCCGCGCGCGCCTGCGTGGCGAACGGCAAGACCTACGAAGAGGTCGTCAAGTCCGCCATCCGGCTGGGCCACGACACGGACACCACGGCCTGCGTGGCGGGCGGCATCGCGGGCCTCATCTTCGGCCTGAAGGGCATTCCGCACCGCTGGCGTTCCCAGCTGCGCGGACAGGAGCTGGTGGAGCCACTGCTGGAGCGGCTCATGAAGTCGCTGGGCTGAAGCCTCAGTCCGGAAAGATTTCGAGCACGTCCTTCAGCATCGCCGCGCCCGTGCCCCGGGCGCCCTGCTCACCGTTGATGACGGTGTTCACGCCGTGCAGGTCGCTGCGGAACACCGCGCCCATCTCCATCGCGCCCAGCCGGGCCAGGGGATGGGACGCGTCCACGGCGGTGGGCCGCACGCTCCACTCCCACCGGTCCGCGCCCAGCGGCTCGCCGCGCGCCAGGAGCAGCACCTGGCCGCCCTTCGCGCGCGCCGCGTCCAGCTCCGCGCGCGTCACGTCGCGCATGCCCGTCACCGCCACGTCCTTCAGCGTCGTGGGCACGCGCATCACCGCGTTGGCCAGGATGACCAGCTTGCCCGCCGTGTCCCAGCCGTCCACGTCCAGCGTGGGGTCCGTCTCCGCGATGCCCAGCGCCTGCGCCTCCGCCAGCGCGGCCTCGTACGTCCTGCCCTCCGCCATGCGGCACAGGAGCAGGTGGCTGGTGCTGTTGAGCACGCCCTCGAAGCGGCCCAGCTTCCCCAGCGCCAGGTCCCGGCGGCCCACGTTCACCAGCGGCATCGACGCGCCCACCGCGGCGCTGAACCGCAGGCGAGGCCGGCCCGGCGACTCCAGGTCGCTCAGGGCCGCCAGCTCCTGGAACCCCAGCACCAGCGGCCCCTTGCTCGCGAGCACCGCCGGCATGCCGCGCATCAGCGCTTCCCGCGTGATGTCCAGGCCGGGCTGCCCGTCCTGGAAGCTGGTGGGCGTGGCCTCCAGCAGGAGGTCCGCCTTCACCTCGCGCACCAGGTCGCGCCCGCTCATCCCCGGCCGGCCCACCACCGGCAGCGACGCCACCGAGTGCCGCGCCCGCTTCACCGCCAGCACCGCCGCCACGTCCAGCCCATGCGGCGACACCGCCGCGCCACCCGAGTCCGCCAGCCCCACCGGCAACAGCTCCAGCCGGTAGCGCTCCATCAGGAGCGACGCGCGCGACTGGAGGATCTCCAGGAGCGGCACGCCCACGTTGCCCAGGCCCGTGAGCAGGAAGCGCACCGTGCGGACGGCGCGCGGGTTCATGGTGCGAACGCCTCGCGCACGCCGTCGCGGCGCAGCGTGAAGAGCATCCAGACCGCCACCGGAACTCCGACGAAACAGCCCGGCGTCAGCGTGTACATCGCGCAGATGGCGCCCACCGTCGCCAGGCCGTAGCCCTTGAGGTTCATCGCGTTCCATGCGCCCCAGATGGCCAGGAGCCCGCAGAGGATTCCGCCCACGATGGCCAGCGAGAACCCCGTCGTGAACTCCAGCACCACCGGCGCCTGCCCCGGCGTCGCGAAGGGCGACGCCACCTTCAGCGCCGCCAGCACCCCGCCCAGCAGGCTGAAGGTGACGTGCAGCACGCCGACGATGAGCAGGAAGAACGCCGGGAAGCGCACGATCTGGAAGATCTTGAGGCGCGGATCGCCCGGCGGCAGCTGCGGACCCGGGCCGCTCATGACCGCCCCTTCAGCGCGCCCACGATCATCCGCGTCGCGGGGGACTTGTTCAGCGTGTAGAAGTGGATGCCCGGCACGCCGCGCGACAACAGCTCCATGCACTGCACCGTGGCGTGCGCCACGCCCAGCTGCACGACGGCGTCCGGCTGGTCCTTCACGCGCTCCATCTGCAGCGCCAGACGCATGGGCACCGTGGCGCCGCACATGCGCGTGAAGCGTTGGACCTGCTCGTAGTTGGTGATGGGCATGATGCCGGGGACGATGGGGACGTTGATGCCCACCCGCCGCGCCCGCTCCACGAAGTCGAAATAGAAGGCGTTGTCGAAGAAGAGCTGCGTCACCACGAAGTCCATCCCCGCATCCACCTTGGCCTTCAGGTGTTGGAGGTCGTCCTCGCGCGACGCCGTCTCCACGTGGCCCTCCGGATAGCACGCACCCCCGATGCAGAAGTTGAAATCCTCTTCTCGGACGAATCGGACCAGCTCCTCCGCGTAGCGGAAGCCCCCGGGCACCGGCTCGAACGTCGTCTGCCCCTGCGGCGGGTCCCCGCGCAGCAGGAGCACGTTCTCGATGCCTGCCGCGTCGAGCCGGCGCAGCACGTCACGAAGCTCGTCGCGGGTGTGACCCACGCAGGTCAGGTGCGCCATCGCCTCGATGCCGGACTGCTGCTTGATGTGTGTGACCAGCTCCACCGTCCGGTCGCGCGTGCTCCCGCCCGCCCCGTACGTCACCGACACGAACCCCGGCTCCAGCGGCGCAAGCTCCTCCACCGTGCGCAGGAGCGAGGCCACGCCCGCGTCCGTCTTGGGAGGAAAAAACTCGAAGGAGAAGCTTGGCCGGGAGGGATTGAGGCAGTTGCGGATCTTCATGTCGGGAGGAGTTTAGTCCCTTCCGCGTCGGCCTTGATCGGAGAAGGTGCGCCGCTATAGTCCGCGCCGTTTCGCCACCCCCCTTTTTCTGCCCATGGAGAAGTCAATGACCCGGCGTACGCCCCTCAACGAGGCCCACCGCAAGCTGGGGGCCCGGATGGTCGACTTCGTCGGCTGGGACATGCCGGTGCAGTACTCCTCCGTCATCGCCGAGCACGAGGCCGTGCGCACCGCCGTCGGCCTGTTCGACGTCTCCCACATGGGGGAGATTGAGTTCTCCGGCCCCGGCGCGCTGGAGACGGTGAACCGGCTCATCTCCAACGACCTGGCCCGCTGCCAGGACGGCCAGGCCGTATACGCGGGCCTGCTCAACGACCTGGGCGGCTTCGTGGACGACGTCGTCGCCTACCGCTTCAGCCCCGAGCGCATCCTCATCTGCGTCAACTCCAGCAACCGCGAGAAGGACTTCGCCTGGATGAAGGCGCGCGCGGAAGGCGTCACCCCCGTGGACCGCGGGGATGAGTACGCGCAGATCGCCGTCCAGGGCCCCAAGGCCGTGGGGCTGGTGCAGCGCCTGACGAAGGCGGACCTGTCCAAGGTGGGCACCTACCGCTTCACGGAAGGGGAGGTGGCCGGCGTGAAGTCCATCATCTCCCGCACGGGCTACACCGGCGAGGACGGCTTCGAGCTGTACTGCGCCAGCGACGACGCCGTGAAGCTCTGGGACGCGCTCCTGGAGGCCGGGCAGCCGGACGGGGTGAAGCCCTGCGGCCTGGGCGCCCGCGACTCGCTGCGCACGGAGATGAAGTACGCGCTCTACGGCAACGACATCGACGACGCGCACACCGCCCTGGAGGCGGGCCTGGGCTGGATCGTCAAGCTGGACAAGGCGGGCGGCTTCATCGGCAAGGACGCGCTCGTGGCGCAGAAGGCCGCGGGCGTGCCTCGCAAGCTCGTGGGCTTCGAGCTCACCGGCGCCGGCATCCCGCGCCACGGCTACCCCATCCTCAAGGACGGCGTTCGCGTGGGCGAGGTGACGAGCGGCACGCAGGGCCCCACGGTGAAGAAGCCCATCGGCATGGGCTACGTGCCCACAGCGCTCGCCACCGAAGGCTCCACCTTCGACGTGGAGATCCGCGGCCGCGCCGTGCCCGCGGTCGTCGTGAAGACCCCCTTCCTCAAGAAGTCCTGATTCCCTCCCGTTCGCACCCGTTGCGAGGAGCCGCCTCCATGTCTGACAACATCCCGCAGGACCTGAAGTACACGAAGGAGCACGAGTGGGCCCGCATCACGGGCAAGACCATCGTGGTGGGCGTCACGGCCCACGCCCAGGAGTCGCTGGGTGACGTGGTGTACGTGGAGCTGCCGAAGCTGGGCGCCACCATCACCGAGGGCAAGAACTTCGGCGTCATCGAGTCCACCAAGGCCGTGTCGGACCTCTTCGCACCCATCTCCGGCACCGTCGTGAAGGTGAACGACGAGCTCACGGGCAACCCGTCCCTCATCAACTCCGACCCGTACGGGCAGGGGTGGATCGTGGAGGTCGAGCCCTCGGACGCCAGCCAGGTGGGCAAGCTCCTGGACGCCGCCGCCTACGAGCCGCTCACCAAGTAGCCACCGCGCGCGCAAGAAGTCGGGCGCCCCGGTTGTTAGAGACGCTCCACGGGGCGCCGAGCCCGCTCGGACGCCGACCTTCTTGACGCACCTCACGCGAGCCCTTCCGACCATGTCCCTCAACTGGAAGTACCAGGAGTCCTTCGCCGGCCGGCACATCGGCCCGGAGACCCCTGAAGTGAAGCAGATGCTGTCCACGCTGGGCGTCACCTCGCTCGATGCCTTCATCGAGAGCGCGGTGCCCCCCGCCATCCGCTCCCAGGAGCCCCTGCGCCTGCCCGCCGGACGCGGCGAGAACGAGGTGCTGGCGCAGCTGGAGGCCATCGCGGCGAAGAACCAGGTGTTCCGGTCCTTCATCGGCATGGGCTACAGCGACACCCACGTCCCCAACGTCATCCTGCGCAACATCTTCCAGAACCCGGGCTGGTACACCCAGTACACGCCCTACCAGGCGGAGATCGCCCAGGGCCGGCTGGAGGCGCTGCTCAACTTCCAGACGATGGTGACGGACCTCACCGGCATGGAGGTGGCCAACGCCTCCCTGCTCGACGAGGGCACCGCCGCGGCGGAGGCCATGGCGCTGGCCATGCACGCCAAGGGCGACGGCACCGGCGGCGCGTTCTTCGTCTCCGACAGCTGCCACCCGCAGACGGTGGACGTGGTGCGCACGCGCGCCATCCCGCTGGGCGTGGAGGTCGTCGTGGGCGACCACCGCACGGTGGACCTGGCCCAGAAGAAGTTCTTCGGCGCGCTGGTGCAGTACCCGGCGACGGACGGCGTGGTGCACGACTACCGCGCCTTCGGTGAGAAGGTGCACGCGGCGGGCGGCCTGTTCGTCGTCGCGGCGGACCTGCTCGGCCTCACGCTGCTCACGCCCCCGGGCGAGTTCGGCGCGGACGCGGTGGTGGGCAGCGCGCAGCGCTTCGGCGTGCCGCTGGGCTACGGCGGCCCGCACGCCGCCTTCTTCGCCACGAAGAACGCCTACACCCGCGTGATGCCGGGCCGCCTCATCGGCGTGTCCGAGGACGCGCAGGGCCGGCCCGCGCTGCGCATGGCGCTGCAGACGCGCGAGCAGCACATCCGCCGCGAGAAGGCCACGAGCAACATCTGCACCGCGCAGGTGCTCCTGGCCGTGATGGCCGGCATGTACGCCGTCTACCACGGGCCGGAGGGGCTCAAGGCCATCGCGGAGCGCGTGCACGGGCTCACGGTGGTGCTGTCGCGGGGCCTGGCGAAGCTGGGCTTCAAGCCGAAGCATGATCAGTTCTTCGACACGCTGCGCGTGGAGCTGACGCCTCCCCAGGTCAGGGGCGTGCTGGCCGCCGCCGAAGCGTTGAAGATGAACTTCCGTCGCATCGACGAGAAGACGCTGGGCCTGGCGCTGGACGAGACGACGCGCGCCAAGGACGTGGAGGACATCCTCGCGGCCTTCATCCAGGGCGCGAACAAGTCCGCGGCCCCGGTGAACCTGGACGAGGTGGCCGCGAACCTGGAGAGCCCGCTCGCCCCCGAGCTGCGCCGCCAGAGCGCGTACCTCACGCACCCGGTCTTCAACCGCTACCACTCCGAGACGGAGATGCTGCGGTACGTGCGCCGGCTGGAGGCGAAGGACCTGTCCCTCACGCACTCCATGATTCCGCTGGGCAGCTGCACCATGAAGCTCAACGCCACCGCGGAGATGATCCCGGTGACGTGGCCCCAGTTCAGCAAGCTGCACCCGTTCGCGCCCACGTCGCAGGCGGCCGGCTACAAGGTCATCTTCGAGCAGCTGGAGCACGCGCTGTCTCAGGTCACGGGCTTCGCCGGGTGCTCGCTGCAGCCCAACGCGGGCAGCCAGGGTGAGTACGCGGGCCTGCTCGTCATCCGCGCCTACCACCAGGCGCGCGGGCAGGGGCACCGCGACGTGTGCCTCATCCCGTCCTCCGCGCACGGCACCAACCCGGCCTCCGCGGTGATGGCCGGCTACCGTGTCGTCGTCACCAAGTGCGACGAGAACGGCAACATCGACCTGGGTGACCTGCGCGCCAAGGCGGACGAGCACAAGGACAAGCTCGCCGCGCTGATGGTGACGTACCCGTCCACGCACGGCGTGTTCGAGGAGGAGATCCGCGAGATCTGCTCCACCATCCACGAGCGCGGCGGCCAGGTGTACATGGACGGCGCCAACCTCAACGCGCAGGTGGGCCTCACCGCGCCGGGGCTGGTGGGCGCGGACGTCTGCCACATCAACCTGCACAAGACGTTCTGCATCCCGCACGGCGGTGGCGGCCCGGGCATGGGCCCCATCTGCGTGGCGCCCCACCTGGTGAAGTTCCTCCCCGGACACCCGGTCATCCAGACGGGCGGGGCGGAGGCCATCGGCGCCATCTCCGCGGCGCCGTGGGGCAGCGCCAGCATCCTGCTCATCTCCTGGATGTACGTGCAGATGATGGGCGGCGAGGGCCTGACGCAGGCCACGAAGCTGGCCATCCTCAACGCCAACTACGTCGCGGAGCGGCTCCAGCCGCACTACCCGGTGCTCTACCGGGGCAAGCGCGGCCGGGTGGCCCACGAGTGCATCGTGGACCTGCGCCCGCTCAAGAAGACCGCGGGCGTGGAGGTGGAGGACGTGGCCAAGCGCCTGATGGACTACGGCTTCCACGCGCCCACCGTGTCGTTCCCGGTGGCGGGCACGCTGATGATCGAGCCCACGGAGTCCGAGTCCAAGGCGGAGCTGGACCGCTTCTGCGACGCGATGATCGCCATCCGCCAGGAGATCCGCGACGTGGAGGAGGGCCGCGCGCCCAAGGACAACAACGTCCTGAAGAACGCGCCGCACACCGCGCGCACCCTCACCGCGCCGGAGTGGAACCGCCCGTACACCCGTGAGCAGGCCGTGTTCCCCACGGCGTGGGTGCGTGACAACAAGTTCTGGCCGTCCGTGGGACGCCTGAACAACGTGCTCGGGGACCGGAAGCTCGTGTGCTCGTGCCCGCCCATCGAGGACTACGACACGCCCGAGCAGAAGGTCGCTTAAGGCGGCGTCTTCGCCAGCAGCAGTCACCGGGGCCGTCTTCCAGCGCATCGGAAGGCGGCCCTCGTGTTTCTAGCGGGCCTTCGCGGGCTCCACGTGCACCACCACGTCCACCACCTGGGGGTAGGCGTCGTGCAGCGTCTGCTCCACCTTGTCCGCGACCTCGTGGGCCTGCGCGGTGGTGAGCTGCGGGTCGACCTCGATCTTCAGGTCCACGTAGACGCTCTCCTCCATGCCCCGGCTGCGCACGTCGCGGCACGAGCGCACGCCGGCCACCGCCAGCGTGCGCTGGGACACCTGCGCCGGGTCCAGGCGCGCGGTGTCGGAGAGGATGCCCACCGCCTGCCGGACGATGCCGTAGGCCACCCACGCGACGAAGAGCATCACGGCCAGCGCCACCAGCCCGTCCGCGCGGGGGAAGCCCAGCGCCACCAGGCCGATGGAGATGAGCACCGCGATGGTCACGAACACGTCCGACAGCGTGTGCTGCGCGTCCGCGAGCAGCAGCGAGCTCTTGTACTTCTGCCCGTAGTGCCGCTCCACGCGGGTGACGGCCAGGTTGATGACGAGCGTGAGGACCATCACCGCCGCCATCGTCACGGACACCGTGGGGTGCTTGTCGTGCAGGAGCGAGTCGAACGCCATGCGCCCCAGCTCCAGCATGCCCACGCCAATCATCGCGCCGATGCCCAGCGACGCGAGCGCTTCGAATTTGCCGTGGCCGTAGGGGTGGTCCGCGTCCGCCGGCCGCGACGCGACGCCCATGGCGACGAGCCCCAGCACGTTGGAGCCGCCGTCAATGAACGAGTGCAGCCCGTCCGCCGTCACCGACGCGGACTGGGCCATGAGGCCGAAGACGAGCTTCGCGACGGCCACCACCCAGTTGGCCACGAGGATGGCCAGCAGGACGAAGCGGACCTTCCGGTTGCGCTCCTGGAGCGCGGCGCTGCGGTCGACGAGGGGGGCTTCCACGGTGGGGCAGGGTAGTGCCTCATGCCGCCCATCGCGAGGGCTCCGTGGCGCCTACTGTCGGAACAGCCGCATCCGGGGGCCCCCGCCCATCTCCAGGAAGAAGCCGAACTGGAAGCGCACCGTCGCGTCCTGGCTCAAGAGTCCGGAGGGCGGGTTGGGGAAGGGCTGCGCGCGCTTGAAGGAGGCCACGGCCTCCATGTCCAGGAAGTCCAGGCCGCTGCTCTTCTCCACCTGGATGTCCTTCACCGCGCCGCGCTCGTCCAGGGTGATGGTGAGCAGCGTCTGGCGGTCGCGCCCGGAGTAGATGTTCCCCGTCGGGTCGCGCATGCGCAGCTGCTCGTTGGGGTTCCAGTGCATGCCCACGCTCTGCTTCACGCGGTTGAAGAAGCTGGCGTACTTCCACTCGCGCGTGTTGAGGAAGGTGCCGTCGCCCTCCTCCTGGTCCTGGAGCATGTCGTTGGGCGCCGCGCCCACCACCTTGTCCATGGCCGCCTGCGACGGCATCAGCGTGGCCAGGCCCGGGGAGCCGGTGCGGCCCGTGGAGCCCTCCTGCTCGCTGTTTTCACCCTCGCCGGGCTGGATGCGCAGGCGCTTCGCGTTGCCCTGCGTGGCCTCGCTCTCCGACTGGTTGTTCACCGCCATGCCCGGGCCGCGCTCGCGCGGATCCGTCTTCATGGCGATCTCCTGCTTGCGGCGCGTCTCCGGCATCTCGAAGACGGGCTTCTTGCCGCCCTGGGACTGGGGCCGGTCGTCCGCGCCCTGGCCGTTGTTGCCCGACACGCGCGGAGGCTGCACCTGCTCCTGCTGCGCGCCCTCCTGCTTCTGGGGCGCGGTCCGCTGGGGCATGGCGTTGCGGTAGAAGGCCGTCTGGTCCTTCGCGCGCGTCTCCTTCTCCACCGTGTTGTTGTGCTCGGCCAGGTACTTCGCGTCCGGGGACTGCTGATCATTCCCCGGCGCCACGTCCACCACCTGGCCCTGGGGCTTCGTCTCGTCCGGCTTCTTCTCTTCCTTCGGCTCGCGCTTCTCCGTGGGGCGGGGCTTCGTCTGCTGCTGTGCCACCGTCCCCCGGTTCTTCGCCCACTGCTCCGACGTGAGCGGCCTCACCGCCACGGACGTGGGCCGCGCGGGGCGCTTCTCATGCGGGAGGCTGCCCTGGATGACGGACACCAGGAGCACGAAGCCCACGAAGGCGGCCTGGGCCAGGAGCGCCAGGATGCCCGCCACCAGATAGCGCAGGGGGGCGCGCTGCTTCCGCGCGCGCCGCTGACGCCAGTCTGTCGAGGAACCCGTGCCCACGGCCTGATGATAAACCTCCGGACCGCTTCTTCAGTCCCGAACGTGCGGCCCGTAACACGCGGGACATCAAAGAGATTCACGAGCCCGTCAGCGGGTGCGCGCGAATTGTTCCCTGGACTTCAGTAGATGGGGGCCACCTCCGCCCCGTTGAAGTAGAAGCGAAGGATCTCCGGATAGCCCTGGCCCGCCTCCGCCCGGCCGATGGCGCCTGTCTGACACATGCCCACGCCGTGGCCCCAGCCGCCGCCCCGGAACAGCCATCCGGTGAGCCGGCCCTCGGCGTCCCGCTCGGCCTCCACCGTGGCCATGCTGCTGTTGAGCATCCCGAAGAGCCGCCGGATGTTCAGCTCCCCGCGCACCTGGGTGGCCCCCTGCGTGCCGGACACGGTGAGCAGCCGGGCACGCCCGGAAACCCCGCGCTCGGACAGGGCGAGCCCCTGGACCGCCCCCACGCCCAGCTTCTCCGTGAGCGCGTCCACCTGCCCTTGCGTGAAGCGCTTCTCCCACCGGAACTTCGTCGGCTGCGCGAAGCTGGACAGCTTGCACGCGGCGGGCACGTCCGACGTCGCCAGCCACGCCCTGAGGTTCGACGGCCCGGGCACGTCCGGCGCGGGCGCCAGCAGGTCCGGACGGCCGCGCAGGCTGGGGTCCGGCGGGCCGCCCCACACCACGTCGTTGTCCTCGGTGTGGCCGCCGCACACGGCGCTGTAGACGGAGTCCACCAGCCGCCCGTCCTGGCTGAAGAGAGCCTGGCCCCGGGTGGCCTCCACCGCGGCGGTGGTGCTGGCCGCCTCTCCGGTGCGGCCCCGGTACACCGCGCAGTGCTGCTCCGAGCACAGCAGGTACGGATCCGCCAGGTGCTTGATGCCCACCTTCGCCAGCACCTCGCCCCGGGCGGTGACGGCCTGCGCCTTGAGCGCCTCCGGGTGCGCGCGCGCGAAGATTTCAGACGGCACCAGCCCCTTGAGCAGGTCCTCCAGGCCCACCACGTTCACCACCGCGAGCTTGCCGCTCCGGTCCACCGCGAACTGGAGCGCGCCCCGGAAGCTGCGGTCCTCGAAGGCGTGGAAGTCGTAGCCCACGCCGTACTCCACCTGCCGCACGTCGAAGCCGCTGCCGTCCGGCGTCTCCGCGTCCAGCCGGTCCTGCGCCAGGCCCACCACGGCGTCGTTCTCGTCCTTCAGCTCCAGGATGGCGCTGGCCGGCTTGCGGACCTCCTCGAAGAGGGTGGTGCGCAGGCCGTAGCGGTGCAGCAGCTCCGCCTGCTGCTTCGCGGCGGCGGCGGGCGTCAGCGCCTCGTCCCCCAGCAGGAGGTAGCGCCGGTTGTCGATGACCTTCCCCGCGATGCCGTACACGGAGCCCAGCGTGTGCGTGCGCACCGCGAGCCCCCGCGCGCGCCACGTCTCCTGCGCCTCCGCGAGCCCCGCCTTGTCCGCGAAGCGGAACTCGCCCAGCTGCACCCGCGCGCTCCACTGCGCGGGTTCGCCCTGCGTCACCCGCACCGTCCAGCGCGAGCCCGCGGGCGCGTCCAGCATCTTGTCGCCCGGGCCCCCGAAGCGAAGGCGCATCCGGCCGCGCGGCGAGAACGTCACAACGTCGCGCCCCTCCATGAGCTTGATGGGGAGGCGCGGCTCGCCGTTGCGGAAGTCCAGGCGCTTCAGGTCCTGGGGCCCGGGCAGGCCGGCCGTGAGCGGATCCTCCAGGCCACTGCTGGGCACGGGGGCCTTCACGCCCGCGTCCGCGGCGGCGCTGGCCGGGACGGAGACCTCCGGCTCGCCCAGCCCTCGGGTGCCAGGGGCAGGGGAGGGCGCCGGCGTGGCGCAGGAGACGAGCAGCAGGGCGGTCAGGAGCAGGACGGCTTTGGACACGGCGGCGGCACCGTAGCCGCCGCGGGGCCGAGCGTCACGGTTCTCCCTCCCAGTCCGGGGCGCCCTGGCGTGGATGACCGGCAGTGAATAGAACGCCCGACGCCGTGCGTTGCTCCTGCTCATGCGAATTCCTGGAGGCAACGGCTTGAAGACGCGAAACACCCTGGTGGCCTCCCTGGCTGCCTGCACCCTGGCGCTCGGGCTCACCGCTTGTGGCGGCGGCGGTGGTTCTGGCGGGGGCGCCGGCGGTTCCTCGAGCGGCGGCGGTGCCCAGCCCCCCGCGGCGAACACGGGGGCCACCCCCAAGGTCGAAAAGACGCCCACCAGCCCGGGCCAGGCGCCGCCCATCGGCGTGCAGCCGGTGGAGAACACGCCCGCCGCGCAGATGCCGGCGCACGCCGACCACGCGCCCATCGCGGAGCCCGGTCCCCAGCCCGCCGTCAGCGCCAAGGTCATGACGGAAGCCCCCGCCACCCCGCCCGCCAACGAGTGGGTCGTGTCGCCGACGGGAGATGACGGCGCGCAGGGCACGGCGGCCGCGCCGCTGCGCACCATCGCCATGGCGGTGGGCAAGGCTGGCCCTGGCGATCGCATCCGCGTGCTCGCGGGCACCTACGCCGAGCGCGTGGTGCTGGGCGACAACGCCAGGGCCGGCACGCCCGAAGCGAAGATCACCCTCCAGGGAGAGGGCCGCCCCAAGCTCACGCCGGGCAGCGGCTCGGGCGCCGCGGTGCAGGTGCGCCGCGCGAACTGGGTCATCGACGGGTTCGACATCGACGTGCAGTCGCAGCCCATCTTCGGCGTCACCTTCGAGGGCGACGTGCAGGGCACGGTGCTGGCCAACTCGGAGCTCCACGGCGGCACCGGCGGCGCGGGCATCACCATGTTCAACAACGCCCGCGGCCCCACCATCGAGAACAACAACATCCACGACTTCGTGCGCAACACCGGCAACAAGGACTCGCACGGCATCGTGATGCAGCCCGCGTCCTACGACGTGACGGTGCGCAACAACGACATCCACGACGTCTCCGGTGACTCCGTGCAGTGCCTGGGGCCCGAGGGCTTCAGCACCCTGCCGCCCGCCACGGGCCTGCTGGTGGAGAACAACCACCTGTTCAGCAACCGGGAGAACGCCGTGGACATCAAGACGTGCCACGACGTCGTCATCCGCAACAACCGGATGCACAAGTTCCAGGCGAACGACACGGCGAAGGGCGAGGCGCTCGTCATCCACTACTCCGCCAACAACGTGCTGGTGGAGGACAACGAAATCTACGACGCCTCCAAGGGCATCTCCGTGGGCGGCAACCACGAGGGCCCGGTGCCCCAGGCCGTCGTCGTGCGCCGCAACCGCGTGCACGACATCACCGACGCGGGCGGCGGCGAAGGCACGGGCATCCGCCTGGAGAACTCCAAGGGCACCGTGGTGGTGAACAACACCGTCACCCGCGCCAAGGCCGGCATCATCCTGGGCCACGGCACGGGCGGCCCCACGGAGTCGCTGCGCGTGGAGAACAACATCGTGGACGCCCCTGTCAGCGTGGACGTGGGCGGCCAGGCCCCCGGCCTCAAGATGGGCTCCAACCTCTACCCGGCCAGCACGCAGTTCATGAAGAACGGCCAGCCCCAGGCCCTGGACGCCTTCAAGGCCGCCACGGGGGACACCACCTCCAACGGCGGTGACGTCACGGTGTCGGAGGCCTTCGCCCCGTCGGCGGCCGCCCAGGACAAGGGCCAGGACCAGGGACAGCCCTTCTGCGGCGCCGGCCCGGACATCGGCGCGGTGGAGATGGGCTGCTAGGCCCCACCCGGGAAGGCACCCCCGGAAAAACAGAAGGCCCGATGCGGAGTTCCGCATCGGGCCTTTTTCTGTGAGGCGCCACCCGGATTCGAACCGGGGAATGAAGGTTTTGCAGACCTTTGCCTTACCACTTGGCTATGGCGCCGGAAGCGATTGGGGCCGGGGTTATACGCAGCCCCGTAGGAGCCGGTCAAGGAAGCAACACCATCCAGCCCCGCTTCTCGTCCCGGTACCATGCGGCGCGGGATGTCGGACACCACCGAGCGAGGGAGCACACGATGCTGCAGGGCCATGGGGTCTTCCAGGAAGAGCACGACGCCTTCCGGCGTACCGTCCGGGCGGTGGTGGACAAGGAGCTGCGCCCGTTCGCCGCCGAGTGGGAGGCCCGCGAGGAGTTCCCCCGGGAGCTGTTCACCCGCTTTGGCGAGCTGGGCTTCCTGGGCCTGAAGTACCCGGAGGCCTACGGGGGCACGGCCGCCGGAGAGCTGTACGAGGCGGTGCTGCTGGAGGAGCTGGGCCGCTGCGGCTCCGGCGGAGTGGCCGCGGGGCTGGGCGGGCAGTTCACCATCGCCACCGGCCCCGTGCACCTGTTCGGCACGGAGGCCCAGAAGCAGCGCTGGCTGGCCCCCGCCATCCGGGGGGAGAAGGTGGGCGCCCTGGGCATCACCGAACCGGACGCCGGCTCGGACGTGGCGGGGCTGCGCACCACCGCCCGCCGCGACGGCGACCACTACGTCGTCAACGGCTCCAAGACGTACATCACCAACGGGGTGCGGGCGGACTTCGTGGTGCTGGCGGTGAAGACCGACCCGTCGCGCGGCCACAAGGGCCTGTCCATGCTGGTGGTGGAGCGGGGCACGCCGGGCTTCAGCGTGGGGCGCAAGCTCCAAAAGGTGGGCTGGCGCGCGTCCGACACCGCGGAGCTCTTCTTCGAGGACTGCCGCGTGCCGGCGGAGAACCTGCTGGGCGTGGAGAACCAGGGCTTCTCGCAGATCATGGGCAACTTCCAGTGGGAGCGCCTGTCGCTCGCGCTGGGCGCGGTGGGCGCCATGGACGACATGCTGGAGACGGTGCTGGAGCACGTGAAGCAGCGCCGCGCCTTCGGGCAGACGCTGGCCGGCTTCCAGGTGGTGCGCCACAAGCTGGCGGACCTCTACACGGCCCGTGAATGCGCGCGACAGCTCACCTACCACGCGCTGCGCCTGCACGTGGCCGGCGAGTACGCCGTCGCGCAGACCTCCATGGCCAAGAAGGTCGCGACGGAGACGTGCTGCCGCGTGGCCGACGAGTGCCTCCAGCTCCACGGCGGCGCGGGCTACATGATGGAGTACGACATCCAGCGTCATTGGCGCGACGCGCGGCTGGGCCCCATCGGCGGCGGCACCAGCGAGGTGATGAACGAGATCATCGCCAAGCAGTTGGGGCTCTGAGCCCCGGGAACCTCCTGGAAGCAGGCGGGCAGGCGGGCGGGAAGAGGGGAAAAGGCGCTCCGGTTCATGTTCGATGGAGCCTGTCGCCTCGGGGAGGTCCCGGTGGAGCCCACCATCATTTGCGATGAGTTGTTCATGCGTCTGGGGGACGAGGATGTGCTCGTCCTGGATTGCCGCGACGCGATGGACTGGGAGCGGTTCGAGATCCACATCCCCGGCGCGCTGCGCATGACGGCCTCGGAGATCGCCCGGGACCTGGCGATGCTGCCGGACGACGAGCTCATCGTCCTGTGCGGCACCACCCAGGACTGCGCGGACATCCGCCGCGTGTGCCGCGTGTTGCGCCTGAGGGGGCGCAACGCCGTCTGCCTCGCGGGCGGACTCCACGCCTGGGTGACGGGGGGCTACCCCACGGAACGCCACGCGCGCGCCTCCTCCCACGCCCACCGTTGAGCGGCGGATGCAGCGCGTCGTGAAACGGTGTAAGGAGCGCCCTGCCGCCCCCACCGGAGACTCCCCACGATGGCCAAGCTTCGCGCCGTGCTCATTGGCGCCACCGGACTCGCGGGTCAGCAGTTCATCGCTGCCCTGAAGGACCACCCGTTCATCGAGCTCACCGGGCTCGCCGCCTCGCCCCGCTCCGCGGGAAAAACGTACGCGGACGCCCTGCGCGCCTCCAACGGCATGCTGGCCTGGTTCGTCCCGGAGCCGCTGCCGGAGGCCATCGCCCGCATGACCGTGGTCAGCGGCGACGCCGTCCAGGCGAAGGACTACGACATCGCCTTCTCCGCCGTGGAGGCGGACGTCGCGCGGGAACTGGAGCCGCGCCTGGCCCGGGACATCCCGGTGTTCTCCGCCGCGAGCGCCTTCCGCTACGACGCGGACGTGCCCCTGCTCATCCCCCCCGTCAACGCCGCCCACGCCCCGCTCATCAACGAGCAGCGCCGGCAGCGCGGGTGGAAGGGCTTCATCGTCCCCATCCCCAACTGCACCACCACCGGCCTGGCCGTGACGCTGGCCCCCCTGGCCGAGCGCTTCGGCGTGAAGGCCGTGCTGATGACCAGCCTCCAGGCCATGTCCGGCGCGGGGCGCTCCCCCGGCGTCATCGGCCTGGACATCCTCGACAACGTCGTGCCCTACATCCCCAAGGAGGAGCACAAGGTCGAGGTGGAGACGAAGAAGATCCTCGGGGCGCTCAACCCCGCGGGCGCGGCGCTCACCCCGCACGACGTGCGCATCTCCTGCACCTGCACCCGGGTCGCCGTCCTGGAGGGCCACACCGAGTCCGTCTTCGTGTCGCTCGGGAAGAAGGCCAGCGTGGCGGAGGTCACCCAGGCGATGCGTGAATGGCAGGGCGCCCAGGTGGCGAAGGACCTGCCGTCCGCTCCGCCCCGGTGGATCGAAGTGCTGGATGACCCGTTCCGCCCCCAGCCCCGCATGGACCGGGACACCCACGGCGGCATGGCCACCACGGTGGGTCGCATCCGCGAGGACGGTGTGCTGGAGAACGGCTTCAAGTACGTCCTCGTCTCCCACAACACGAAGATGGGGGCCGCCAAGGGCGCAATCCTCGTCGCGGAGCTGCTCCGGGCGCAGGGCTTGCTGGGCTGACCTGGGAACGAGGCTGGGGGAGGCCCTAAATTCAGGGTGCCAAGCCCGGCCGCAACCATCTACTGTGCGCGGCCACGGACGCGCGGAATACCGCACAGAGGAGAGATCAACATGGCCTATGTCGTCGCCGAGCCTTGCATCAAGTGCAAGTACACCGACTGTGTCGAGGTGTGCCCGGTCAACTGCTTCTACGAGGGTGCGAACTTCCTCGTGATCCACCCGGACGAGTGCATCGACTGCGGCGCTTGCGAGCCCGTCTGCCCGACCAAGGCGATCTTCCCCGAGACCGAGCTGCCCTCGGAGTGGTCGGAGTACAAGAAGCTCAACACGGACTTCTCCGCCAAGTGGCCCAACATCGCGGAGAAGAAGGCCGCGCTGCCCGAGGCCGAGGAGTACAAGGACAAGAAGGGCAAGCGCGCGGAGCTGAACACCGCGCCCGGGAAGTAATCGCGGGCCGCGTCCGAGCGTGCCCGTCGTGGTGAAGGCCCTCGCGCCCCCTGGCGTGAGGGCCTTCGTCGTTCGTGGCGGCTGACAGGCAGGGGGCATCGCCGGACGTTCACCCCACCTGGAGGACGCTGAGCCGCAGCCCCCGGGCCTCCAGCGCGTCGCGCAGCCGCGCCACGTCCTCGGTGGGGACGGGCCCGTGCCGCCCCTGGATGCGCAGCGCCACCTCGCGCGGCCCCGTGCGCTCCACCTCCACGGTGGCCTCCAGCGGCCCGCGCAGGCTCAGGCCCAGCGCCGGCCGCTGGGACTTCACGAAGACCTCGATCTTCTCGATGAGCGCCAGGGTGGACTCGACCTGCGCGACGGGGGGACTGGCCGGGCCGGCACCTTCTGCGGATCCGCTCGCCGCGCGGGGACCTTCAACGGTGGAGGCACGCGCCAGGCCCTCCGAGGAACGGTCGTCACGCAGGGGAGAGGGAAGGGGAGGCGGCACCGGACGCGGCTCGGCGCGGAACGAGCGCTCCACCTCCCGGGCCAGCAGCTCCGACGCGCGGTGGGAGGCCTGCGTCCCTCCCTCCGACAGTGCCTCCTGGCGCACCGTCCCCAGCCGCTGCGCCTCCACGTGCATGCCCTGCCGGGCCTGCCGGAGCGTCTCCGGGCTCCCCAGCGCACTGCGCGTCATCGAGAGGATGGCCCCTGATGCACGGACGCCGGGAAGCGCTGGCGTGGCGCGCACCGCCGGTCCCGTCCCAGGACCACCGGGAGGACGAAGGGCCCCGGCCTTCGGAGCGATTCCCGGTGTCACCGGCTCACGGCGGGCCCCGGGATGGAGCGGGGCGTCGGGCCGTCCGGAGGTCCGCTGGAGGGCCTGTTTGAACGCGTCCTTCTGCTCGGGGACCTTCTCGTGACCGGCAGGAGCGTCCTGACCTTCGACCTTCATGGCATGCCTCGCGCGCAAGGGATGCGCGGGCATGAGCAGCGGCCGTGCCAATCAGGCGGGACGCGCTCCCGGGAGGAGGGCGCGAAGGAGGCGGCACGGCAGGGGTGCCGCCCCCGGGATGGGTGTGCGGGACGCGGGACGGCGCGCTGCTAGCGCTTGCCGCCGAAGCCGCCCGGCTGCACGGGCGCGGTGCCCGTCAGGTCGTTGAACGCGAGCGGACAGGCCGCCACGGCGTTGGGGTCCGCGAGCGCGGGGTTCTGGGCCCAGTCCCGGTCCTGGAACAGGTACGCGTCGCGCACCTCCAGCTCCTTGAGCTGCTTGCGGTACTCCCAGAAGCGGCCGCGCAGCAGCACGCGCGAGCCCTTCGGCAGCTGCGTCAGCGCCGTGTACTGGTCCTCATTCAGCCGCGCCGTGATGTTCACCGCGGGCCGCACCTTGGGCTTGCCGAAGTTCAGCCCGGACAGCAGGCCGTCGTTGCCCGGATCCGGCAGGTAGTAGACGAGCCGGGCCATCAGCGCGGGCGGCTCGGGCGGAGGGCCCTTCTTGCTTCGCTTCTTGGGCTTCTCCAGCTTCGCGTCGATGAACTCCAGCCCCGCGAAGGCCACCTCCTTGTCGAGGTAGTCGTCGCGGAACTTCGCGTCCGCCACGCTGGCCGCCATGGCGTTGGCCTTGAGGACCTCCACGTCGTAGCGCTCCAGGATGGCGGGCAGCGTGAAGAAGAAGCTGTCCACGGGCTTCACGCCGTCCGCGATGAAGCGCAGCTTGCTCAGGTCGAGCGGCGGGTAGTACGGCGCGAGCGCCACCGCCGTCTGCATCCACTCCGCCGGCAGCTTCTTGTCGATGAGCACGCGGCGCATCATCGACACCAGGAACATGTTGGCGGGGAAGCGCGGCGTGGACAGCTGCGTGCCCAGCGCCTGGATCAACACCGGGTCCAGGTAGAAGTTCTCGTCGCGCTTGTGCAGGTACGGCGCGGACTCGCCCACGATGGTGAGCAGCGCGCCCACCAGCTGGGCGCAGTTCGCGTCGCTCGTCCCCTGGACCAGGGCCTGATTGACGCGGGAGCGGAGGAACCGCTTGTCCATGTCCGCTTCGCGGAACACGGGCGGCTCTCCCGTTCCAAAAAAGAACTCCTTCTGGGCGAGCGCGGGCGTCGACAGCAGGCCCACGGACAGGGCGAACAGGGCTCGGGTACGCATCGCCCTGAACCCTACCATGCCCTCCCCGGGGTGAGCCTCCTCCGAGCGGCCGCGCCCACGCGCTGAGTGGAGGCCTTCGGGACCGCCCGACGTAGGAGGGCAATTGCAACCGGATGACCCGATGCGGCGGGGCATTCGCGACAGGCCGCTCCCCGCCAGGAGGCAGGGGACGGAGCGACCGCGTGGGAGGCGCGCCAGGCCGGAAGGCGGGTGGTTTTTTCCGCCTGTTGGCGGCGCGGCCTTTTGTGTACCTTGCCCGGAGCCATGCCGACGCCCCCCGAGACCTCCCCTGCACCCGTCACCATCGCCCACATCAAGGACGAGGCGGAGCTCATGCAGGCCCTCGCCATCCGCGAGGTGGTGTTCATCGAGGAACAGCACGTGCCCGAGGGCATCGAGCGCGACGCCGAGGACGCCCACGCCTACCACGTGCTCGCCATCCAGGGCGGCCACGCCATCGGCACGGGGCGTCTGGTGAAGCTGCCGGAGCCGCCCGCCGGACAGAGCGGGACGTGGGGCCAGATTGGTCGCATGGCGGTGCTCCAGTCGCACCGCAAGGCCCGCGTGGGTTCGCTGCTCCTCACGTCGCTGGAGGAGGAGGCGCGCCGCCGCAACGTGACGGGCATCATGCTGCACGCCCAGCTCTACGCGCTCGACTTCTACAAGAAGCACGGCTACCAGCCCGTCGGCGCCGTCTTCGACGAGGCCGGCATCGACCACCTGGAGATGCACAAGCGGCTGTAGTCCCGCCGCCTTCAGCGCCTCGGAGGACGGGGCGCGGGCGGCTCGGCGTGGCGCGGATCCTCGGGCCACGAGTGCCGCGGGTACTTGCGGCACAGCTCCTTGCGGATCGCCGGGTAGTGACGCTCCCAGAAGCCCGCCAGGTCGGTCGTCACCTGCACGGCGCGCATGTTGGGGGCCAGCAGGTGCAGCACCAGCGGCACGCGGCCCGCGCCCACGCTGGGCCCCTGCGCCATCCCGAAGAAGTCCTGCAGCCGTGACTCCACCCAGGGTGGCTTGTTGGGCTCGTAGTGCACCTTCACGCCGCGCCCACCGGGCAGGGTGACGCGCTCCGGGGCGTGGTTCGCCAGCAGGCGCTGCTGCTCGGAGGTGAGGCGCGCATAGAGCGCATCCAGCAGCGACACGCCCTCCAGGTCGGAGAAGCTGCGCGCGCCCACGCACAGGGACGCCAGCGCGTCGCGCATGAAGGCCGCGTCCACGGTGGGGAAGCCCGCCTCGGGGAACGCCTTGCCGAGCAGCTCCACGCGCGTGCGCCACTGCTCCAGCGCCTCCGGCTCCGCGAAGCGCTCCGGGCCCGCGGCCAGCGCGGCCTCTGCCAGCACGCGCGCGGCCTCCTCCGACGGAGGGGCGGGCGTGCGTGTCTCCTCCAGCATGAGGTTGCCGTAGGCCAGCCGGGTGAGGCGCTCCACGCGGCGCGAGTCCGGGTTCCACTGGAGGGTGTCCACCTCCTCCAGCGCGTCCGGGTAGAGGTCCAGCAGCCACTCGGCCTCCACGGCACTGGCCAGTCGCACGACGGCGCCGCGCCCGGGGCGCTCCTCGGCATCCACGGCCACCATGAGCTCCGCGTCCTGGACGACGCTGAACTCGGACAGGCTGGTGGTGCCGCCGCCGAACATGAGCAACTCGGGGGAGCGGGGCCGCCGCCTGCGGGCCACGCGGTCCGGATAGCCCGCGAGCACGCTGAGCATCAGGGCCTGCTCCACGTCCTCGGGGCGTCCGGGCTTCGAGCCCTGTTCGCGCACCGCGCGGCGCAGCTGCTTCTGCACGCGCTCCACGGACTGCACCGCGCCCGCGTCCAGCGACAGCGACTGCATGCGGCCGGAGGCGAAGCCTGAACGGCCGGCCTCGCGGAAGCGCTCCAGGAGCTCCAGCAGGTCGGACGGGCCGCTGACGAGCGCGGACGCGCGGCCACCGCCGCCCAGGTTGGCCCGGGCCTCGCGGCGGATGTCCCGCTCGCCCATGAGGGCCGCGAGCACGGCGGCATCCGCGCCCACGCCCCGGCGCTCGCCCTCGACGATGACGCGGGCCTGTCGCGGGTGGACGGGGAAGCGCAGGAGCCGCTGACCCACGTCCGTCACCTGGCCCTTCGCGTCCACCGCGCCCAGCCGGCGCAGCAGCGTCTCCGCCGCCTCCAGCGCGGGAGCAGGGGGCGGCTCGAAGAACGGGAACGCCGTCAGGTCCTTCACGCCGGAGGCACGCAGGGCGAGCACCGTCTCCGCCAGGTCGGTGCGGCGGATCTCCGGCGCCTCCTGATCAGGCCGCCCGTCGAAGTCGTGCTGGGTGTAGAGGCGCACACAGTGCCCGGCCCGGGTGCGGCCCGCGCGGCCGGCGCGCTGGATGGCGGAGGCACGGCTCACCTTGCCCAGCTTGAGCTGCGGCAGGCCGGACCACGGCGAGTGGGACGCCACGCGCGCAAGCCCGCTGTCGATGACGACCGCGACGCCGTCGATGGTGACGGACGTCTCCGCGACGTTGGTGGACAGGATGATCTTCCGGCGCGAGCTGCGGCGCACGGCGCGGTCCTGCTCCGCGGGAGAGAGGTCGCCGTGGAGCGGGAGCACGTCCGCGTCGTGGCGCTCGGCGAACTCCGCGCAGGTGTCGCGCGCGCGGCGGATCTCCCCTGCGCCGGGGAGGAACACGAGCACGTCGCCGTCGACGCCCTGGGTGAACAGGCGCTTGAGCGCGGAGAGCACCTGCTGATCCAGGTGCCGCTCATCCGGAGCGGACAGGTATTCGACGCTGACGTCGAAGCGGCGGCCCTCGGAGCGCAGGGAGGGGGCGCCGCCCAGGTACGCGCGGACGGGCTCGGCCTCCAGGGTCGCGGACATCACCACGAGCTTGAGGTCGGGGCGGGCCGTCTCCTGCAGCCGCCGCAGGAGCGCGAGCGAGATGTCCGCGGACAGGTGCCGCTCATGGAACTCGTCGAGCACGACGATGCCCACGTCGCGCAGGGTGGGGTCGGTGAGCAGGCGGCGCCCGAGCACGCCCTCGGTGACGAAGGACATGCGCGTCTTGGGCCCGCGGACGTCCTCGAAGCGGACCTGGTAGCCGACGGTCTCGCCCACGCGCTCGCCAATCTCCTCGGACACGCGCTGCGCGGCGAGCCGGGTGGGCAGGCGCCGGGGCTGGAGGACGACGATCTCCTTGCCCGCGCCCAGCCCTGCCTCCAGCAGCGCGCGGGGAACGCGGGTCGTCTTGCCCGCGCCAGGAGGCGCCTCCAGCACGAGCGACCGCGAGCTCCGGAGCGTGGAAACGATGTCGGGCAGGAGGGGATCGATGGGAAGGGCGACGTCCGCCATGTCCGGGTTCCTCTTCACGGCGGGGGACTCACCGCGCGTCGGGTCTCAAGGCGTGCCAGCCTCGGACGGGTCGGTCTTCTTGCGACGCTTGGGACGCACGGCCTCCGGAGCACCGGAAGCCGGGGCCTCCGAAGGAGCCTCCGCCTGCGCGGTCTCTGGAGCTGGAGCCCCGTTCTTCGGAGGCCGGCCCCGTCGAGGACGCGCCACGACGGGAGGCTCGGAGGCGACGGGTTCCGGAGCAGCGGGGACCTCCGCGGCTCCACGGTCCGAAGTCTCGACGCTCCCCGCCTCCTGCTCGGCGGCCTCCTCCAGGGGCTCCTGGGCCTCGACGTCGGCGGGAGCCGCCTCCATCGCGTCGTCCCCGGAAGACTCCACACCCTCGGCACCATCGAACGCCTCGTCCTGGCCGGAGTCGCCTTCCTCTCCGAAGAGGTCCGAGGCGCCTTCCTCGGCGGAGAGCGCGAGCGACTTGCCCGCGCGCTTCCGGGGCTTGAGGGTGAGGCCCGCGGCTTCGAAGACCCCCGGCACGGGAACCAGCGCGGCCTCCGCGAGCAGGCGCCCCTGCCGCAGCGCCACGTCCAGGCGCCGCCCCAGTGCCACCAGCGCCTCGCGCAGGGCGGCCTCCTGCTCCGGGGGCAGCGGGGTGGGGGACAGGCTCGCGTTCCACGCGGCGAACGTCGCGGCGACCTGATCCACGACGGGGCGGACCATCGCGAAGTCATCGCGGGAGAAGATGCGGGTGACGTAGGCGCTCTTGAGCCGCCGCTCGTACGACGTGGCGTACTCGTTGACCAGCTCCACGGGGGCCCGGCGCAGCTGCGGGAACTTGAGATGCGGGAAGAGGGCCTCGATGACGGGCGCGCGGCTGCTGGCGGTGAAGGTGATGCCGGCGTGCAGCTTCTCCAGCGCATCCACCCAGCGGCCCTGCTGATCGAACGAGAACTCCTCCCGGGCCTCGTCGAGCTCGGGCAGGTCCTTCACCTGCTCCAGCAGGCCGGCCGCCGGCTCGCGGGCCTCGCGCAGGCGCTCCAGCGCGGAGGCCAGCCACTGCTTCTCGGCCTCCAGCCCCGGCCTGCCGACGACCATCTCCTCCGCCGTGGCGAGTCGGGCCTCGAAGGCTTCGGCGAAGCGGATCAGCTCATAGGATTCGAGCGTGGACGACATGCGTGAACGACTCCTCGGAGGGGCGGCGGAGATACCACACCTTCACCGTCCGACGAGCAGGGCCTCCATGGCTCCAGGGGCGGAGAAATCCGCGAAGGCCCACTCGGCGCCAGCGTCGATCAACGCCTGGGGCGTGAAGTTGCCCGTGCCCACGCCAATCGTCTCCGCGCCAATGCCCTTGGCGGCCGCGACGTCCTTGGGCGTGTCGCCGATGATCACCACCCGGCACGCCTCCAGGGGATGGCCCAGCTGCGCCGCCCCGGCCTTCGCGCCGTGCCGGATGAGGGCCACGCGGTCCTCGAAGTCGCAGCCGAAGCCGCCGAAGGCGAACTGGTCGTGGATGTTCACGCGGTCCAGCTTCACCTTGGCGCCCGCGCGCACGTTGCCGGTGCCCAGGCCCACCGCGAAGCCCGACCGCGAGCGAGCCTCCAGCACCGCCTCGCGCATGCCCGGGTGCAGTCGGTACTCGCGCGCATCGACCTTGGGGACTTCCAGGCCCAGCTGGGCGACGTACGCGTCGATGACCGCGCTGATGGCGTCCTCGGTGTCGGGCTGGCCGATGATGCCCAGCGCCTTGCGGACGATGGCCCGGTCCGTCATGCCGGACATGCTGAAGCCGTCGCACGCGTCGCGCCGCCGGTGGAGCTGCTCGAAGGCCAGGCCCATGGCGCGGCGACCGGCGCCGCCAGTGGTGACGAGGGTTCCATCGATGTCGAAAAGAAGGACGGTGGGGCGCATGGCCTCCCATCTAACGGAAGGCCCCGCCCGACGCGAGCCCCGAGCACTCCACCAGGGCGACCGTCCCCGCCATGCCCGGCGCCCGGCTCAGGGCTCCGCCAGCGTGAGCCCCTGCTGGAGTGCTTCACGCACCTGGGGGACGTCCTCCAGGGGGAGCCGCTCCTCCAGCACCTCGCGCACCTGCTGACCGCCCAGCCGTCCGAGCGCCTGGGCCACGGCCTCGCGGATCCGCAGGTCGTGGTCTTCCAGCCGGGCCTGCAGCGTCTTCACGGCCTCGAACCCCAGGCGCTGGCCCAGCGCGGCGGCGGCCTGCGAGCGGACATCCGAAGGGCGGTGTGGATCCTCCAGCATCGCCTGGAGCGTCTGTCCCGCCTGGGGAGCCTCCACGCCCGCCAGCGCCGTCACGGCCCGCATCCGCTGCGCGTCTGGGATGCTCATGTCCTCAGCCAGCGCCGCGAGCACGGGAACGATCTCCGGCCCCAGCCTGCGCCACGCCGTCTCCGGCGCCACGTTCGGTTGCGCGAGCAGCCCCAGTGCCTCCGTGCGCAGCGGCCCGGGAGCGACGGCGCTCGGGGACGTGGGCGCGGAAGCCCGGACCACCGCGGCGGTCGTGCGGACCGGAGCCGCTTCGGACACGGGCCCCGCGCCCGCGAGCACGGCGAGACCGGCCAGGGCCCTCCACCGTGGCGCGGCGTGAAGAGACGGGACCGGCGAGGGACGAACACCGCGGGGGCGGGACGGCTGGCTCGGCATGCGGGGCTCCCGGTGGGGAAGGGGAGCCCTGTTATACGACGGCTGCCGGTCCGGACTCGATAACGCTAAGGTCGGTCCACCATGGCCGGACGCGTCTTCTTCTTCCTCCAGCACGCCACGTACGAGCCCGCCTATCAGGCGGCCTCCATGGGCATCACCGCCGCCGCGATGGGCGACGACGTCTACTTCGTCTTCGCCTTCGAGGCCCTCCGTCAGCTGGTCCGGGGCGGCTTCGGCCTGGCGCACAGCGAGCGCGAGCGCACCGAGGTGGCCCGGGCCGAAGGGCTCAACGTCCCCACCCCGGCCCGCATGTTGGAGGAGGCTCGCGCCCTGGGCGCGAAGCTCGTGGCCTGCGACACGACGGTCCGCATCTGTGGCCTCTCGCCCCAGGAACTGCACGGCACGCTGGACGACGTCATGGGCCTGGCCTCCATCTGGAGGCTGACCGAAGGCGCCCGCGTCCTCACGCTGTGAGCGGGCCCCCTCCAGGAGGAGGCGGATGTCCGACAGGGGAAACGAACCTGCCCTCGGGGATCGCCTGACGTTGCAACTTGGCAGCACTACCTGAATGGAACCTGCCTGCCGCGAGTCGCTGTAGCCTCGGCGGGCTTCCACGCGTTACGCTGCGGCATTCGCAGTCCGTTGTTCCCCCCCTGGAAGGAAATCCTCAAAGCCTATGCGCGCCAAGTCGACCCCCCTGAGCGCACTGCTGGCCGGCATGCTCGGTGTTGCCGTGATGGCCGGCTGTCAGACCTATGACTTCGAGCCGGTGGATCCGCTCGCGATCGCCCAGACCACCGTGGAGTCGGTGATCACCGCTCGCAAGAGCAAGCCGGACGTCATGCTGCTGGTGGACATCTCCGGCTCGATGACAGAGCCGGTCAACAAGGACCTGGTCGTCAACGGCCAGCGCGTGTGCGACCTCAAGGACGAGCAGGGCCGCACCTTCACCTGTGCCGAGGATTTTCCCTGCGACACGTCCAAGTGCCCCACGCGCTGGTCGGAGCTCCAGGGCGCCATGGGCCCCTTCCTCTCGGAGAGCGGCAAGCTGGTCCGCTTCGGCCTGACGACCTATCCGGCGCCCACCACCGCGACGACGCCGAGCGCGGCGCAGCTGTGCGCGGCCGCCACCTCGGGTGAGAGCGTCCGCGCGGTCATCCCGGTCGACCTGGACTCGGACGAGGACCTCCAGAACTACGCGCTCCAGGTCAACGCGAAGCTGCAGGCCATCCCCAACGCGGGCGCGAACCGGCCCAAGGGCGGTACGCCGACGAGCGGAAGCCTGAAGTTCGCGGGCACGCTCCTGACGCCCAACTCCCAGGAACGCGATCAGATCGTCATCCTGCTCACCGACGGTCTGCCCAACTGCAACGAGTTCAACGAGTACAACGGCAGCATGCCGGAGTGCCGCTGCACGCTCGCGTCGGCGTCGCAGTGCACGGTGCAGCAGAGCCCCTATTACAAGCGGGGCTGCCTCGACAAGAACGCCTCCGTGGCGGAGGTGGCGGCGCTGAAGAGCAACGGCATCAAGACCATCGTCATCGGTTTCGGCGCGGAGACGTCCTCGGGCGACGGTCCCGCGGTGCTCAACGAGATGGCGCTCACGGGCGGCTTCGCGCGTACCTGCAAGGCCAGCATTGATTGCGGCGCGGGTGATACCTGTGACGTTGCGGCCGGCCTGTGCGGTCGCTCGTTCTACCAGGCGGGCAATCGTGAGGAACTGGCGAGCGCGCTGAAGAGCATCAGCGAGCAGATCCTCCCGGGCGAGCCGTGCTTCACTCCGCTTGAGAAGAGCCAGCTGCCCTCCAATGAAAAGCTCATCGTCGTCTACATTGACGGCGAGCGCACGCTCGCGGGCCCCGACACCTGGTCGCTGGAAGAGGGGGGCGTGCGGTTCACCGGCAGCGCCTGCGCGAAGCTGGAGTCGTCGCGTCCGGAAGACCCGGTCAGCGTCGAAGTGCGCGCCATCCGCAAGCTCTAAGCCGGCAGGCAGGCGGAGGCGGCTTTACGCGGGCGGAGGCGGGGATTATAGGGTCCTCGCCGCCGGTCGCCTCCGCCATGAAAATCACCGTCCTCTCGCGTTCCGCTTCCATCTCGTCCACGCGGCGGATCGTCGAGGCAGGACGCGCGAGGGGGCACCGGGTCCGCGTGCTCAACCCGCTCCGGGTGCAGATGCATCTGGACGGGGGCAGCCAGGCGACCCTGCTCTACGACCGCAAGAAGCTCACGCCCACCGACGTCGTCATCCCACGCATCGCCCAGTCCATCAGCACGTACGGGCTCGCGGTGGTGAACCAGTTCGGTCTGGCGCGCGTGCCCCTGGTGAACCACGCCCAGGCCATCGCGCAGTCGCGCAACAAGATGCGCGCGCTCCAGCTCCTGTCCGCCCACGGCATCGACATCCCCGCCACGGTGATGGCCCGGGACGCGGCCCACCTCAAGGAGATGGTCGGGCTCGTGGGCGGGGTGCCCGTACTGGTGAAGCTCCTCCAGGGGCAGGAGAAGCACGGCGTGATGGTCTGCGAGAGCCTCCAGTCGCTGGAGGCCGCGCTCGAGGCGGTGCTCGGCCTGGGGCACAACCTCGTCATGCAGGAGTACGTGAGGAGCACCGGCCAGGACGTGCGCGTCCTCGTGGTGGGCGGACAGGCCATCGCTGGCGTGCTGCGCAAGCCGCGCCCCGGCCGTCTCTCGCACACGCTGAACCGGGGCGCCCGGCTGGAGGCCCTGACGCTGTCCCCTGGCCACCGCGCCACGGCGGAGAAGGTCGCCCGGCTCGTGGGCCTGGAGGTGGCCGCGGTGGACATCCTGGACGTCCAGGGGCACCCCAAGGTCTTCGAGGTGAACAGCTCGCCCGCCCTCCTGGAGATGGAGGCCGCGACGGGCATGGACCTGGCCACCCCCATCATCGAGCGCGCGGAGGCCCTCGTCGCCGGCGCCACCCCCGTCTGGAGCGCCGCCCTGGAGACGCCGCAGGCCCTGCTCCCGCCGCCGGAGCGCAAGGGGCCCGTGAAGGTGAACGTGCCGCGGAGTTAGAAGAGAAAGCGCTCCCCGCGCGTCCGAAGCCCCGGTATACGAACGCCGCCTTCCTGGAGACACCCATGCCCAGCCCCCGCCGCCTCCCGACCCTGGCCCCCCTGCTGCTGACGCTCGTCGGCGCGCCGGTGCTGGCCCAGGACGTGGATCCCGCCACCCTCTATGAAGTCACCACCGAGGGGACGTCGACGCAGGTGAAGGCCGGAGGGCAGGGCACGTTCGTGCTCGCCATCAAGTCGAAGCCCGGCGCCCACGTCTCCGACGAGGCCCCGCTGAAGCTGGAGCTGACGGGCAAGCAGCTGACGCCCGCCCAGAAGACGCTGACCCGTGAACAGTCGGTGGCGAAGAAGGCCGCCGGCCAGCAGTTCGTGGATCCGCGCTTCGAGGTCCCCTTCACCGCGGTGTCCGCCGGCAAGGGCACGCTGGACGCGACGCTGACCTTCTTCATCTGCACGGAGAAGATCTGCGCCCGTCAGAAGAAGACCTTCTCGCTGCCCGTGGAGGTCCAGTAATTCCCATGCGAGAGCGCTCCCCCAAGCCTTCCGGTGGCGACCGCGGCGGCCATGAAGCCCCGCGCTACGTCCATGGCGTCAACCCCGTGCTGGAGGCCCTGCGCGCCCACCCGGACGCGGTGGAGCGCCTCTTCATCGTCGACGGGCAGGTGGGCGCCAAGGCCGCGGGCGAGCTGCTCAGCCGCGCGCGGGACGCGGGCGTCCGGGTGGAGAAGGTCGGCCGGGAGCGGCTGACGTCCATGGCGGAAGGCGGCGTGCACCAGGGCGTCGTCGCCGAACTGCGCGGCTTCCAGTACGTCGAACTGGAGGACGTGCTCGACGCGGCGAAGGCCAAGGGGCAGCCCGCGCTGGTCGTCGTGCTCGACGGAATCCAGGATCCGCACAACCTGGGCGCCATCATCCGCTCGGCGCACGCGCTCGGAGCCCACGGCGTCGTCCTGGCCAAGGACCGGGCCGTGCAGGTGACGGGCACCGTGGCCAAGGCCTCCGCGGGCGCCGTCGAGTACTGCCCCATCGCGCGCGTCACCAACATCTCCCGCGCCCTGGAGCAGCTGAAGGAAGCGGGCCTGTGGGTCGCGGCCGCGGACATCGAGGGCGCGGAACCCCTGTGGAGTGCCCGGCTGGACGGGCCCCTGGCGCTGGTGGTGGGGGCCGAGGGGGCGGGCGTGAGGGAAGGCGTCCTCAAGCACTGCGACTTCCGCCTCCGGATTCCCATGGGCGGTCAGGTCGGTTCATTGAATGCGTCGGTTTCCGCCGCGATTCTGCTATACGAGGTCGCCCGTCAGCGGGGCCGTCCTTCCCGCTGATGACCCCGGATCAATCTCCTTGACTTGGAGAGTGGGGGCTTCTAAAAGGTCGCGCCTCTCAAGTCGCTGCCGAGGGGTTGACGGTCCGCTCGGGATGAGGTAGGGCGGGGCAGTTGCTGGATGGATGCCGGTGTAGCTCAGTCGGTAGAGCAACTGATTTGTAATCAGTAGGTCGCGGGTTCAAATCCCGCCGCCGGCCAGGTAGGACGGGCCGCGGTTAAGGGCCCGGGACGCAGCAAGATGGGGTAGAGAGCAGGACGCAGCACCACAAGCGAATATCCGGAGAGATGCCCGAGCGGCCAAAGGGAGCAGACTGTAAATCTGCCGGCTCTATGCCTACGGTGGTTCGAATCCACCTCTCTCCACTCGGCAATGCGGGAATAGCTCAGTTGGTAGAGCGTCAGCCTTCCAAGCTGAATGTCGTGGGTTCGAATCCCATTTCCCGCTCCAACCGTTGTAGTGCATCGCCAAGCCCTGATAGCTCAGTTGGCAGAGCGCATCCTTGGTAAGGATGAGGTCACCAGTTCAATCCTGGTTCAGGGCTCCATTTTTCGAGGAAAGTCATGTCCAAGGAAAAGTTCGATCGCAGCCTGCCCCACGTGAACATCGGAACGATTGGGCACGTGGACCACGGCAAGACGTCGCTGACGGCGGCCATCACGAAGGTGCTGGCGAAGACGGGCGGCGCCACGTTCCTGGCGTACGACCAGATTGACAAGGCGCCGGAAGAGCGTGAGCGCGGCATCACCATCTCCACGGCGCACGTGGAGTACAAGACGAAGAACCGCCACTACGCGCACGTCGACTGCCCGGGGCACGCCGACTACGTGAAGAACATGATTACGGGCGCGGCGCAGATGGACGGCGCCATCCTGGTGGTGTCGGCGGCGGACGGCCCGATGCCCCAGACGCGCGAGCACATCCTGCTGGCGCGCCAGGTCGGCGTGCCGTACATCGTGGTCTTCCTGAACAAGGTGGACCTGCTGGACGACCCGGAGCTGCGCGAGCTGGTGGAGATGGAGGTGCGTGACCTCCTGAAGAAGTACGAGTTCCCCGGCGACACCATCCCCATCGTCCCCGGCTCCGCGGTGAAGGCGCTGGAGGGTGACACCAGCGACATCGGCGAGCCGGCCATCCTGAAGCTGATGGAGGCGGTGGACAGCTACATCCCGACGCCGCAGCGCGCGACCGACAAGCCCTTCCTGATGCCGGTGGAAGACGTCTTCTCCATCGCCGGCCGTGGCACGGTGGCCACCGGCCGCGTGGAGCGCGGCATCATCAAGGTGGGCGAGGAAGTGGAAGTCGTCGGTCTGCGCG